>NZ_JAKRDR010000013.1:0-67566 GCF_022345765.1 Corynebacterium nasorum | reverse complement strand
CAGGCTAACTGCCTCGCCTGCCACCACGCGCTCAACAGCAGCATCCTTAACATCCTTCGGAGTCCAACGCGTCACAACTACCTCCCGGTCGAAGTGGCGCATTCACCCCTTGACAGCACGGTTGGTCTTTTTGCCGCGGAAGCGGGCTAGGGCGTCCACTCGGTAAATGACCCAGATGGGAAGCAGGTAGGTCATGAAGGCGAAGAAGACGCCGCCCACGACAGAAATCATGTCCAGGATGGAGGGGTTGAAAATTCCTACCAGTGACGTGGCGATGAAGATGAAGAGGTAGGTCCATAGGTCGAGCGTGCGGGCAGACATCTTCTTTGTGGCTTTCGGGGCGGCCAGGTTGAAGAGGTACTGGGTGCCCTCGATGGTGCCAAGGGCATGGCCGAAATAGGAAGAAGCCACTGCACAAATAACCACGATGGGTGCCATGTAGGCCATAAATGGGGTGCCGGTCTCGTTGGCGAAGTAGGAAAGTACCGGCAGGTTCTTGTCATTTGCCTCCTGCATGCCGTCTGCACCCATGGCCAGCGCGCAGGACCAGACAAAGAACATGGTGAAGACGGTTAGCAAGATGGCGGAATTGCGGATAACCTTATCGGATTGTGCGTGGTGGTCCGCGCCGTATTCCTTTTCCATGCCCAGCGAGAATTGGGAGATCGCAGCAACGAAGGAGAAGGAGAACACCAAGACGGGAAGGATAAGGATAATGGCCTTGATAACGCCGCCAGCGGTGTGATCGCCGGCCTCCATGAAGGACCCGAGGTCCCATTGTGGAATGAGGTAGAGCGATACTGCTGCCAGCGCCACGATGAGCGGGTAAACCACGAACTGAGCAATCTTCAACATGATGGCATTGCCAAAGGCAAGTGCCAGCGTCATCAGACCTACGCACAGCGGTGCCAAGATGTAGCGGGAAATTTCCGGCCCGCCTAGCTGGTTGACGATGAAACTATCGACTGTATTGGTAATAGATACGCCGTAAATGAGCACCACCGGGAAGATGGTGAACCAGTAGATAATCGCGAGGATGATGCCGTTGCCCCGGCCAAAGAAGTGAGTGAGTACTGCAAGGACGTCTTCGCCATGCAGCGGCGAATAGCTAATGATCCAGGAGAAAGCACGGTGGGCCAGGTAGATCATCGGGAAGATGAGCAGGGTGGCTACCAGTAGCGGGACAAAGCCGAAACTGCCGGCGGAAATCGGCAAGAAGAGGATACCTGCGCCCACGGCAGTGCCGAAGAGCGTGATGGTCCACTGGCTATTGACGGCCTTATTGGTAGCTACCTGGCTGCCGCTTGGGGTGTCTGCGCTGCCGGTAGTGGGTGAACTGGCCGGTGAAGCAGGCGCATTCGCAGTCGTGTGAGACATAGAATTCATCCTTCAGTACGTGTGAATAAGACAACATAAACAATCTATCTGAAGGTTTTGGCGAACGAAAGTAAAAGTGTGATCTAGGTTAAAGAAATATTAAAGACCGCCGCACCGAGGGTGGTGCAACGGTCTTTGGGAATCTTGCTAAGGCTTGGCAGCTAGTCCGCGATCAGGTTTTCTTCCTTCAAAAAATCGAGTGCCACGGTGGTGTAGTCCTCACCGTCGACGTCGACGCGGGCATTGAGTTCCTGCATCTTTTCGTCGGTAAGCAGCTGTGACAGGGGAGCGAAAAGCTCTTCAATTTCTGGATGCTCATCTAAAACCTCGGTGCGGATAACCGGGGCAAGGTTGTACTTAGGGAAGAACAGATTAGGGTCCGTCAACACCTGCAAATGGAGGGCCTTAATGCGGCCATCGGTGGCGAAAACGGAGCCAAAGGTGCATTCTCCCTTGTCTAAGGCGGCATAGACCGCGCCGGAATCCATTTCCTTAATGCGGCTGCGTGGAGGCTCTTTCACCCCATAACTCTTGAGCATGGGAAGGAGTCCATCATTGCGGGCGAGGAATTCGGCATCGGTGCAGAAGGTTTGCTGCTCGGGAGGAAGCTCCTTAATATCCGCGAGCGTCTCTACGTCCGATTCTTGGTGCGTCTTCTCACTTGTAGCCAAGGCGTAGGTATTGTTCATTGGCGCTGGCGGCAGCCACGTTAAGCCATTTTCCTTATCAGCCTTTTCCACGGCTGCGTATTGTTCCCGTGAACCAGGAACGGGATCATCATGGCCCAAATAGGTAATCCATGCGGTACCGGTGTACTCAAACATCGTGTCCATATCGCCTACTTGGAGGGCTTGGCGGGCCGAAGTAGATCCCGGAATATTGGTGAGATCCTTGACGTTGGCACCCGCTGACTGCAGCAAAATGGCTCCAATTTTTCCCAAAATGATCTGCTCGGTGAAGTTCTTTGACCCGATGGAAATGGTCTCGCCTCTCAGATCAATGCCGGCGAGATCGCCTTGCAGTTCGCCGCGGGGAATCAAACCACCTGCAGTACCAAGGCCACAGCCCGCCAGAAAAAGGGTGCCTACCGCGGTGAGTGTTGCCATCAGGCGTTTCATTTGATCATCCCCTTCGGCGTAAAAGCGAGTTCCAATAGTCGGCCCACCCATTCCACGGTGAGCGCTAAGGCTGCGATAAGTACCGCGCCCGAAACAAGGATCGGCGTGCGATAAAGGTTGATTCCAGAGGTGATGAGTCCGCCAAGCCCACCGGCATCGATAAACGTGGCAAACGCACCTGCGCCTACGAGAAGCACCAAAGACGTGCGGACACCGGTCATGATGACCGGCAGCGCAAGCGGAAGCTCTACCTTGGCGAGAACCTGCATGGGGGACATGCTTAGCCCGTGCGCTGCCTCAATGAGCTGCTTGTCGACGCCCCTTAAACCTGCAATGACATTGGCCAGCACCGGCAAGAAGGCATAAAACCACAACCCGAGGATGGCAACCGGAGTGCCGAAGCCGAGCCAAATGGCCAGGAGTACAATGACGCCAACGACCGGAGCTGCCTGACCAATATTGGCGATACCCGTGACCACGGGGGCAAGAAATTGCGTGGACTGTCTCGTGAGCAGAATCCCTAAGGGGATTGCGGCAGCGATAACCAAGAGTGCGGAAATAAGCACGAGCACGAGGTGCTCCCACGCCAAAGCCGCGACGGAATTGAGCTCCAAGGTGCGAGCCTCAATTTCATCAAGATCCGCGGTGGCGTGCCAAATGAGCCATCCGACAACTGCCGCGATGACTAGAACTGGAATACCGAAAATGAGGAGCCGGTTCTCTCCTCCGAGGCGTTTAAGCTTTTCCACTGCTACCTCCTTCACCGCGAGGAGAGTGGGCATCGGAGTTGATCTGACGGATGTAGTCATTGACCGTGTCATAAAGGAGCACGCCTTGGAATTTTCCGCGGCGGGTAACCATGGCGCCGCCGTGGGAGGAAGCAAGCATGGCCGACATGGCGTCGCTAAGCGTAGAACGAGCTTCCACCACAGAGGACAACTCTATAGTCGGATCAGGAATGAACTCAAAGCGGCTGAGCTGGCGTTTGGTGATCCATTCGCGCGGGTGATCGTGCTCGTCCAGGATAACGACAGTCCCTTCTCCGGCGGTATCTAAACGCTCGAGAACGTCTGCAGTCTTCTCGCCGATGCGCCCTATGGGTGGCGACCAAAGCTCAAGTTCATCCGCGCGCCGCAAATTTAGCTGCTTGAGGGCAGAGCCCGAACCGATGAAGTCTTCCACAAAATCATTCGCTGGTGCGGCCAGAATATTTTCCGGCGTATCGTACTGGCTAATCTGCGCGCCGGGTTCAAAAATGAGGATACGGTGGCCCAGCTTGATCGCCTCATCGATATCGTGCGTTACGCACACAACGGTCTTCTTTAGCTCCGATTGGATGTTTACCAGTTCATCCTGCAGGTGCGTGCGCGTAATCGGGTCCACTGCGCCGAAAGGCTCATCCATGAGCACCACTGGGGGATCGGCCGCGAGACCACGCGCTACACCCACGCGCTGCTGTTGTCCGCCCGAAAGTTCTCGGGGGAAGCGGTCCCGGTAGATCGAGGGATCCAAGCCCACCATGTCCAAGAGCTCATCGGTGCGCTGTGAGATTTTGTTGTTATTCCATTTCTTGAGCTTTGGCACGAGTGCAATATTGTCTGCGACGGACATGTGGGGAATGAGGCCGCCGCCTTGAATAACATATCCGATGTCTCGGCGCAGCTGGGTGGAATTCTTCTTGGTTACGTCTTCACCGTTAATCCGGATTTCGCCGCTGGTGGGTTCGACCAGGCGGTTAATCATTTTAAGCGAAGTGGTCTTACCACAGCCGGAAGGTCCCACAAATGCCACGAGCTCTCCGGCGGGGATGCGGAAAGACAACTCTTTTACCGCAGGTGATTTCTGTCCTGGGTAAGACTTGGTCACGTGGTCAAAGACGATTTCAGCACCGCTGGTCTCGCTAGCTGAAACCGGACTTGATTGCTTGTTTTGTGTCATGCGGAAATGCCTTTCGGGGTGGTCAGTTTCTGGATGCCGGCAAGAATTGCATCCACGATGAGAGCGATTACCACGACGCCGAGTGTGCCGACTAGCGTGTAATTCAGCGCGTTGGTGCCGCCAATTTGGCTAAGGCCGGAATAGATATAGCCGCCGAGGCCTGGTCCAAGTGCATAGGCCGCGATGGCGGCCACGCCCATAGACATCTGGGTTGCCACTCGGATGCCAGTCATGATGATGGGCCATGCCAGTGGCAAGCGGATGCGAAAAAGAATCGCCGCTTTGCTCATGCCTTGTCCGCGAGCAGATTCAATAATGCTGGGGTCCACCGTATGTAGTCCGACAATTGCATTGCGCAGAATTGGCAAAACTGCATAAAAGACTACGAGAACTACGGAGGGCACTGTGCCGATTCCAAAGAGGGGAATGGCGAGGCCGAGAAGGGCGAGTGAGGGAAGCGTTAGGCCAATGGAGGATAGGGCATTGGCTAGGGCCGCTCCGCGTGGGCGTTGAGCCGCAAAAATAGCTATCACGAGAGCGATTATTAGTGCTACGGCCACGGATTGGATGACCAAGCTGGTGTGCTGATAGCTGCGGAAGAGGATGTCCTGCCAACGCGCAGCAATAAAATCTGTCATTTCATCACCTTAAAGAAAGAAGGAGAGGGTGGGATTGGTGTTTTAGTCTCTATAAAACTCCCTTCGAGAAGGCATGACGTACCGGTCAAGGATACAAAGTTGGAGGTGGGTCGGCCAATGGACAAGAAGAAGGCCGCCGCACCATGGGAGGTGCGGCGGCCTTCTGTTTGAGACGGGCTAGGAAACTATATTCCTAGGGCAGAAGTGAGGTGTTCTTAGAACAGGCCCTCAGCCTTCTTGCCAAAGTCATTCAAGGTGTGCTCGCGGGAATCAACGTTCTGGTCGTTGTACTTGGAGTCATCACCCTTGATGCGGGAGGTCTGGGTTACCTCGATGTTATTGATGAGGCGGCCTTCCTTGGTCTTGCCATCGCCGAAGTCCAGGTTCGCAATGCGAGCCTCCTCGCCAGCGTTAATCGGGTTAGCCAGGGTTACCTCGAAGGAGCGGGTGGAGGTCTTCTCGTTGAAGCCCAGGTCACGGATGTGAGCGCCTTTGGAGGAACGCGGAGTGATGAGGCGGTCAACGCCCTTCGGGCCCTTGGCGGTCTTCACATCAACGCGGAACTGGGTAGCTGGGAACTCGCCGTAGTAGCGCTCGGAGCCAACGTTCTTGGCGCGGACTGCAACGGTGCCTGCGAAGCCAGCGTGCTTAGCGCCGGAAACGGTCATGTAAGGCTCGAGGTCGAGCTTGTGCTTGGAGTCCTTCTTGTCCTCCTTGGCATCAACCTCTTCCTGCTTCTTCTTGTCAGCAGTCTCTTCGTTCTTGCCCTCTGCCTCAGAAACCTTCTCGGCATCTTCCTTGGCGGTGCCCTCGGTGTCCTTGATTACCTCTGCGTCAGCCTCGAGGTTCTTGTCCTCTTGCACAACCTTCGGGTCGTTGACGTCGGTGGTGTTCTGGGCATCCTTGTTAGGAGCGTAGGAATCAGACAGCTTGTCGTACAGCTTGACGCGAACTTCGTTCTTAACCGGCTGCATTGCATTCCAAGCGGTCGGGGTGGACCAGGTGCCGTTTGGCTTGCAGTACTGCTGGGTACCGGTCATGTTCAGCACGCGGAAGCCGTAGGTAGCTTCACCGGTGTGGTTTGGCGGAACGTCGTAAGGTCCGATGGACTGGCCAGCCTCCCAAGACAGGGAGTAGGAGGCGCTAGCACCAATCTTGGTTGCGATCTCGTGGGAGATGCCTGCGGAGCCTTCAGCATTCTTGCCGGAGCCCTTGCCGCCCAGGTTCATGGACGTGGTCTCGGTGCGGTCACCGTTGACGGAAACGGAGATGGACTGGGACTTGGACAGATCCTGCTGCAGCGGGATGTCCTTCTTGGTCTGGTTGGTGGTGGAGATGGTGCCGGCCGGCAGGAAGCGATCGGAAACCTTGTAGACCACGGTGCGGTGGTCCTCCCACGGGTTACATACCGGGCGAGGGTTCAGAACGTTCGCCTTCATGTGGTCGGAACCGTGGGTGGTGTGGATGATGGGCAGATCCGGGTTCAGCGCCGGGGTTTCCGGGTAGGACTCGGTCTGGGTGGTGGCGCCAGCCAGCGGTGCCGCGAATGCGGTGCCGGCGACGATGAGGCCGGTGGTCAAGCCGGTCATGCGACGACGAATCGACATCTAGAACTTCTCCTAATGCAGGTAGAAAATGAATGAACTTATGAATGAAATCCAGCAACTCTCGACGTTGCGCTAAGAAAACGCTAAAACACGCTTAAAGTTACGTCATCTCTTAGATGTCTATATATTTTGCCTTCAGAAGGAGCGATATACTTCATATAGACCAAGCTGTTTATTGGGTCCTGTTCCTGCTAAGTGGTCGATAGTGCGTCAAAAATTATTGATGGATAGATGTCTATACAATTCCTATTTGGAGCGAATTGGAATACCCCCGTGTGGGGGTATTCTGCCTCTCCCAAAAGTGACGTACGAGTCTTGTAGGGAAATTACGGGCGTGCCACTATATGCGTCGTACGCTGCATTTAAGCGGGTGAAAGGTGGTTATAAAATGCCTGCGCGTGAATGTTACATGTCATAAGTTATAGGCGTTTACATGGCAGAGGTTGGTGCTTTTCGCAACCGGAACTGTCCAGGATGTTCCGAAGAGGGTGGGGTGCAGGGCTAGAAGAGGGCGGATTCGACGATCAGCATAAGGGCTGCAGAGATGGCCACAATGATGACGATGCGGTTGAGCAGTTTCCTATCTATAAATCGGTTGAGGTAGTTCGCTGCGATAAGTCCAATGACAATAAGGGGGAAATAGGCCGCCGCAGCGGTTACTTGGGTGCTGCTGATCTGTCCATTGAGGGTCAAAATTATAAGAGAAATTAAGGTTCCGAGGACGAAGGTGCCCGCCAAAGTGCCGCGGGTACGGTTCGGATCAAAACGCTTCATAATCAACGCCATGGGCGGGCCGCCTATGGAAGTGGAGGTGCCCAGGATGCCGGAGGCTACGCCGGCGATGAGCGTATTGAGGGTGGTCGGCCGCGGGCTCCATCCCAAACTGGATAGGGTCATGGCAAAGAGTACGGCGCAACCGATGAAGATGGATAATCCATCAGGGGACAGACTCGCGATTGCCCAAGCGCCTATTAAGGAACCGGGGATGCGGGCAAGAGAAGAGATTCCCACCACGCGCCAAGAAGTCTCGCGGTAGGAGCGCGATAGCGTATAGCTAGAAATGCACAACGCGAGCAGCAGAATGAGCGTGGGTAGCAGGTCAGGTCGAATGAGCGCGATGATGGGCGTGGCAATGGTCCCTAAACCAAAACCGATGGCGCCCTGAGTGATGGTGCCGGCAAGGATGAGGAGGCCGATGAAGATATAGGACCATGCGTCCGCGGAGATTCCCAGAAACATAACGAGTGCTAAGTGTATCTGGGCTCAATCCTGCCGACTAAACCTAGGAAAGGCGAGCTGTCACTTTCTCATTGGAGGCGATTTCCTCTAACCGCTCTGCTGGGCACACGCCGGCAACGATGACGGCGGAACCTCCCGCGGCGAGGGGCTCGAGCACGGCGCGGGAAAAAGACTCATTATCAGACCAGCCGGTAGATAGCAGGCGCTCGGCGCTCGCAGGAGTATTGACGAGTTGCGGCAGTGGCTGGGTTTCACCAAAGTACTGATCGCCGTAGAAGCGCACGGTAGGGCCGAAATCAATAGCGCCAGTGGGTAGATCGCCGCCGGATTCTACGACGCCGCGGCCAAAGGGGTCCTCGCTGATGAGCACGATATCGGCTTGGGGTTGACGATCATGGGCGGCGGGGTAGCGGGAGGGGGAGGTAAAGACGACGTCGGCAAGCGCGGCAGACTCGCCAAAGCTATAGGAAGGGCCGGAGGCGAGCGCACCCAAGGCCACAACGGCCGCTTGCCACGAGGAGGGCAGATCGATGGCAATGGTGGAATCTGCCTCTAGGTCGAGCTCTTCTTCCAGCATATTGGCGATCTTCGCTACCCAATTGTCGAGCGTTTGCCCGGAAAAATCCATGCGTGCGCCGGTGGTCTCGTTATATACGGTAAGGCGCGGAGAGGCGGCATCGGCATGCAAAAGATGGGCGAGTAGTTCCATACTCGCCCATCGTAGGGGAGAAGTGCTAGTTCACGCAGCGCGGGCCATCGCCACCGGCGTCGATTTCTGGGGAAACCTTGGCGGTACCGAAGTCATCGCCCGGGGTGCCTACCGGCTGGCTGGACTTGTCTTCCTCCGGCTCTTGGGCGCTGGCCTCCTTATCGGAGGGGCCCTGGTAGTCATCGGTAGCCACGACGATGAGGGTGTCATTATCGAGCTGCGGGTTCTCTGCCACCGGCAGGCCACCCAGTTTCTTGGCTAGGGCTTTCGCCTCCTTGCTCGTCGGATCAGCGGCTACCACTTGCGACTCACTGTAGATGCCCGGTTGCGCGTTAGCGGAGCGCTCTACCGTATAGCCCTTGCCCTCAAGCCAAGAGCCGATGCCGGAAGCTAGGCCGTCAATATTGCCGGCGTTGAGGACGTGGATATTGATATTAGGATCGACGTCCTTGTCCTTGTCCGCCTTTTTCTGCTTGTCCTTATCCTCGGCCTTGGCCTCATCGGTGGCTTCATCGTGGGACTTAGCCAAATCGTCCATGAAACGGTGAACCTCGGCGGCGTCGATAGTAACGATAGATTCGCCATAATCGCCCTGGCCGTCGATGGAGGTAACAGGGATGGTGGTGAAGGTGACATTGCCGCCTGCCAGGCCGGCAAGCTGGGTAACAAAGCCCATAATGTCCCAGCCCTCATCGATGACTACGGAGCGTTCCACCGCCTTGGCAATCTTGGAAAGCTTGGAGGGATTAGCCAGGGTGTCATTGTCCAAGATCTTATTGACCAGGGAAGCCATAAAAGCCTGCTGGCGCACGATGCGGTCGAGGTCGCCGCGCGGCAGGTTGTAGCGCTGGCGCACAAAGGCTAGGGCCTTGGCGCCATCGAGGGTCTGCTTGCCCTTGCTGAACTTAGCGCCAGACATATCGTCATTGACGTCATCATTGAGGCAGACTTCGACACCATCGACGGCGTCGGTAAGCAGGGTAAAGCCCAGCAGGCCCACCTCCGCGTAGTGGTCGATGGACACACCGGTCAAGGACCGCACCATGGCCAATAACCCTTCGCGGCCGGCCTCGACGCCCTGCTTTTCGATGTCCTTATCCGAGTGCGGCTTCTTTTTGCCCTTTGCTTCTGCCTCTGCGTTTTCCTGCTTGAGCTCGTCCACCTTGGCGTTCTTGTGAGAGGCGAAGACAGCATTCATCTTCATATTGCCGTACTCCGGATCCTTAACATAGGTATCGCGCGGAATGGACACGGCGGTAGCACGGGAACCATCCTCCGGAACGCGGATGAGCATCATGGTGTCGGTATTTTCCTCACCATCGGCCACGCCGGCGTGCAGGTCTGCTAGTTCCTTATCGGAGAGGGGATCGCCCTTAGCATCGGTGCGCGAATCCTTGCCCACCAGCAAGATATCCACCGCGCCATCGAGCGAGTTACCGGAAAGTCCCTTGCCGCCTAAGGACAAGTCCTTGGCAGAAGACATACCATTATCAAGCCGGCCGACGGTGGCATAACCCACGCCAGATACCACCAGGATCAGGGCGGATAGCAGGGCTACGATCGTCTTTATGGCCGTGGAACCTTTTTGCTTTACCGCACTAGCGGCAGAGGGCGCCGGCTGAATGGTGCGCGCCCGGCGAGTGTTCTCAGAAGTCACAAGTGGAGGCTTTCTAGATTGGTGGGGATCTGGAGACAGTTTAGGGCAGAACGTTAAAAAATTAGTGATCCGCGTCCGATTTCGCGTGTTCGGGCAGTGTCCCTGCCCAGCGCGAGGAGTGCTTGTGACTAAGCTCGTGGCCATTGTGACTACTCCAACTCAACTCCCACTGGCCGTGATCACCGTGACTTATAGTCCCGGACAATACCTCGGTAGTTTTTTAGACTCCTTGCCGAGTGCGTACGCCCGCGGCACCAAGGTGGTGCTTGCGGATAATGGCTCTACCGACGGTGTTCCCGAGGCTGCCGCCCGCGAGCGCGCCGGGGTAGATTTCCTCGATACCGGCGGGAATATCGGCTATGGCGCTGGCATGAACGCCGGTGCCCGCGTCGCCCGCGAGCGCGGCGGAGTAGATGAGGAATTTTTCCTGATTTCCAACCCGGACGTTGCCTTTAGGCCGGGATCTATCGATCGGCTCATCGAGTGTGCCCGCAAATGGCCGGACGCTGCGGCCGTGGGCCCGCGCATAGTAGAGCCGGACGGCACCAATTACCCCTCTGCCCGTGCCGTGCCTACCGTCGCCACCGGCATTGGGCACGCCCTCTTTTCCTCGATCTGGCCCTCTAATCCGTGGTCGCGCGCTTATCGCAATGAAACCGATATGACTACGCAGCGGCCGGCTGGTTGGTTATCTGGTTCCTGCCTTCTTGTGCGTTGGGAGGCTTTTGAAGCCATCGGCGGATTTGATGAGCGTTACTTCATGTACCTCGAAGATGTAGATCTAGGCGATCGCTTCGCGCGTGCCGGCTACCAAAACATTTTCTGCCCAGAAGCAGTCATCAGTCACGCCAAGGGGCATTCCACACAAGCACACGCCGGCGCCATGCTACGCGCGCACCATGACTCCGCCTACCGCTTCCAAGCAGACCGCCACCCCGCCTGGTGGCAGGCCCCATTGCGTGGTGCACTGTGGCTGGGGCTGCGGGTGCGTGGGTTAATTGCCTCGGCATCGGCAGGTTCTTAGGCCGCGGTGCGCGTGCCGTTGACCTAGATTGCGCTTTTAAGCTCTACACTGTCCCTCAGAAAATCACCGAATAAAACTGTCTGCATACATAAGGAAGACTATGACTGAAGCAGTCACCACCCACGGTGCCAGCACGGATGCAGTGATTCTCGTTGGCGGTCGCGGTACCCGCCTGCGTCCACTAACCATCGGTACACCGAAGCCGATGCTGCCGACGGCCAACTATCCGTTCCTGCAGCATCTTCTCGCCCGCATCAAGGCCGCCGGCATCGAGCACGTGGTCATGTCTACCTCATATAAGGCTGAGGTCTTTGAGGAGTACTTCGGCGACGGTTCGGACCTAGGCCTGGAGATCGAGTACGTGGTGGAAGAGACCGCACTCGGTACCGGCGGCGGTATCCGCAATGTCTACGACAAGCTGCGCAATGACACCGTCATGGTCTTCAACGGCGATGTGCTGTCCGGCATGGACCTGGAGGGAATCCTCACCACGCACCATGACAAGGACGCCGATGTCACCATGCATCTGCTCAACGTGGCTGATCCTCGTGCCTTCGGCTGCGTGCCTACCGATTCCAATGGTCGGGTAACCGCCTTCTTGGAAAAGACTGAGGACCCGCCGACCAACCAGATCAACGCCGGCTGCTACGTATTCAAGCGTTCGGTCATCGAGTCTATTCCGGCCGATCGTGTCGTCTCTGTCGAGCGCGAGACTTTCCCGGGACTGCTGGCAGAGGGTCGCCTCGTTGTCGGTCACGTGGACAACTCCTACTGGCGCGACATGGGCCGCCCAGATGACTTCACTCGCGGATCGTCGGACTTGGTGCGCGGCATTGCGCCTTCCCCGCTGATTGAAGGCAAGACCGGCGAGTCCTTGGTGGATCCTTCGGCCGGCATCGCTGGTGGCGTGCTGCTGCTGTCCGGTACTGCCGTGGGCCGTGGTTCCGAGGTAGGCGCCGGATCTCGCCTCGAGGGCACCGTCGTCTTCGATGGCGTACGCATTGAGCCAGGTGCCATCATTCATAACTCCATTATTGCCTCCGGCGCACATATTGGCGCCAACGCGGTCATTGAAAACTGCGTCATTGGCGAGGGCGCCCACATTGGAGCGCGCTGCGAGCTTCTCGACGGCATGCGTGTCTTCCCCGGCGTTTCCATCCCGGACGCTGGAGTGCGTTTTAGCTCCGATGCTTAACGCTCCTGCCGTGGGCTGGGCCATGCGATAAGTCCGACTGGGATAGGCCGAACTGAGGAAAATGAGTCCTTGGTTCGGCCTTTTCCATGCGGAATTACTCAGCCTGTCCTTCTAAAGCTGCCACCATAATGCGAAATCTGTGCAGCGTTGGTGAGTACGTAGATCCCTTCTTTGAGAGATTGTGCGCGCGACACGCCGGAATTTTCTGAAAATTGTTGACAGAAAAACGAGGTGCCACTACATGTAGTACCCCCTACCTATACCCCCGGTGGGGAGTAGTTGTTACAGATGTGACGCGTGGGGATCGTGTGCTGCGTTTTTGCCGAAAAGTGCAAAGAAGCCGCTAATTCGGGTTGACGATATTTAGTGATCCGGTGTGAAATTACATCAGTGAAAGAAACAGCGGCCGACGCCGTTACTTCCACACCGGCCCAGCGGGGTTACCCAAAGGGAATGTGGTGTACGGTCGGTTGCACTGATTAGAATTACCCAACCTCGGAGAAAGGAAAAGGCGTGGACAAAATGGCTAATAACAACGCCATTCTCCGTGGCGGTGCTGCTGCAGAGATGTCACTCGATGAACTCTTCGGTGCCGTCGAGCAGGAGTGGCAGGACCAAGCGCTGTGCGCGCAGACGGACCCTGAAGCATTCTTCCCTGAAAAGGGAGGTTCTACCCGTGAGGCTAAGCGCATTTGCCAGGCCTGCGCGGTGCGTGATGAATGCTTGGAGTACGCGTTGGAGCACGACGAGCGCTTCGGTATTTGGGGCGGGCTATCGGACCGTGAGCGCCGCCGCCTCAAGCGCGAGATTGGATAATTAAGGTGTCCAGAAAGGCCCCGGGCAAGCACATGACGTGCGGCTCGGGGCCTTTCTGCTGGGTCATATCGTGAAGGTGGCTACCAGCTATAGCGTGGATCCACTTCCTCCGGGTCCAAGTTGAGATAATTCGCCACGAGCGCGGTAATAACCGTACCTAGAAGCTCGGAACGCTCGGACGGGGTGGAAGCGCGCTGCTCGATGGGCATGCGGAAAATGACCAACCGGGCGCGCGTGGGGTGGCCGGCGGAGTCTACGCCGGCAGGAACCACGCGCCCGAGGGGGACCGGCCCATCGGCGATAATCTCATCCGGGAGCACGGTCATATCGGGTGAGAGTCGCATGCGCGGAATGGTGTCTACGGCTAGGTCGAGGCCACGCAATTGCGGGGCGAAGGAGTTTTGGATGGGGGCATAGGCCTCCAAGACGGCCATGTCGAAGTGCTCGCGCGCGCTGCGGTAGCGCGGAGTCTGCTGGGGGAGGAGGGGTCCGCGCATGCCGTGGCCGTGTCGGTCGCGGGCGGGGCGGATGTGCGGGCGAGCGGCGGTCATGCCCTGATTCTAAGGCGCAGGTGGTCTGGATTTAGCGGAGCCACGCCGGGGCGAAGACTATCTAAATCTCAACTAAGGGTTTAGACTTATGCGCTGTGATTATTTCTCGCCATTGCTCCCGCCCAGGCTGCGGCCGCCCCGCCGTGGCGACATTGACCTATGCGTACGCGGACCAGACGGCCGTGGTCGGCCCGCTGGCGGAAGAAGAGAACCCGCACAGTTGGGACCTGTGCGCCACGCACCGCGATCGCATCTCGGCTCCGGTGGGCTGGGAGCTGGTGCGCGTCGATCGCATCGAGCTGGATGAGGAAGACGATCTGATGGCCCTGGCAGAAGCGGTCAAGGAAGACGGCCGCGTGACCACCGGCTTGGTCGATGACGGTAGCGCCGGTTCGGGGGCAGACCCTATCGACTATTCCGCGACCTTTGATGGCGCTGACCCAGCTAATTCGAATCACCCGGTCTTTCGTACCCGTCGCGTGGCTTATGCCAAAAAGGCCCGCCGTGCCCACCTTTCGGTTGTACCCGATGAAATAACGCCGGCGGAATCGGAACTGGACTGACACGGACCCCGCAGTGCAGTAGTTTCCCTGCGGGCGAGAGTACTATTGCTGGGTATGCGAACTCGTGAGCAGCTTGATGCAGTAATTAAGGCCTATGACGTCCGTGGCGTGGTGGGCGAAGACATCGATGAAAACTTCGTGCGCGATACGGGCGCTGCGTTTGCCGCCATCTTGCGTGAGGAAGGCGAAAATACCGTGGCCGTCGGCCACGATATGCGTCCCTCCTCACCGTCTTTGGCGCGCGCCTTCGCTGAGGGTGTGACCTCGCAGGGCCTCAATGTGACCCTGTTGGGGCTGACCTCTACCGACGAGCTTTACTACGCCGCTGGTTCCCTGGAGTGCGCGGGCGCTATGTTTACCGCCTCCCACAACCCAGCCAAGTACAACGGAATTAAGCTCTGTCGTGCCGGCGCAGTGCCTGTGGGCCAGGAGACTGGTTTGGGGCAGATTAAGCAGATGCTTATTGAAGGCACCCCGGAGTACACCGGCACTGAAGGTGCGATTGCAGAGCAGGAGATTCTGGCTGGCTATGCGGACTTCCTACGCAAGCTGGTGCCGTTGGAGGATTCCAAGCCTCTCGTCGTGGCTGTAGATGCCGCCAATGGTATGGGTGGCCACACCGTGCCGGCTGTCTTCGATGGCCTGCCTTTCGAGGTTCGTGATTTGTACTTCGAACTTGACGGTACCTTCCCGAACCACGAGGCTAATCCGCTGGACCCGAAGAACCTGGTGGATCTGCAGAAGTTCACCGTGGAGCAGAAAGCTGATATTGGCTTGGCTTTTGATGGTGATGCGGACCGCTGCTTCGTCGTGGATGAAAAAGGCCAGCCTGTTTCCCCGTCTGCCATTTGCGCGTTGGTGGCAGGACGCTACTTGGATAAGTTCCCCGGCGCTACCATCATCCACAACTTGATTACCTCTAAGACCGTGCCGGAGCTCATCAAGGAAAAGGGCGGCACCCCAGTGCGCACCCGCGTGGGTCACTCCTTCATTAAGGCGCAGATGGCTGAGCACAAGGCCGCCTTCGGCGGTGAGCACTCCGCGCACTATTACTTCCAGGAGTTCTGGAATGCTGATTCCGGCATGCTTGCCGCTATGCACGTGCTGGCAGCGCTCGGACAGTCCGATAAGCCGCTAAGCGAGCTCATGGCAGAATACTCCCGCTATGAAGCCTCTGGTGAGATCAATTCCACCGTGGAGGATCAGAAAGCCGCTACCCAGGCAGTGCTGGATGAGCTGGCGGATAAAATTGAGTCCGTCGATGAGCTGGATGGTGTGACCGTCGAGCTCAAGGGAACCGAGGCATGGTTTAACGTACGTGCCTCCAATACGGAACCGCTGCTACGCCTCAACGTAGAGGCAAAGACCGCCGACGAAGTTCAGGCCATCGTCGACGAAGTCCTCGCCATCATCCGCCGTTAACCCTCGGCGCGCGAGTGGGAGACCATGTCCTCCCACTCCACGAACTTCTTGCGTTCGCGGCCCTCGCGTTCGCCCAGTGCGCGCTCGGCCGCGTCTAAACGCTGCCAGTCTTGCCACGTCAAGTATTCGATTCCCCGCTCGCTAAGGACCTCGGTGATATCTGCGTCGCTGGAAGGGGAGGGGAGGGTGCCGGAGGCGGCGTCGGCAAGCAGCATGCCAATTGTTTCCGTGGCATCGGATTTGGTATTGCCAATGAGCCCCACTGGCCCGCGCTTAATCCATCCGGTGGTGTACAGGCCCGGAACTACCTTGCCGGCCGCATCGATGACATGGCCGCCATCGTTATTGATGACGTTTTTGTCCTGGTTGAAGGGCACGCCATCGACCGCATCGGAGCGGTAGCCGGTGGCGAAATAGACCGCCTGTGCCGGCCATTCGGTGAACTTCCCGGTACCGTGCACGCTGCCATCCCCATTAAGGGCGGTGCGCTCGGTCTTAATCCCGCTGACTTTGCCGTCCTTACCCATGATCTCCACCGGCTGCTCAAAAAGGTGAATCTGCAGGGTGTGCGGTGCCTTTTTCGGATCTCGAATGGCGTACTGCTCGAGCACCTGGCACACCAAGTCAGTGGACTTGCTTTCTTGGCGCGCGGCCAGCGAAGCCTCGTCATAGTCAATGTCCTCCGGGGAAACCACGACATTAATGGACTCGGAATGGTCCAGCTCCTTGAGCTCCTGCGGGGTGAACTTGGCCTGCGCCGGGCCGCGGCGGCCGAAGACGCGCACGGTCTCGGCCTGGTTCTGGGCCAGGGAATCGTAGACATTATCGGGGATTTCGGTCACCTTGAGCTCGTCACCAGTCTTGGCCAGGATGCGGGAGACATCAAGGCCCACGTTACCCACGCCGATGACTGCGACCTCTGTGGCGGAAAGATCCCAATTGCGCTCGAAGCGCGGGTTGCCATCGTAGAAGCCCACGAACTCGCCGGCACCATGCACGCCGTCGAGGTCCGCGCCGGGGATATCGCGGTGGCGGTCGCCCACGGCGCCGGTGGCAAAGACCACGGCATCATAATGCTGCTGCAGCTCATCGACGGTGATATCCCGGCCGATGTGCACGTTGGTCAGCAGGCGAATCTGCTCCGTATCGAGTACGCGGTGGAGGGATTTAATGATGCCTTTAATGCGCGGATGGTCCGGTGCTACGCCGTAACGGATGAGGCCAAAGGGGGCGGGCATCTGCTCAATGAGGTCAATCTGTACCTCACCACCGGTCTTTTTTACCAAGATGTCGGAGGCATAGATGCCGGCTGGACCGGCACCGATCACGGCTACTTTTAAGGGCTGATTCATGTTGTGCGAAGGCCTTTCTCTTTCTCGCGGGGCTAGACCGCTGGGTTCATTTTCTTAGCTTTATCTTTCTGGCAATTGAACCGTCTGGTCTAGATTGCGGCAAGGCTAAGAATTAGTTTCTAAAATTATTCTGACTTTTGCACAGGTTATGGCGATTTTTTACTTGAAAATAAAAAAGACCGCTTTGTCTGTCTGATTTAGACGGGTAGGTTGTCTTTCAATACTTAGGAAAGGCAGGTTGAGATCTACACCATGACCACCGCGACTAATACCAAGCGCACTCCCCGCGCCAAGAAGCCCGAAGGCCAATGGAAGATTGACGGTACCAAGCCCCTCAATAACGATGAGGTAATTAAGCAGGAGGATGGTGGGCTTTCTGCCAAGCAGCGCGTCATCGATATCTATTCCAAGCAAGGATTTTCCTCGATCCCTTCTGATGACCTAGCTCCTCGGTTCAAGTGGTTGGGCCTTTATACCCAGCGCAACCAAAACTTGGGCGGTGAGATGACCGCTAAGCTTTCTAACGCTGAGCTGCAGGATGAGTACTTCATGATGCGCGTGCGCTTCGATGGTGGCCGCGCCGATCCCGCCAAGCTGCGCGCTGTGGGTGAGATCTCGCGTGATTATGCCCGCTCTACCGCGGACTTCACGGACCGCCAAAATATCCAGCTGCATTGGATTCGTATCGAGGATGTGCCCACCATCTGGGACAAGCTTGAGTCGGTGGGGCTGAGCACGCTTATGGGGTGCGGCGACGTGCCCCGCGTTATCCTGGGCTCGCCTGTCGCGGGCGTGGCAGAAGATGAAATTATTGACGCCACCCCGGCCATTGAAGAGATCAAAAATAACTATCTGCCGCGTGAGGAGTTCCATAACCTACCGCGCAAATTCAAAACCGCCATCTCTGGCAACTCCCGTCAGGACGTCACACACGAGATACAAGACGTCGCCTTCGTAGGCGTGAACCATCCAGAGTACGGCCCTGGATTCGATTGCTTTGTTGGCGGAGGCCTTTCTACTAACCCGATGCTCTCGCAGTCCCTCGGCGCCTGGGTTCCCCTAGAACGCGTGCCTGAGGTGTGGGCCGGTGTGGTCGGCATCTTCCGTGACTACGGCTTCCGCCGTAATCGAAACCGAGCCCGCCTGAAGTTCTTGGTGGCTAAGTGGGGCATTGAAAAGTTCCGCCAGGTGTTGGAAGAGGAATACCTAGATGAGCCGCTGCTGGATGGCGTCCCGTTGGAAGTCGAGCCCGGCTCTCGCGATCATCTTGGCGTGCACCGCCAAAAGGACGGCAAGTTCTACGTGGGCGTGAAGCCTACCGTGGGCCATGCCACCGGCGAACAGCTCATCGCTATCGCAGACGTGGCTGAGAAATTTGGGATTAGCCGTATTCGCACTACCCCGATGAAAGAGCTGCTTTTCCTCGACGTCGATGAAGAGGACATCCCGAGCCTATCCCGTGCGCTCGACGAGACCGGACTGTATTCCCAGCCATCCGAGTTTCGCCGTGGCGTCATTTCCTGCACCGGGCTGGAGTTTTGCAAGCTCGCGCACGTGACCACCAAGGCCCGCGCCATCGAGTTGGTGGACATCCTGGAAGACACCCTGGGTGATCTGGATGTGCCGATTTCCATCGCGCTTAACGGCTGCCCCAACGCCTGTGCGCGTTCACAGGTAGCAGACATTGGCCTGAAGGGGCAGATCGTCACTGATTCCGAGGGCAACCGCGTCGAGGGTTTCCAGGTCCATCTAGGCGGCGCCCTTGGCCTGTCTCCGGACTGGGGCCGCAAGCTGCGTGGCCACAAGGTCGTGGCCGATGAGGTGCCCGAGTACGTCATCCGCTTGGTCAACAAATACAAGGAGCAGCGCGAGGAAGGTGAGCAGTTCCGCCACTGGGTTTTGCGCGCAGCTGAGGAGGACTTGCAGTGAATTTTCGCCGCCAGCCCAATCCCAACCGCAACCATCCCAGCTTCTGCCCATATTGCGCCGGAACCGACCTCTTTCCGGATGAGGAAGACGACTTTGCCTGGAAATGCCAGGAATGCTTGCGGATTTTCTCCGTGCGTTTCCACGGCCAGGACGATGCCCCGGTAGTCCCTGCACCGGCCGTGTCCTCCAACGAAGCACTGAAGCGCTCGCTTGCCCGCCGCGGCCATACCACGGCGCTAAAGGCTTAAGGATGCCCCATGCCCGCACTCATTACCCTGTCTCACGGTTCACGGCATCCGGGTGCTGCGGCCGGAATTGAGCGTTTGACCCAGGCCACGGGCCTGCGTCCAGCTCGCGCGGCGCACCTGGAATTCAACGAGCCTGACCTCACCGCGGCCGCGCTCGAGCTTGCCCAGGTGGGGGAAACCGAGGCAATTGTGGTTCCCCTGCTTTTCACCCAGGGGTATCACCAGCGCGTTGATGTTCCGCGCGCGCTTGCCGCAGCCTCCCAGGCCTCACACTTGTCCCTCTACCTCGCCGCAGGCCTCGGCACTGGCGAGGACCTCGCCCATGTGCTCGCCTCACGTACCCGGCCTGGCGACGCCCACGTGGTCATCTATTCCGTTGGTTCCTCCGATTCAGCGGCGAATGATGCCATCCGTGAGCTCGCCCACCGCACCTTCGCGCTCACCGGCGTACCCGTGACGGTGGAATTTGCTACCCGCGGTGGCCGCGAGGGGATCGTGCGCCTGTGCCGCGAGCATGCGGACCCTAAGCGGGTGCGCGTCATACCGCTCTTTGTCACCGAGGGGCTGCTCCTAGACCGCTTGGCGGGTGTTCCCGCGACCGTTGAGCACCCGCTCGGCACTGATATTTCAGGCCTCGTCGCAGACCGTTTTCATCATGCACGCCGCGGTGCAAAGGAGGTATTCGCGCCATGCTAACTCTCATTCTCATCGCCCTCGCCGGTGCGGCCGCCAACCTCGTGGACGGTGGCATCGGCATGGGGTTCGGCGTCACGTCTACCACGATGCTGCTCCTTGCCGGCCTAGGTCCCGCGCAGGCCTCTGCCGTCGTGCACACCGCTGAGCTTGGCACCACTGCCATTTCCGGTTTGAGCCACGCACGCTTCGGCAACGTGGACTGGAAGACGGTGGTCCGCCTTGGCGTCCCCGGCGGTATTGCCGCGTTTGTGGGGGCCACGTTGCTTTCGAATATTTCCACTGCCGCTGCTGCACCGGTGACCGCACTCATCCTGGTAGGCATTGGTGCTAACCTCATCTGGCGGTTCTCCCAACCGCGCCGCCGCGGTTCCGCCTACAAGCGCTCGCATTCCACTCCGTTTCTCGCCGGCCTTGGCCTGGTGGGCGGATTTGTCGATTCTACCGGTGGCGGTGGCTGGGGTCCCGTGTCGACCTCCACGCTTATGGCCATTGGTCGGGAGCAGCCGCGCCGCATTGTGGGCACGGTCAACGCCGCCGAATTCCTCGTGACCTTGGGTGCCACCGCGGGCTTTATCGTCGGCCTCTGGCACGACATCGTCGGCAACCTTGCCGCCGTTATCGCGCTTCTCATCGGCGGCGCCATCACTGCTCCGATCGCTGCGTGGCTCATCTCCCGTATCAACCCAGTCCTGCTTGGTGGATTGGTGGGCACGGCCATCGTAGGGCTTAATATCAGCAAGGTTATCGGTGGCGCCGAGACCTACTTTGGCTGGTCAGTGCCATCAGCAGTTACCTCGATAGTCATCGCCGTCGTGGTCGCTGCTGGTGCGGCCGCAACAGTTCGTGGCACGCTGCGCACTACGCGTGCCCGTGCAGCGGAATTGGAAGCAGAAAACGCTGAGGAAGCCGCCCACGCGGACTTTCATGCCCCGGATTACCCAGAGCGTGTCGCCGCCGCCCATCACTTCCACGGTTCGCGCAGGTCAGGTGTCACCATCGTGCAGGATAAGGCGCCCGAAAGCCCCGCCTCGGACCGAATGTAGCGCATCGACTGCGGCCTTTGGCCAGGCAATAGACCAAGGTTTGGCTGCAGTAGGCGGAACGCGGCCGAAAGTGGGGTTAGGGCTTATGCGAGTCTTGCTACCCTGAACCCGCTAGAGGCCGGCCACCTCGCCGATGACATAGACCGCCGGCGAGGAGATATCGTGCTCTGTTATCGTCTGCGCCAGTGTGGCCAAGGTGCAGCGGTAAGCGCGCTCGGTAGAAAGCGTGCCTTCTTGGATGATGGCGCAGGGGGTGGAAGGGGAGAGGGAGGCTGCAATAAGCGTGCTAGCAATCGCCGGTGCATTCTTAACCCCCATAATGACCGCCAGCGTGGCGCCAGAACGGGCGAGAGCTTCCCAGTCCACCAAGGATTTCTCGTGGCCGGGTGGTAGATGCCCGGAAACCACCGTGAAGCCGTGGACGATGCCGCGCTGAGTTACCGGAACGCCAACGGCTGCGGGAACGGAAATAGCTGAAGTTACGCCCGGTATGACCGTGGTGGGAATCGAAGCTTCCGCCAGCGCTTGAACTTCCTCAAATCCGCGCCCAAAGACGAAGGGATCGCCTCCCTTAAGGCGGGCTACCTTGCGGCCAGAGCGGGCATGAGTGATGAGTAACTCGTTGATCTTTTCCTGCGAGATTGACTTCTTATAGGGGAGTTTAGAGACGTCAATGAGCTCTTTGGAAGAAATATCACACAGCCTATCGAGCTGCGCTGTAGGTCCCAGGTGATCGGCGAGAATAACCTCTGCATCCTGCAAGGCGCGCATGCCGCGTACAGTAATGAGGTCCCACGCGCCGGGGCCGCCGCCAATGAGGGTCACGGGATGGATCTGTGCGGAAGTCATGGGACTCCATCTTAGTGGGTGCCCGACTATGCTTAAGCCACATGGATACCGGTAATTATGATGCCGAAACCGTGCGCTTTTTTGATGTCGCGCACGAAGGCGCTCAAATCCGCCTATTGGCCGGAGAAGTGGAGCTTTGGAGCGAGGCGCTCCGCGGGCTTAATCCTCGCTCGCTGGTCATAATCCCCACCGATGCGATTGCCAGGGAAGCCGCCCACTTGGGTGTCGGCCTTGCAGAGCCGCTGCGAATCCCGCTCGTCGTCACCGAATCGCTCCCGCGTTACGTGGGAGCATTGGACGTGGTTGTTGTCGTAGGCGAGACCGGCGAATGCGATTGGGCTTCGCGCGCATTAATTGCCGCCAGCCAGCGCGGCGCCACCACCGTTTTGATTGGCCCGGCCAAGGGCCCGCTCGTGGAGGACTGCCCGGACGATACCCTCATCGCCCCCTGCCTACCTACGGCAGAGGGCAGTTCGCCTGCCCGCAACATCGCCGCACTGCATGCTCTGTGCTGCCTGCTCTACCAGGACCCGACCGCGGTGAAAGAGATCCTGGAGGATCTTGCTGCAGCCGTGGACCGCGAACTCGCGCAGCTTTCCCCTGAGCGCGATGCCACTACCAATCCGGGCCGCCAACTGCGCGAATTTATCGAAGGCGCCCGCATCATCCACTCCTGCGTGCTCGACCCTTATTCCTTTTCTGAGCGGCGTGAGCACGTGCAGATCGACGCCCTCGTCGCTCGTATGGCTGCGACCATCTGGGCGGTGCATGGCCTGCCGAGCGCTTTCGTGGACCCTGCGGAATTGCGACGCGCACTCGACCGAGATTCCGATAGCTCCCGAGCAAATGATCTCTTCTTTGACCCCTTCATTGATGGCGATGGCACTACGGATGCTTTGGTACCCTTGAAGGTGATTTTCTGGGGGCAGGAAGAGGCGAACCTGCCCAACTCGCTTGCAGTCCGCAGCATTGACCCGGAACCGGGCCTCGGGCATCTTGCCCGCTCACTGCAGCTTATTACGCGGAGTTTCTCCGCGACCGCCTACGAGATTTCTAAAGGATAGAAACACATGCAGCTGTTGCACAGCGCCACCCGCAACTATTCCTGGGGCTCGCGTACCCTCATCCCACACCTGCAGGGTCAGCCCGATTCAGAAAAGCCCGTCGCAGAGCTGTGGTTCGGCGCCCACCCCGGAGACCCGTCTACGGTGGATGACCGCCTTCTCAATGAGGTCATTGCGGAGGATCCAGCAGGGCAGCTAGGCAGCCGCGTTTCCGCCGAGTACGGTGAGCGCCTGCCTTTCCTCCTCAAGGTGCTAGCGGCCGAGGAGCCGCTATCCCTACAGGCGCACCCGTCGAAGGAGCAGGCAGAGGAAGGTTTTGCCCGCGAGAATGCCGCTGGGATTGAACTCACCGCACCCAACCGCAACTACAAGGACGATAACCACAAGCCCGAGCTTATCGTTGCGCTCACGGATTTCTATGCCATGGCTGGCTTCCGCCCGCTGGCGCGCACTCGCGAGCTTTTTGCTGCCTTGGAGTGCCCCGAGCTGGATCATTACGTTGCCATGCTGGACGAGGACCCCTCGGTAACCACCGAGTCCGCCAACCTTCGCGTTCTCTTTACCACGTGGATTACCATCCCGTCCGCCAAGCGCAAGGAACTCATCGCCGCCATAGTCTCCGCTGGTGAGCGCCTTATTGCCGCGGACCCGGCCGATTGGAAGTCCCGTGTAATGTCCACGGTGCTGGAACTCAACCAGCGTTACCCGGGCGATATCGGTGTATTGGGTGCACTGTTGCTTAACCACATCGAACTTTCTCCCGGCGAGGCCGTCTACCTAGATGCGGGCCAGCTGCACGCCTATGTCTCCGGCCTTGGCGTAGAGATTATGGCCAACTCCGATAACGTTTTGCGCGGCGGCCTTACCCCCAAGTTCGTTGACGTTCCCGAACTAGTCAAGGTTCTCACCTACGCGGCTGCCGATGAACCGCGTGTTCAACAGCAGGATAAGTCCGCTCAGAATAATGTGCACGACGCCGCCGCATGGTCTTACCCGGTCCCGATTGAAGAATTCCTGCTAGACCGTGTAGAGCTTAGCGGAGCATCTTCTGTGGATTTTGATTACGATGGCCCGACCATCGCCCTGTGTACCGCAGGCTCCGTTACCTTTACTGATGCCGCCGGCAAGACCCTCACCGTGACCCCCGGCCAAGCCGTCTGGTTGCCTGCCTCTGAGGGGCGAGTCACCGCCACTGCGGCATCCGACGCCGCCGACCTCTTCGTCGCCCGCGCTTAGCCCGCCTGCGCTTGGCTCGCCTGCGCACCAGCGCGCTTTGCCGAACCCCTCTCCGCCGGGGCTCAGGCGAGGCGTGGAGCTTCATTTCAGGCGCGCTGCCGCAGCTTTCGTCGCTGCGCGAGTGCCTCACATGGCTGTTTCTTTTACAGCTCTAATGGTCCGGCGTATACAAAAGCACGTTTCCTCGAAATTCGCGTTCAGAATCGAGGAAACGTGCTTTTTGTATTCAGCTAATAGAGCAGTGGGCTGTGGATTAGCGTGAAGGGGCTGCCTTGCGCGGCGCCTGCTTGGTCGGCACGAAATCGGTCGGCTCTTGGTTCTGCTCGGCAGAAGGCTGCTCTGCGGCGGCTTGATCGTCGCGTGGTACTTCTGCCTCTGCGACCTCTTGCTGCTTGTTTTCGGTTAGTTGTCCCCGGTCCGGGTTGGGCTTGTTCTCACCAGTGGTTGTGCCCGTCCCATTTTGCTCCGAAGGCTGCGTCGGGGAAGGCTGCGGAGCGGACGGGGCAGTGGTGGTTTGCGGAGCGGTGCCGCCATTGCCGCCGTTGTTGCCCTGGTTGCCCTGTGGGGAACCGGTAGCCTGCGAGCCGTTTTGATTGCTTGGGTAATCAGGCGTCGGGCGCAGAACGCCTTGGCCGGTGTCTTGTTCACCCTGGATGCTGCCCATACCCTGCGAGGAGGCTCCTTGTGGGGAAATATTCTCCGGACGATAAACCTTGGTGGGCTGGGTAGCCGCCTGCGGGTGCATGACCGCATTGGGGGCTAGATACGGATCACTGTTATGCGGCTGGTGGTGCTTCGAATCGCCGGACGAAGCTGTAGAGCTTGTCGCATGTGCAGAGCGCTTGTTTGAAGGCGAATGGTCCGTGGGAGAAGTGGTGGTCTCCTCGGCCGCAGTGTGCGTCGGGGAGACGGAGGTGGTCCCGGACTGATCCGCGGCATTGGAATAGTTAGCGCTCGGCGAGCTCATGCGCCAGACTGTGAATCCGACGACGGCCGCGGCTATCAGTCCGGCCACAATGAACACGTAGACGCGGCGCGAATCTGGCTTCATCGTGGCTGTCCTTTCTGTGAGGTGGGCTGATTTAACCCCATAGGAGGTGGCGGTATAGCACCCCGGTAACAAGTTGGTAACGAGACTATCATGTTTAGGAAACATTGCTACGGCGTTGTGATTCTGTGATATGCCAACAAAACGCCAGTTCGCGGATGTAGGATGCCCTGCAAACCTTTTCATTGCGTGCTTTCTTTAGCTGGGAAAGCGTGTATAAATGGCGCTGAAAGCACCGAAGGAGTCAAAAAGTGAGTACTTGGGACGAAGATATTTTCAGCACGGACCTCAACGTCGATTTCTTGGAAGAAATGGCAAACCTCGATGAAGAAGGGGTAATTCGCGCCGTTGAGGATGCCTGCGAAGTAGCACATAGCAAGCCGCAGCTCAGTGAAGAAGAGGAACAGAACGCGCAAGCAGCAGCCACCATCGCTGCCATTTGGGCTGGCGCGCCCTTCAGTGCGGGCGAGGTTGTTGAAGACTACCCCTATATTAGGGAGCTGGTGGGGTCTGGCAGCGAAACCTTGACGGAAAATGCCCTCGAGGTACTAGAAAATGTCGAGGAAGAATATGACCTCGAAGCGTTTATAGAGGCCCTGTCCTAAGCCATACCTACTGCCCGCAGCAGTGGCCTCATGCCAGACAAAATAGAAGGGAAGGTACCCCACACCTATGCTTATCAGCATCGAAGGCATCGACGGTGCCGGTAAGAATACGCTGGTCTCCACAATCAGGGAGTCGTTGGATCGACCCGTGGAGGTCATCGCCTTCCCGCGCTATGCAGAATCGATTCACGCCCAGCTCGCCCAAAAGGCGCTCTACGGAAAAATGGGTGACCTGACAGATTCGGCATATGCCATGGCAACTCTTTTTGCCTTGGATCGTTACGGCGTAAAAGACCAATTGCAGCGAGCTAAGGGTACGGACGCCGTGGTGCTATTGGATCGGTATGTGGCTTCCAATGCGGCATATTCGGCGGCGCGACTCGAAGACGATGCCGTCATGGACTGGGTGCATGATCTGGAATTTGGCACTTTAGGCCTGCCGCAAGCGGATCTGCAGGTTTATCTGGATACTGCGGTAGAAGTGGCGTCGGAAAGAGCGCAGGCAAGAGCCCAAGCAGATGCCAACCGGGAGCGTGACCGCTACGAGCGCGATGGCGGATTGCAGGAACGCACCGCCGCGGCCTACCAGCGCCTAGCAGATGCGGGCTGGGGTGGACGCTGGATTGTCACCGCCGATGCGGATACTATAATTTCAGCGATAAAAGACCTTGTAGGAGAATAAAACGTGGCGCCCAAGATTTTGGTAGTCGATGACGATCCGGCTATCTCGGAGATGCTGACCATTGTGCTCGAGTCTGAGGGACTTAAGCCCATTCCGGTCATGGACGGCAATGACGCCGTGCCCGCCTTTGAGCAACACGAGCCGGACCTCATTCTGCTGGACCTTATGCTGCCGGGCATGAACGGCGTGGATATCTGCCGCGCCATTCGCCGTGAATCCTCCGTACCCATCGTTATGCTGACCGCCAAGACGGATACGGTCGATGTGGTGCTAGGCCTTGAATCCGGCGCGGATGATTACATCACCAAGCCATTTAAACCCAAGGAACTCATCGCCCGCATTCGCGCGCGCTTGCGCCGCACCGATTCCGCGGAGTCTGAAATTTTGGAAGTAGCGGACCTCATCATTGACGTGCCGGAGCATACCGTGCGCCGCACGGATGGTACCGAACTGAACTTGACTCCTTTGGAATTTGATCTGCTGCTGGAGATGGCGCGCCGCCCTGGCCAGGTGCATACGCGTGAGTCGCTGCTGGAGTCCGTATGGGGCTACCGCAATGCCTCTGATACGCGCTTGGTTAATGTCCACGTGCAGCGCCTACGCGCCAAGATCGAGCATGATCCGGAGGATCCGCAGATTGTGCTGACCGTGCGTGGCGTGGGGTATAAGACCGGTAAGCCCGGCGCCGGGGAGTAAGAACCATCGGCATCATTGAACGTTTAAGGCGTATTCGAGACGCCTTCATTACAACGTGGCGTACCTCTTTGCAGGCGCGCGTCATTGGCATGATTTTGGTCGCCTCCTCGGTGGTCATGATCATCTTGGCCTACGCGTTGGTTTCTGTGCTGACTCAGCGCTTGGTTAGCCAAAAGGAAGACGTGGCGCAGCAGGAGCTGGAGCGTGCCCGCACGGCCGTGGAACAGCAGATTGATGCCACCAGTTCCGCCAATTCGGTGCAGGTACGCATCAATTCTGCACGTGCGGCACTGGGCCAGCTCTCTGCCCAGCAGGGCGATGCCCAGGCGGTTTATGAACCGGTCATCGTGGTGGAAAACCAGGATGGCTCGGTTATTACCTCGCCAGAAGGTTTCCCCGTGCCGGATCAGTTGCGGGAGATGGTGGATCAAGGTCAGATTGCGCAGCAGTATTTCCCGGCTCCGCGGGAAAACGGTGAGTATTACAACGCCCTGCTGGTAGGAACACCTACCGATACCGATATCCCGCATACTCAGGTCTACTTGGCACTGTCCATGGAGTCGGAAGAATCCACCATGGCATTGATGCGAGGCCTGCTTTCGGCGGCCGGTGTGGTCGTCGTGGTGCTGTTGGTGGGCATTGCCTGGCTGGCCACCCAGCAGGTTATTACGCCGATTCGTTCGGCTTCGCGCATTGCACAGCGCTTGGCGGCTGGTCATTTGAAGGAACGCATGGCCGTCGATAGTGACGATGAGATGGGCCGCCTGGCCGCGTCCTTCAATAACATGGCCGATAAGCTTTCTTCCCAGATTGCGCAGCTGGAGGAATACGGCGATTTGCAGCGGCAGTTTACTTCCGACGTCTCCCATGAGCTGCGTACCCCATTGACCACCGTGCGCATGGCCGCGGACATGATTGAGGCCGAAAGCGATAGCTTGCCGCACGGCGCCCAGCGAGCTTCCCGCCTGATGTCAAGCGAGCTCGATCGTTTCGAGGAATTGCTCGCGGACCTGCTAGAGATTTCTCGCCACGATGCCGGCGTGGCGGACCTGTCTACCGCCGCCATTGATCTGCGCTCCTGCGTGGAGTCCGCCTATGAGCAAGTCGAACATTTGGCTCGCGAGCTCAACGTAGAGGTCCAGCTCAACCTGCCGGATGAGCGCATCGCCGTCGAAGCCGATTCACGCCGCCTTGAGCGCATCTTGCGCAATCTTTTGGCCAATGCCATCGACCATTCGGAAGGCAATCCGGTAGCGGTGGATGTCGCCACCACGGAAACCGCGGTGGGCGTTACCGTTACAGACCATGGCGTGGGCTTGAAACCGGGCCAGGAAGAGCTGGTATTTAACCGCTTTTGGCGCGCGGATTCCTCCCGCAAGCGCCACTCCGGTGGCACCGGCCTGGGGCTGGCTATCGCCCGCGAGGACGCCGTCCTGCACGGCGGCACGCTGGATGCCACCGGCTACGAGGGCTTTGGCTCGCGCTTCCGCCTCATTATCCCGCGCACCCCGAATGCCGAGGTGGGAGAAGAACCCATCTCTGTGGAGATCCCTGGCGCACCCGTAAACAACCCTGCGGAAGGCGGCTCGTTGCCGGAATCGACCCCAGATGCCGGAGTTGAACTTCCAGAAGCGCAGGACTCTAGCACCGATAATCCGGGTGTCGAACCCGCCTCTGCTACGCCTGCCATTGCATCCGGGATGAGCTCACCGCGCGTCGAAAAGAGCGATAAGACTACCACTGGCCAGGCGGAGGGGGATGGCATCCTATGGCCCTCGGAACGAGAGCTCAACCGTGGTGCGGCCGCCCCAGATAGGCGCGCCTATAAGGCCCCGGACTTTGAGGGGAGGAGGAAGTGAGCGTGTTCAGCAGCAACTATTGCAAAACCGCGGTCTTTAGTACCGCAGCGGTCGTGCTTTTTGTCAGCGGTTGTTCCACTCTGCCGAGTGACACCGGGCCGCAGGTGGTAGGGACCTACCAGCGACAGGAAGACAGTCCTGGGGAAGTTATTGCACCGCAACCGGGCGATGACCCGGATCTGACGTTGCGAGATTTCTATCAGGCTTCGGCCGTGCCCGGAAATGATCACGAAGTCGCCCGTGGTTTTCTTACGGATACTGCCCGTGGTGCATGGGACGCCAGCGGCGATGTGATGGTGGTCGATAGCCTGGATATCGTTACTGCGCCCGCCAATAAACAAAGCTCGAAAGATAATGAACGCGCCTTTACAGTACGTGGCACTATTATCGGCCGCCTGAAATCCGGTGGCGCGTATGTCCCGGAAAATGAGGGCTATGAGGCAGTCATCTACATGAAGATGCAAGACGATAGGTGGCGCGTCGATGGCCTGCCGGCCGGAGTGGTGATGGAGCGCAATGAAATGCGCAACCACTACGCCCCGCAATCGCTGTACTTCTATAAGCAGAGTAACGATGTGCTGGTTCCGGATCGTCGCTGGTTGTATAAGGGGGGCGAAGAATCGGAGTCGACGCTTATCACGTTGTTGATGGAGGGGCCTTCGGCCAGCATTGCCCCTGCCACCCGCCGTGCGGCGGGGGAGAATGTTACCTATGCCGGCTATGACCGCGAGCAAGGCTACCAATTCGAAGGCCTAGTGGACTTGGACGCCCACGACCGCACTCTCTTTGCCGCCCAACTGGTGTGGACGCTTAGCAAAGCCGGCCATACCGGTCCCTTTAAGGTCAAGGCCGATGGCGGTGACCTGGTGGAAGGTATGGATAGCTTGAGCGTGGATGACTTTGCGGACTATAACCCGGAAGAAAGCAGCACCGCGTTGTCTAAGCTCTACGCCCTTAATGAGGGCAACCTGCTGGAGGTAGACGATGGCGTGGCCGAGCCCGTTCAATCCACCTTGGGCAGTAGCGGAGACGTGCAGTCCGTGGGTGTGGCCGATAGCGGCCTCGTTGCGGCCGTGCGCCGCAAATCCAATAATGATTTCTCCCTGCAGATAGGCGAGCTCGATGGCCAGCTGCAGGATGCGGTGGATGGTCCCACGCTGGCACGGCCGACCTTTGAATACAACGGGCAAGCCGCGTGGACTGTGGTTGACGGAGATCGCATCGTGCGCGTGGTGCGCTCCAAGACCACGGGCCGCATCTCCAAATCCGAGGTGGATGCCCGCAGCATTGACGATATTGAGGGCGAAATCTCCGTCATCCGCTTGTCCCATAGCGGTGCCCGCGTGGCCATGGTTATCGATGGGCACGTGTATATCGCGGCGGTTGCCCAATCCAGCAGTGGGGATAAGCGCATCGTCAACGCCCGCGAGGTCGGCCCAGAAGTTTCCGGTTCGGCGCTATCGTTGGACTGGAATATGGATGGCTCGCTCATCGTTGGTACCTCCTCGAGCCAGTCACCCGTCTGGCGCATCGAGCAGGATGGTTCCTCGGCTTCGACCATGCCTACCGGTAATATCACCGCCCCCGTGGTGGCTGTAGCTTCCTCGCCCACCAAGCTTTTCATCACTGATTCTCACGCCATGCTTGAGCTACCTTCCACCGTGATGGATGAGACCAACTGGCGTGAGGTCTCTGGGCTGCAGGGCCGGCGTTCTTCCCCTATCGTTTCTAACTAGCCGTCGGAAGGCTTGTGCGGCTAGGGGGGAGGCAACACGATGAGCTTGGGGGAGCTTATTTTTCCGCGCGCGTGTGCTGGATGCGGCGCGCCGGGCGAGGTGTTGTGTGAACACTGCCGCGAGCACTTGCGGCACCCGCCCTACTTGGTAGCACGGCCCCGGCTGCTGGGGGCGCCCGTGTATGCCCTTGGCTCTTATTCCGATATTCGCCGCCGCATCATCATTGGCATGAAGGAGCGCGGCAACCAGCCGGTTCGCGAGTATGTCGGGGCCGTCTTTGCAGCTGGGCTGGCCTATCTGAGTGCCCGTGGTGATATCCCGCGCGAGTTCACCCTTGTTCCTGCGCCTACCCGTCCGCGCTCGGCGCGGGCGCGCGGGGGAGACCCTGTGGCCGCTGTGTGCCATACAGCGGCGCAGCTGCAGCGCGTGGGCGTGTGCGCGGCTCTTTCCATGGGGCAGTCCACCGCGGATCAGTCCGAGCTTAACGCGCAGGATAGGTGGGCTAACCTGCAGGGGCGAGTCCGCGTTCATGCTCCCATTGCTCGCGCCCCTGCGCTGCTTGCCGACGACGTCGTTACCACCGGCGCCACCCTAGCCGCGAGCATTGCTGCCCTGCAGGCCGCGGGCGTAGAAGTATGTGGAGCATTGGTCTTTGCGGATGCCTAGATAAAGGCGGTATCTACCCTCGAGGTAGGGGAGCGGGAAAAAATTTCGCCCTGTCAGGTCATAACCAGTGATACCATGAGGAGTGTCACAGAGAGATAGCTACTGTGATTGAATCCAGTCCCCACTACTCAAGGGAGGCATTTCAATGTCCCAGCCAAACAAAGCTCAGGTAACGATTACGGGCCGTAATGTCGAGGTCCCTGATCACTTTCAAGAGCGAGTCAATGACAAGCTGGCCAAGATTGAACGCCTTGACCCCACCCTGACCTTCTTCCACGTGGAGCTGCAGCACGAGCCGAACCCGCGCCGCGATTCTGAAGCGGATCGCATCCAGATCACCGCTACGGGTAAGGGACACATCGCCCGTGCCGAAGCAAAGGAAGATTCTTTCTACGCTGCGCTCGAGACCGCCTTGGGCAAGATGGAGCGCTCCCTGCGCAAGGTGAAGGTGCGCCGCGAAAACGTCAAGAGCGGTCACCGCGCGCAAAAGGGCACCGGAGAGATTGCCGCTGAGATGGTGGCACAGGCTGAGGCACAGCGCGCCAAGGAAGAGCGCTACGTTGACCCTTATGCTGAGACCGTCGAGGATGTTCGTCCCGGCCAGATTGTGCGCACCAAGGAGCACCCGGCTACCCCGATGAGCGTGGATGATGCCTTGAGCGAGATGGAGCTGGTTGGCCACGACTTCTTCCTCTTCGTTAACGAGGAGAATAATAAGCCCTCCGTGGTTTATCGCCGCCACGCCTTCGACTATGGCCTTATCTCCCTGGCTGAAGACGCGGAGGCCTAAAGCGCTCGCACTTTCCTGAGGTAATGACCCCGCTGCATAACTGCAGCGGGGTCGAATTCGTATCAAGGGAAATGGTGTCTTGGTGGGGGGGAGGTTCGACGTCGGCAAGCGGCTTTAAAGGCTTAGATATGCCAGATGAAGGTTGCGCGCATGCCCTATGCGCTAGGCGGAAGGTGCTTTGTGAATGCGAGTGAGTACAATAGCGACGAGTTAACTTTATTGTCGCGACTAGAAGGACTAACTAACCGTGTTTGGACTTTCCAAGCTGCTGCGCGCGGGCGAGGGCCGTACGGTCAAGCGCCTGGGCAAAATGGCAGACGACGTAATTGCCCTTGAGGATAAGTACGCGGAGCTTTCGGACGAAGAACTTAAGGCAAAGACCGATGAGTTCAAAACTCGTCTTAAAGACGGCGAAGAGATGAATGACATCTTGCTCGAGGCATTTGCCACCGTCCGCGAGGCTGCCTGGCGCGTCCTCGATCAAAAGCACTACCGCGTGCAGATCATGGGTGGCGCGGCCCTGCACTTCGGCAACGTTGCCGAGATGCGCACCGGTGAGGGCAAGACCCTGACCTCACTCCTGCCTGCCTACCTTAATGCGCTTGAGGGCAAGGGCGTCCACATCGTGACCGTCAATGATTACTTGGCAAAGCGCGACGCGGAGATGATGGGCCGTGTCCACCGCTGGCTCGGCCTGTCCGTAGGCGTCATCCTGTCTGAGATGCGCCCACCAGAGCGCAAGGCTGCCTACGATTGCGACATTACTTACGGCACCAATAACGAGCTAGGTTTTGACTACCTGCGCGATAACATGGTGCGCTCCCTCAATGAAGTGGTGCAGCGCGGTCACAACTTCTGCATCGTGGATGAGGTTGACTCGATTCTTATCGATGAAGCCCGAACCCCGCTTATCATCTCCGGCCCAGTAGACGGTTCCTCCCAGTTCTACAGTGTCTTCGCCCAGCTGACACCGCGCATGCGCGAAGGCATCCACTACGAGGTAGACCACAAAAAGCGCACCATCGGTGTGCTGGAAGAGGGCGTGGAATACGTAGAGGATCAGCTCGGCATCGATAACCTCTACGCCCCGGAGCACTCCCAGCTGGTGTCCTACCTGAACAACGCCTTGAAGGCCAAGGAGCTTTTCACCCGCGATAAGGACTATATCGTCCGCAATGGTGAAGTCATGATCGTCGACAGCTTCACCGGCCGCGTGCTGGCCGGCCGCCGCTACAACGAAGGCATGCACCAGGCCATCGAGGCCAAGGAGCAGGTAGAGATCAAGAACGAGAACCAGACGCTGGCTACCGTTACCCTGCAAAACTACTTCCGCCTCTATGAGAAGATCTCCGGCATGACCGGTACGGCAGAGACCGAAGCCGCCGAGCTGCATTCCATCTATGGCCTGGACGTAGTGCCGATTCCTACCAATAAGCCAAATCAGCGTGCGGACCACTCTGACCGCATTTACAAGACGCAGGAAGCCAAGTTCGCCGCCGTGGTGGACGATATTGCTGAGCACGTCGAGGCCGGTCAGCCAGTACTGGTAGGTACCACCTCTGTGGAGCGCTCCGAGTACCTGTCCCAGCTGCTATCCAAGCGGGGAATCAAGCACAACGTGCTCAACGCTAAGCACCACGAGGAAGAGGGCCAGATCATCGCCCGTGCCGGCCGTCCTGGCACCGTAACCGTGGCTACCAACATGGCCGGCCGTGGTACGGATATCGTGCTTGGTGGTAACCCCGAGGTCATCCTCGATGAGAAGCTGCGTGAGCGCGGCCTAGATCCATTCGAGGATGAGGAAAAGTACCAGGAGGCCTGGGAGGCAGAGATCGATGCCGAAAAGGAACACTCCAAGAAGTTGGGTGACCAGGTCCGCGAGGCCGGTGGACTCTACGTGCTGGGTACTGAGCGCCACGAGTCGCGCCGCATTGATAACCAGCTGCGTGGTCGTACTGGCCGCCAGGGTGACCCGGGTGAGACTCGCTTCTACCTGTCCATGCGCGATGAGTTGATGGTGCGCTTCGTGGGACAGTCCATGGAGAACATGATGAATCGCCTCAATGTGCCGGACGATGTTCCAATCGAAGCCAAGATGGTCTCCAACTCCATTAAGGGCGCCCAGGCGCAGGTGGAGAACCAGAACTTTGAGATGCGTAAGAACGTTCTCAAGTACGACGAGGTGCTTAACGAGCAGCGCAAGGTGGTCTACGCTACCCGCCACGATATCCTCGATGCCGGCGATATTCAGGACAATATCCGCGGCATGATTGATGACACCGTTTCCGCTTATGTCGCCGGCGCTACCGCCACCGGCTACGTGGAGGATTGGGACCTAGATGCGCTGTGGAACGCATTGGATTCCCTGTACGGTCCCACCATTCCCCACGAGGAACTGGTCGAAGGCTCCGAGTATGGTTCCCCAGGCGAGCTTTCCGCTGAGCAGCTTCGCGACGCTTTGGTAGAAGACGCCAATAACGAATATGACAAGCTCGAGGAATCTGTAACCGCAATTGGCGGCGAGCAGCAGATGCGCAATACCGAGCGCATGGTCATCCTGCCGATTATTGACCAAAAGTGGCGTGAGCACCTCTATGAGATGGACTACCTCAAGGAGGGCATTGGCCTGCGCGCGATGGCGCAGCGCGATCCGCTGGTGGAGTACCAGAAGGAGGGCGGCGAGATGTTCAATGCGATGAACGAAGGCGTCAAGGAAGAGACCGTCCGCCAGCTCTTTATGCTGCGCAAGCAGTTCAAGCAGCAGGAAGAGGAACAGGCCGGTGAGTCTTCGACCGCTGCGAACAACAACGGTGGGGATACCGTAGAGGCCTAAAACCCGGTGTTCTTTCTCAAACTCCGCCCCGCACCCACTCTTAAAAGTGAGAGCGGGGCGGGTTTCTTTTTAGGGAAAAATGAGTAGAATATAAGAATCTTGTCCAATCTGCTTTTTTCCTGTGAGGAACTCCACTGACGATGCGTCGCCGTTCTTTGCGTCTAGGAATTACGACGCTTCTGTCTGCTACCTTGCTTGGTGGCGCCACCCCAGCCGTGGCGTATGAGATGCAGCGCGACTCTGCGTCTTCTCTGCGCATCATCTTGGACTCGGGCGAAAAACTAGAACAGGACAACGCGGCAGCGGCCATTTTGGCTATCGCTACCCAGCGTAAGGAAGCGTTGGTGGCAGATGGAATTTTGTCGCAGGAGAAAGCGGATGCTGCCTTTGACCATTATTTTGGCGCATCCCGGCTCAATACTGCGCGCGCCGATGGCAATATCTATGCCACACCGCTCGATTTCCCGTGGGAGCCCGAAGCGCGTCCACAATCGCGGGAAGGCAAGCAGTTCACCGAAGCTGCCGTGCTGGATTACCTTGACGTGCTGGGTGCCAACTATGCCCAGGCGGTGATTCGCGCCGAGCTGGGTGAATTCACTAAGGATCTGCCGCAGTCCACTGCAGGCAATGCAGAGTCTTCTCCGCGGCCACAGAGGCCCGCCACCGGGGATACAGGCTCCGCCTTCCCGGATGAGTTCTCGGATTGCGCGTCAGCGCTGCGCGATATCGTCACTATCACCAAGCAGGTCAATGCTCCCTTGGAAAAGGCCGCAGCAACCCACCGTGGTGTGAATACCGTACTCGCGGATGGCACTGCTGATGATAATTCCGGGCTATCCGTCCTGGAAGGTGGTCTGCTGACTACCGGTATTGCGGCGCTAGCAAGCGCTGCCGGAATTGGATGGTCCGCACTGAACTGGTCCGATATTCTTTCTCAACTCGGCCAGTTCATTTCCTAGGCGGTGAGGTCCGTTCGCATAGCTTAGAGCAAGCGGAACGAGGTTAATCCCGTGTGACTGGCTGATCCTGTAAAAGCATGCTGCTGTTGACCTATATAAACAGAGCCGAAATACTCTCCGTTTGAGCGCGCGTGCAGGCTTGTCAATTGCAATCTGTCCGTGGTGTAGGGGCTGGAGCGTTGGCGCACCCACGAGCCAATATGCAGCCGGATTGCGTCCGAATAGCGCGCGGAATTGAGGTGAGCTAGCGGCCGATAGCCGGCAGCAACCTCGAGTGCGAAGATTACCCAGCCTTGGATGCGGTGTTGGGCGGCGACCTCCGCGGACGTCGGCAAGCGGCCGTAGCGCACGCGATGAGGCGCGAGGAAGAGTTTGAGGTGTGAGTAGCCAGGGATGGGCTCGTACATGATGGGGAAGTAGTGCTCCTGAATAAGGGCAGGAGGCGGACGCGTGATAATTGTCTCATGCCCGGCTCGCGGCCGCCATTTCTGAGGGTTTCCTGAAAGGGGTGGCCGCGAATGCGCGCGCGGTTCGCTATACTCTCGGGGAGTTAAAGAGAAAATCGTAACCAAAGGATTTAAGTACATGCGTGGTCTGATCGTTGACTATGTCGGCGTCCTCGACGGCACCGAAGAAGATAACCGTCGCTGGAAGGCGCTGCTGGCCGCCGCCAAGGCAAATGGCGCGGCAACCGCCATCCTCTCCAATGACCCGGGCGGTCCAGGCGCGGAGCACATTCGCGAGTGGGAGTACCGCGGAAACGTAGATGCAGTTATTCTCTCTGGTGAGGTTGGGGCGGAAAAGCCAGAGGTCGCTGCATTTCAGGCGGCCGCAGATGCCCTAGAGCTTCCGCTCAATGATTGCGTCATGGTTGATGATTCTATTCTCAACGTCCGCGCCGCCGTGGAAACCGGCATGGTGGGCTTTTTGTACACCAGCTTTGATCGCGTTTCCGTAGAAATCCAGGCTGTCTTCGATATTGAAGGTGAGTTTTAGTGGCTAAAGCCCGCGTCTACATTCCCGCAACCTACGCCATGCTGGCGGAATTGGAAGAAACCGGTTCCCTTTCTGCGCGCTCCGGCTGGGGTTTCATGGTGACACCAGCGCTGCAGGATTTCTATACCGAGGGCGATGAAGAAGAGATTGCCTACTCGGCATTCCTCGAGGCATCTATGGCCTCTATGCGCCTTCTGGCCATCGGCGATGAAGAAAAGTTCCCGCATCGCCGCGTGGTCATCTCCGTGGACTTGGATGATTCTGTCATCACCCCGCGACCGGATATGGGCGAGCCGGTGGTAGAACTCCAGCCGGCGCAATTCAGCAAAGACGATCTAGCGGCCATCCACGTGGATATTGCGGAATCCGAAGAAACCACCGCGAAGGCCATCGAGGCTATTGACACCGCGGACCTTGGCGATGAGGACGCGGAGCTGGCCGTGGGAGATGCGCTGGATAAGTTTATGGCCTTTTATCACCCCAGCGAACTGCCTTTCCTCGTAGAATTGCTCTAAAACTGAAGGAGAAAACATGACTCAGCGTTTCAAGAACCTGGCTGCAGCTACCGTTACCGCAGGCGTAGCCCTCATTTCCGCGCCAGCCGCTCTGGCGGCCGATACCACCCCGGCCGCAGATGCCGCTGCCGATGCCGTGCCCACCACCCCGTGGCTAGCGCTGCTAGAGACCTCGTCCCAGGGCACTTGGGGCCAGATCCTGGATGTGGTCTTTGGCATCGTAGATGTCCTGCTAGGCGTGATGGCCGATACTGGCTTCCACCTTTAATTTTCCCAGTCCACGTTGGTGCGCAGGGCCTCGAGCAGGCCGCGCACCGCGTCGCGCCGCCGCGCACTGGCGGTATCCGGGGGGATAAGCGCAGGGTCATCCAGCCCGCATTCTGGGTCCGCAGGCGGGCCCATATGCGTACAACCACGGGGGCAATCCTCGACGGCGGCCGCAAGATCTTCAAAGACACCGAGCACGTCATCAGCATCCACGTGTGCGAGGCCGAAGGAACGAATGCCGGGGGTATCGATAATCCAGCCGGCAGAGTATGCATCATCGGCGGGGAGGGGAAGCGCTACCGATTGGGTAGAGGTATGCCTGCCTTTGCCTACGCCCGATACTTCCCCCGTCTCCCTATCCGCATCCGGAACCAGGCGGTTGACCAGGGTGGATTTGCCCACGCCGGAGTGGCCGATGAGCGCGGTGACGTGGCCATCGATGTGCTGGCGCACGGACTCGAGGCCGTCTTCGACGCCGGCTTTCACCACCGTGACATCAAGATCAGCAAACTCGGCCGCGAACGGCTCAGGATCCGTGAGATCTGTTTTAGTCAGGCACAAGATCGGGTGGATATTGCCCACGAAGGCGGCGATGAGGGCCCGCTCGACAAACCCGGAACGCGGTGGTGGATCGGCCACGGCGGTGACGATGAGCATCTGGTCCGCATTCGCCACCACGATGCGCTCATAGGGGTCGGTGTCATCGGCGGTGCGCCGAAGGACGGAGGTGCGCTCTTCCAGCTTCACTATGCGCGCTAAGGTGTCCTTCTTGCCGGAAGTATCGCCCACGACACCTACGCGGTCGCCCACCTCGATGGCGGTGCGGCCGAGTTCGCGGGCGCGCATGGCGGTGACCCGTGGGCCGTCATCTAGCGCGACGCCCCAGCGCCCACGGTCTTTGGTGATGACCATGCCGAACTTGGCATTTTTATGTTTGGGACGATCCTTGGTGCGCGGCCGCGAACCCTTGCCAGGGCGCACGCGCACGTCGGATTCATCAAAGGAACCGAAACGCCTAGCCATTGCTCTCCTGTTGTTCGGGGTCCAGCATCGTCTCCCACATGCGGTCGAAGCCGGGAAGGGTCTTCGCCGTGGTAGAAATATCTTCGATCTCTATGCCCGGCACCTTCAGACCGAGGATGGCACCAGCGGTGGCCATGCGGTGGTCCGCATAGCACGGCCACTCGCCGCCGTGGAGAGGGGCGGGGTCGATGCGCAGGCCGTCGGCAAGCTCGGTGACCTTGCCACCCAGGGCGTTGATATTGGTTGCCAGCGCCTTGAGGCGGTCGGTCTCGTGGCCGCGCAGGTGGGCAATGCCGGTGAGCGTGGAGGGGGTTTCTGCCAGGGCACACAGCGCCGCGACGGTAGGGGTGAGCTCACCAATGTCACCCATGTTGCGCTCGATGCCCTGCAGCGCGCCGCCCTTGGCGCCCTTTGCGGTGACGAAGCCCGGCTCTTGGGTGACCATAACACCCATATCCACCAAGATATGGCGAATAGCGTCACCCGGCTGGGTGGTATTGGCGGGCCAGCGCTTAATGGTCACGCGGCCGCCGGTGACAGCAGCGGCGGCAAGGAAAGGCGTGGCATTGGACAAATCCGGCTCGATGGCCCACTCCCGGCCGGCGATCGGGCCAGGGTGCACGGTCCACGTATTCTCGCCGGAATCTACGCGCACGCCGGCTTGCCGTAGCATGCCCACGGTCATTTCCACGTGCGGCAAAGAGGGCAACGGAGCGCCCTCATGGGTTAGGGTGATGCCCTCATTAAAACGTGCGCCGGCTAGCAGCAGTCCGGAGACGAACTGCGATGACCCAGAGGCATCGATGGTGACCTCGCCGCCTTCTGGCACCCCGTGCGAGCGCACGGTAAAGGGCAGGCTATCGCCGTCCACCTCTACGCCAAGCTGGCGCAGCGCATCGAGGGTGGTGGACATGGGCCGGGCGTAGGCCTGCTCGTCGCCGTCGACAAGCACGGCACCATCAGCCAAGGCCGCAACCGGCGGGATAAAGCGCATCACCGTGCCTGCTAGGCCGCAATCTACCGTTGCGCCCTTGAGCGGGCCTGGGGTGACGTGGATGTCCTCGCCGTCGTGCTCGAAGCGCACGCCCATAGACTCCAACGCCTTTTCCATCAGCTGCGAATCCCGCGAGACCAGCGGAGCGCGCAGGGTAGAGGGGCCATCGGCCAACGCGGCCAAGATGAAGGCGCGGTTGGTAATAGACTTCGAGCCCGGCACGTGCTGGGCCCACGTAATGGGGCCTGCCGCTTGCGGGGCGGACCATGGTTGAGACATATCGTCCATAATAGAGGGCATGTGCGGAAGATTCGTTCTTTTTACCGAGTCCCTCCTTGATGAGGTGGGAGAGCTGCCCGGAGTCACCGAGGTACATGCCCCGCAAGGAACCCCAGGGCCCCGCTACAATATTGCGCCTACCCAGCCGGTGGCCATCGTGCGCGTGCGCGAAAGCCTTGCTCAAGTCGATCCTGCGCGGTGGGCGCTATTGCCGCACTGGAAGAAAGATCTTGAGGGCCCGCCGCTGTTTAATGCGCGGGCGGAGACCGTGGCCTCCAAGCCTTCTTTCCGGCACGCTTTTAAGGGACAGCGCTGCCTCATCCCGATGAATGGTTACTACGAGTGGCGCCAGGAAGAGGGCGGCAAACAGCCCTACTTCGTGCGCGCGGAGGAAGGCCTGTTGTGGGCCGCAGGCCTCTGGGACACCGGCTTAGACCGCCTGTCCGCCACGATCATTACCACTGCAGCCACGGAAGAAATGGAGTGGCTGCACCACCGCCTGCCGCGCTTTTTGGCGGCCGAGGAAATGCGCACCTGGCTAGAGGGCAGCCCCGAGGAGGCCGCCGAGCTGCTCTTGCCGACGCCCCTGCGGGGCTTCCGCACCCACCCCGCCGACAAGGCCGTGGGCACTGTATCCAACGACTATCCAGAGCTACTCGGCGAGTAGATCGGCAAAGCTGGCGTCACACAGCTGCGCGAGGTCCTCCGCATTGAGTTCGATATCTAGCCCGCGGCGCCCGCCAGAGATGAAGACGGTATCGAAAAGGATGGCGGTTTCCTCGATAATGGTGGGCAGTGGATTCTTCTGTCCTAGGGGAGAGATGCCGCCGGGAATATAACCGGAAGACTTGGTCGCATCGTGCGGGTCCGCCATAGCGGCCTTGGAAACATTGTGTGCGACTGCGGCTTTTTTCAAGCTCAGGTGGTGGGTAGTAGGGATAACGCACACCGCTAATTTTCGCCTGGGTCCCTTGCCCGCCGTTAAATCGATGACCAGGGTTTTGAGTACGCGCTCCGGCTCTACGTCTAGAGCTGCGGCGGCGTGATCACCGAAGTGATCGGTGCCCGCCTCAAAGGTGTATACGTGGTGCTCGATACCGGCGTCTTCTACAACTTTGAGCGCTGGGGTGGCTGCATGCGGGGACTTTTTAGACATGACTGGGATTCTAACGCTAGGCGTTAGTATGGAAATTGTGGCTAAAGAAACAATCAGCGAAAAGGAGCTGCAGCGCCGCTTTGAAGCGGAAGCGCTGCCCCTGCTAGATCAGCTCTACGGTGGTGCCTTGCGCATGACGCGCAATCCCCAAGACGCTGAAGACCTAGTGCAGGAGACCTACCTCAAGGCCTATAAGTCCTTCCATTCCTTTACTCCGGGCACGAATCTCAAGGCATGGCTTTATCGCATCATGACCAATAACTACATCAACTCCTACCGCAAGGCGAAGCGCCGGCCAACGGAGTCCTCGGCTGATGACTTGAGTGATTTTCAGCTCTATACCACCGCCGGACATGATTCCACCGGTCTGGAATCCGCCGAGGTAGCCGCGCTCAAGGACATGCCGGATTCCACCATTTCAGAGGCCATGAATGACCTGCCCGATGATTACCGCATGGTGGTTTACTACGCGGATGTGGAGGGCTTGGCATATAAAGAAATTGCGGAAATCATGGACACTCCTTTGGGCACAGTGATGTCTCGGTTGCACCGGGGAAGAAAACTACTCCGAAAAGCGTTGAAAGACGTGGCACGAGAACAAGGTATTGGATTAGAACACCCAGACATGGAGGAGAAGTAATGGAACGCGCAACGGAACACAACTGTGGTGCGTGTAGCTCCCCAGAGGTACAGGCCCTCCTGTGCGAGCTTCTCGATGAATCCACCACCTATGCCCGCGCGCTCGCCATCCGCGAGCACATCGCCCAGTGTGATTTTTGTCAAAAGCGCCTCGAGAGCGAGGAGATTATTCGTTCGCTGGTGCGCAACTGTTGTAACGGACAGGCCAAGGCGCCGCAGGCGTTACGCCGCCGCATCTCGGTTGAAATCACCCGCATCGAGACCACCTGGTAGTGCGGACATACGGCACGGGCTGCTAAGCGGCCTGCGCCGATTCGGCAAAGCAAAAGCCCGGCTCCTACGGTCTGTGATGACCGAGGGCCGGGCTTATGTGCTGTGCGTTATGCGCCAGGACGCTTGCCGTGATTAGCGGACTTCTTGCGGCGATCCTTGCGCTTGCGACCACGCTTGCTCATTGCGCACTCCTTCGTTGAGGGTAACTGAACTTTATTCAACTTTAGCGGCTAAGGGCGCCGAAACGAAAATTGGGGGCCGATGATTAAGCGGAAACGCGGGCGCGTCCACGGCCGCGGTTACGGCGGCGCTTGAGGGCGCGGCGCTCCTCTTCAGATAGACCGCCCCAGACGCCGGCGTCCAAGCCGGACTCCAGTGCCCACTTCAGGCAGGAAGAGGCAACGGGACAACGGTTGCAGACCAACTTGGCCTTAGCGATTTGGGTAAGTGCAGGACCAGAATTGCCTACTGGGAAGAACAGCTCGGGGTCTTCGTCGCGGCAAACAGCTTCGTGGCGCCAATCCATGATTGATATCTCCTAACAAAAATTCGACAGCAGAAAGCACAAGCACTTTTCATAAATGAAAAGCAACCAATGCCATGGGTGGGTGGTTGTGTGAACTGGTCTGCGCGCAGTGGGGCCCGGTCTCGAGGTCGGGCCAGCGTCGCCGCCGCCAATGGTCCACATTGTGGTTACTTGAAGTTTCCTTCAAGTTAAGAAGAGGTTTACGTCCTCTTTCTTTTTGCTACCCAAGAATCATGACATGTTTACTCAGGCTCCGCTAGGGGTAGAGGCGAAAATGTGGTAAACATCACTGAATGGAAAGTGATGTGGGGGTCATTTAGATAGACGCTGGAGTTGAAAGAAGCCTGTGAGAAACGCGCTGAACTGGCGCATTGACTGAAACTACTTGAGTGTGGTGACTGGAGAAGCGTCAAATCTGTCCGGTTAGCCCTTGCCCCCGCGAAACCTGAGTGGCGCACAAGAAAATGGCGTTGCCCGTGAGTAGACTGTGGGCTTGTGTCCAAACAAAACAAGAAGGTAAACACAGAGCAAAATGCTGCCTCCACGCGGTCGATTAGTGGGGAAAAAAAGACCCAGCACGGGGCGCCGCAACCAGTCCTCGTGGCCGCAGCACTCGCCGTGATTCAGTCCATCGCCGTAATCTGTTTTGGCATCTTCCTGATCGTGCGCGAATTGACCGGTGCGGAAAACGGCTCCATGGTGTCGGATTCGGGCTCTGGAAGCTTTGTGGGGCTAGGCACCGCACTCTTTATCTTTATCGTGTTTGGTTTTGTCATCATTGGCGCTTGGGCCATGGTCAAGGGAAAGCGCTGGGGTAGGGGAGCCATTATTTTGGTGGAGCTAATCTTGGCGGCTAGCTCCTTCCAAATGTTTAGCGGTGGATCGCCGCTACTGGGCGCGGTGACATTGCTGAGCGCCGCAGTGGTCATCTTCTTGCTGATGTTCGTACGCGCCTCCACTGAGTGGGCGGCAGCAAACTTCTAAAGTCATCTTCACGTGTAAAAAGGCCGCGCCCGGGAAAACCCGGAATGCGCGGCCTTTTTATGCGATGGTGGGGTACTAATCGGCGCTAAGGCCCACTACCTTATCGCCGCGGGCTTCCACAATGGTCTCGCCCGCTAAAGTGAGATAAACGGCACCGTGGTAGGCGCCGCGGTCAACCGGGATGGTTCGCAGGGTCTTGCCAGTGGACCAGTCCATGACTGCAATTCCTTCTTTGGTAGGCACCAGCATCTGCTCGTTGACAGCGATGGGGGTGCCGATGGCCTCTTCCACGATGCGATCAACCGAGAGGTCGCTCGGCTTAAAGAGGTAAAGCCGGGAGCCATCAAACCAGGTCATATGGTGCGGCAAGTCCGCAGTTGCCGGCGCGAAGGGGGAGTCGCCGGTGTCTATAGCCGGAGAAGGCTCTGCTGGGGAAGAGTCGAGCTTTTTACCTTCATTGTTATATGACTCGATGGAGGGGTGTGGTCCTGGCCGGTATACGGCGGCGGCCTTTTGGCCTACGGCGACAAGGCGGGCGCCATCGGTAGCAATGTCCACATCGGCGGCGATGTCCGGTTGACGGGAATCATCGGGGGTGGTGTCTTGGAAGCGCAACCAGGTGGTATTCGGCTTATCGGGGCAGGACTCGGTCAGGGCTAAGTTCTCGGTACGGGTAAGGGCCGAGCTGAGCGTGCAATCCTCATGCGGTTGCTTGTCCGGTTCTTGTTTTGCCTCCACGTCACCGTATTCCACGGTACGCACCATATCCGAGCGCCACAGATCGATGCGGTCGGTGGAGGCCGTTCCTACCCGGTCATTGGAGGATATGGGTACTACCTCGTCCGAATTTATGGCACTACGGGTGCTGTCATACTCACCAGTCGCGGCATCAATCGCCACGGTATCTCCGCAGCCCACACCGGTCTTATAAGTAGCTACTATCTTGCCCCATGCAGCAGACAGTGAGCACAGTTCGGCGTCAGTGCGCTCATAGGTCCATGCTTCGGAACCGTCCGGATTGGTAGCCGTGAGCGTGTGATCCGCATGCGTGATGGTCAGGCCGTGCGCCGAAACCGCCCGGTATTGGCCAGGCACCGGTTCATTGGGGAGGCTGAAGGACTCGTGGAGGTTAGTCGGAACTGTGGAAAGTGCGGGTGCATCCTTTTCCCCAGGAACGGCCGCCTGGCTCAAATGTGCCTGATTGATATTGGCAGTGACGGCTGCACCGCCTACCGCGATGGCGCAGACCACGGCAATGATGCCGGTGGCCTTCCAATCAGAGAGCGTGGAACGCAAAATGGGAGCCTTAGTCATCGGCGGCCTCCTCGTCGGCGCCGGGAGCTGCCGCGGCGCGCAGTGGTACGGGTGGGGGATTTCTCGCGGACTGAAACCTGGCCTACAACCTTGGTCTCGGGGCCTACGGTCTCCTCAGCATCCGCGGGGATGTCTAGCGCTTGGGCCAGCTCTGGGGAAGTAGAAAACCATTGTGGCGGCTCCGGCTCTCCCAAATCCAGCTCATCGTTAATGACTTGCCATTTGCCCAGCTCATCGTAGCCCACCAAGGTGATGGCGGTACCGGTATGCCCGGCGCGACCCGTGCGACCAATACGGTGGACAAAGGTCATTGGATCATCTGGTACCTGGTAGTTGATGACGTGAGTGACATCATCGACGTCGATACCGCGGGCAGCAATATCGGTGGCGACCAGGATGTCTACCTGGCCGGAGCGGAAGGCCTGCAGGGATTTCTCGCGGGACTTTTGCCCAAGGTCGCCGTGGACGGCTCCCACGCGGAAGCCGCGCCGGGCGAGATCATCGGCCAAATGGGCGGCCGCTCGCTTGGTACGGGCGAAGATGATGGTGCGCCCGCGGTCGGCAGCCTGCAGGGCGTGCGCGACGATGGCAACCTTATCCATGCGGTGAGCTTGGAAGGTGACCTTGCGGGTGGAGGAATGAGTGAAATCCTGCTCGCCCGATTCGGCGCGGATATGGATGGGCTTATCCATAAAACGGCGGGCCAGCGTTAAAATCGCGCCCGGCATCGTAGCGGAAAAGAGCATGGTCTGGTGCGCATTGCCATCCAGAGCCTGCAGGATGGCCTCCACCGAGGGTAAAAAGCCCAAATCTAGCATCTCGTCGGCTTCATCGAGTACCAAGATGGCCACGCGGTCTAGTTGCAGATTGCCGCGCTCGTGGAGATCGATCAGGCGGCCAGGTGTACCGATGATGACATCGGCGCCCTTATTGAGCTTTGTGATCTGTTCCTCGTAGGGCCGGCCTCCGTAGATGGAAACCAAACGCACCGGTATGTCAGCGGCGGCTACCTGCAGGTCTTTGGTGACCTGCTGGGCAAGCTCACGGGTGGGGACCACCACGAGGGCGCGCGGGGTGCCATCGAGCTCTTCGATATCGGCATCATCAAAGACACGATCCAAAAGCGGCACGCCAAAGCCGTAGGTTTTGCCCATGCCGGTGCGCGCTTGGCCAATCAAATCCTGACCGGACAAAGCGATGGGCAGGGTTAATTCCTGGATTGCAAAAGTACGCGTGATGCCACGGGTGGCGAGTCCATCGCAGATTTCGGCCGCAACGCCGAGTTCCGCGAAGCTCGGTGGCTGGGATTTTATGTCAGACACACCTTGATAGTAGCCGGGATGGTTATAGTGGGGCCATTGACAATAAAACTCTAGTTAGAGGAGGAACCCTCATGGATATCAAGTTTGGCTTCGCAGACACCGCTCGCGAGCTGGTCATTAGCGCTGCAGGTGACCAGGCTGACCTGACGCAGAAGATCAATAGCGCCCTGGCGGATAACTCCACCTTGGAACTGGAAGATGACAAGGGCCGCAAGTACCTCGTGCGCACTGACCGCGTGGTCTACGTTGAGGTGGGCATTGCGAAGAAGCACGCCGTGGGATTCGCCGGCGCCTAAAGACGAGCGCACCGGTCTGCTGATTCAGATTTTTAAAAATAAACGGGTAACCTAAGGCCCCATGGAAGACAGGGAGACTCGCCACGCTCACCGGAGCCAGGGCCATTCGCCGGACCACCCTAATGCGGTGGTCCGGTTTGCGCGTCAATATGGCTGGTGGCGCGTGGTGGCTATCCCTTTGATGATCGCCTTGACCATCTGGTTCATTGTCGATATCGCCACCGCTTCCTCCTCTGAAGAAGGGGCGGAAGAAACTACCACAGCTGCCCCGACGAGTGCCGAGAAAATCGGGCCTGATCCGGCTGATGCGGAAGCGGTCAAACGGGAAATTAGTGAGATGCCGCCCGGTGGGGCGTTTACCAAGCAGGGAAAGGGCACTTTCCATGAGGTGGGCGAGCCCGGCGCCGTAGCCGGTAAGGGTGGCGCGCAGAAGGTGCGCTATTCCATCGAGGTGGAAGATGGCCTCAATACCGCACCGTATGGCGGCGATGATTCTTTTGCAGCCATGGTGGAGGCCACCCTTTCTGATCCGCGCGGCTGGACCGCGCACAAGGACTTCGAGTTCGAGCACGTGGCCTCTGATGCGGATCCAGATACCCGTATCCAGCTGACCTCCTTGGGTACCGCCGCGGAGCGGTGCGGGGAGAAAATTGAAACGGAAACCTCCTGCCATACCACCATTACTGGCGAGTCCACCACGGTTATTAATGAGGCTCGCTGGGTGCGCGGTGCGACGCCGTTTGAAGGCGATATGGGTAACTACCGCCAGTACGTTATTAACCACGAGCTGGGCCACGCCATTGGCTATGCGGCCCACCAGCCGTGTGGTGGGCAGGGCAAGTTAGCTCCGATCATGATGCAGCAGACCTTGGATCTCAATAACAAGGCATTGCACGATCGCAAGCCCAGCGAGGTCTATCCTGATGAGGACGTGACCTGTGCAGCTAACCCGTGGCCTTTCCCCAACCCGGATAATAAGGATCCCCACCAACCCGAATAGGAGTTAAGGATGCCGCTTCCCCCAGAGCATGTTTTAAGCGCCTTTCACGCGGAAACTGGTGCTACCGGTACTCGCCGCGCTCAGGGCGATCAATTAGGCCCGGTGTGGGATAACGGCATCAAGGTGGGGGACGTGGTCTATTCGCAGGCCAGTCCTTTTGCTGCATGGTCCGCCAAGACGCGCGAGCGCCTAAGTGTGCAAGGCGCCCGGGTTTCCCGGCCAATTTTATCTAGCGATGGCCGTCATACGGCCGCTGGCTGGAAGGCCACGCAGTTTATTCCGGGGCAGGTCCGGGGGCGCATTGATGAAACCGCACAGATGGCGCTGCGCCTTGATACGGCTATGGCCGAGGTGGCACTTCCCACCGGGCAGCGTGACGATGTCTTTGCTCGCGCGGAGCGCGCCGCGTGGGGAGAAACGGGGGAGGCCTATCGCCCAGCTCTGCTTGCCGACGTCCCTCTTATCCCCGCCCACACCGCTCTTCTCACCACCACGGTCTATCACGGCGCCAACCCGCCGGGAATCGTGGACATTGTGCCGAGCGAATTTCCGCGCCCAGCCGGTTGGAGCGCCGCCCTAGTCATCGTCGACGGGCTTATTGCTCAGGCGGTTGATGATGAGATCTGCCAACGCTTTAGCCACGTGCCGGGCATGCAGGAGCTGCTCTTGCGTGCAGTGTCGTATCGTCGTCATATCAACGATCTGCATCCTGCTTCGCGTTCAAACGCGCGTTCGCACATTGAACGGGTGGAGCAATATCTGGTGTCGCGGGCATCTGCCATACTGGAGCGGTGAGTTACGACCCCCATTCCACCGCGCGTGCGGGAGTGGTCCTCCCACCGTCCCCGCAAGTGCGCCTCGTTCCCCGTACCCCGTCCGCCACGGCCCGCAGCTGGCGGGTTGACCTGCCCGAATCCGGTTCCTGGAAAGTAACCGGTGCGGCAGGCAGTGGCGTGTCGAGCTTCCTTATCGATACCGTCATTCATGCCCTGGACAGAGCCCAGGAAACTGGCGCGGATCCCTCCGGCATTCTCGTTATTGCGCCCTCGAAGGAATCCGGTGCCCGATTGCGCCGCGAACTTTCTGAACGCCTCGAGAATTACGCCGCACAGACCTCAATGGTGCGGTCTGTGCACTCCTTGGCTTTTGCGTTACTGCGCACGGCGGCCGAGGAGGAGTTACGGCTCATTACCGGTGCGGAACAAGATGCCGTCATTCGGGAGCTACTTATCGGTCAAGCAGAGGACGGCCACGGTTCCTGGCCAGAAGAGATGCGCCCCGCGCTGGAATATGTGGGCTTTGCGCGGCAGTTGCGCGATTTCCTTTTGCGCTCCATTGAACGAGGTCTGGGCCCAGGAGACCTGGAGCGCCTAGGCCACGAATATGGCCGCCCTATGTGGTCCGCCGCGGGCGAATTTCTGCGCGAGTATGAGCGCGTGCAGCTCCTCTCCCGTTCCCATTCATACTCTGCTGCAGAGTTGGTTACCGCGGTTCTCCAACGCCCTGAATTACTGCGCGATCATCCCTTCCACACCATTGTCGTCGATGATGCTCAACTGCTCGACCCCACCGCAGGAAAGCTCATTCTTGGGCTAGCTGCGCAGGCCAACCTCGTAGTTGTGGGTGGAGATACAGCCCAATCTGTCTTTGCCTTTCGTGGTGCTAGCTCGCGCTTTTTGCAGGACTTTCCAGCCGAGCATGACATTGAGCTCACCGAGTCCTACCGCAGGCCCACACCGGCGTGCATCTCTATCGTGGATTCGGACGGTCGGCTGCGCGACGTCGTAGCTAATACCGTGCGCCGCCGCCACTTGGAAGATGCCGTGCCCTGGCGCGACATCGCTGTCATTGTGCGCTCTACTAGTGACATTGGCCAAATGCGCCGCACCCTCCTAGCCGCCGGTGTGCCCGTACATATCAATCCCACCGACGTTGTCTTGGCCGAACAGCGTTTGGTCTCCGCTGTGCTGCTTGCACTGCGCGCCTTGGAGGAGGAACTATCTAACTCTGAGTTGGAAGAACTACTCACCGGACCTGTGGGTGGCGCCGATCCTGTCACCCTGCGCCGACTGATCCGTGGCTTGCGCCGCTGGGATTCCACCACTCGGGGCATCGATAGCCTCCGGGGCCTTCTCTACGGCGAGCTCCCAGACTTCAACGGACAGCTCACTGAACGGGAATATTCGATCCTCGAACGCGTTCGTGCAGTGCTCAGTGCCGGCCGGGAAGCGCTCACTTCCGGCGCTTCGGTGGAGGAGATTCTGTGGGCCGTATGGAGTGCTACCGAGCTGGACAACCGTCTACAGGCCTCGGCCTTGCGCGGTGGTGCAACGGGCTCGCAGGCCGACCGCGACCTAGATGCAATGATGGCGCTTTTTGACGCTGCTGGAGACTACGTAGAACGCCGCCCGGATTCTTCACTGAGCGCGTTTTTGACCCATATCACTGAACAAGAACTTCCCACTGGCGTGCGTGACCGCCGTACCGCCATCCCGCAGGCCGTAGAAATCCTGACTGCGCACGGTGCAGTGGGCCGCGAATGGGATACCGTCATCGTGGCCGGCGCCCAGGAAGGCAGCTGGCCTTCGCTAGGAGAGACTGGCTCCATCTTCGGGCAAGAAGATCTCATCGATCTCCTCGACCACGATATTGATCCCGATACTCCCGTCAGCCACATTGCCTCCCGCTTGGCAGAGGAGCGTCGTCTCTTCCACGTCGCTACCACCCGCCACCGAAAGCGCCTGCTCATTACTGCCGTGGAGAATCCAGAGGGCGATACGGTCTTCGAGCCTTCTCGGTTCATCGACGAATTCGCCGGACGTGGTGTCGATGTTCCCGGTCAAGCTGCGCGTCGCCAAGCAAAGCGGGCGCTGCGCCACGCTCAACTTCCGCGCGAATTGGGCCTCGATGTGCCCGAACCCGCACCCGTATCTTTGCGCGATGGTCTGGAGATTGATCCACTCGATGTTGCGGTGCTGTCCGTGCCGGCCTTCGTCGCGCAGCTGCGCCGGGTAGTTAGCAATCCGGAATCCGGTGAGGTTGAACGCAAGCAAGCTGCCCGCCAGCTCGCGCGATTAGCGGCGGCCGAAATCCCCGGCGCCCACCCGGAGCAGTGGTGGTCGGCGCGTTCCGTTGCGGCTGAACTGCCGTTGCATACTAGCGGCAGTTTATCGCCCTCTCGCGTAGAAGCGTTGCTCAACTGCCCGCTCAAGGCTGTGCTGGGCAATGTGGCTGAGGATCCAAGTACCGAGGAACACCTGCTCCGCGGTACGTTGGCCCACGCCTTCTTTGAAGCCATTGGCCGCGGTATGGATGCGGAAAAGGCCAAGCTTTTGGTGATGGAGGCTTTCGAGCGCATCCAGGACGTCCCGCAGTGGCAATTGCGATTCAAACTCGATGAGTTTTCCGCGCTATTGGACCGCGCCCGCGAATGGGCGCGCCAATCTGAGGTCAATCAAGAACTAGTGGGCGTGGAAATTCCTGTGGGCGTACATGTCGGTGAAGGCGTGCGCATCGGCGGCTATATGGACCGTCTCCTTCGCGATGAAGAAGGAAACTACTTGGTCGTGGACCTCAAGACCGGGAAAAACCAACCGGCCAAGAAAGAAGCCGAAGACCATGTGCAGTTAATGACCTATCAGCTCGCGCTTGCCCACGGTGCATTCGACGGCCATCAGGTCCACGACGGTGAAGGAATGCCGCGCCAGGGAGGGGTGCTGGTTTACCCAGGCGCAACCACTAAGAAGATTGGCGAGATTTGGCAAAGCGATAAATCTCCGGAAGCACTCGAAGAATTCGCCGCACTTCTGCCCCCGCTGGTGGAGGAAATGCGTGGTCCGCGCATTACTGCGCGTACCAATAAAGACTGCGACAAATGCCCAATTCGCTCCATCTGCCCCGTGCAGGAAGAAGGAAGGATGACCACCGATGCCTAAGAGCAACTTTTCCCCACAGCAAATCGCTGCGGCCTTGGGCAAGGATTTCCCGCCTACCGACGAACAAGCCCATGTCATTGAAGGCCCATTTAGCCCTAAACTCGTGGTTGCCGGCGCTGGTGCTGGCAAGACAGAAACCATGGCCTCGCGCGTGGTGTATTTGGTGGCCAATGGTTATGTGCGACCTGAACAGGTTCTTGGCCTGACCTTTACCCGCAAAGCCGCGCAACAGCTGGAGCAACGCATTCGCAGGCAGCTGATTCACCTGCGCGATTCCGGTCTCATCCCACCAGGCAGCGATGTGGCAGAAGCATTAGAAAACATTGCGCCGAAGGTATCCACCTATGACTCCTACGCCGGAGAACTCGTTCGTGAATACGGCCTATTAGTTCCGGTTGAGCCCACCGCGCGCATCATTACTGAGGCCGAGCGCTATTCCTTAGCCTACGATGTGGTGCGCAATTACACCGGCCAACTAGAAGACGATCGCACCCTAGCCACAATCACCGAGACCCTGCTGAGCCTCAGCCAGGATATTGATAACGGTCTCAAAGACACGAGCCATATCGCTGAGCATGCGCGCGATTTTCGCGCAGATATCGATAACCTTGACAAATCGAAGAAGAATGGCCCCGAATACTCTCAAAAGCTGCTGGGCTATATCCAGACACAGGAACGCCGCGTGCAGTACGTACCGCTGCTGGAGGCCCTGAAAAAGGAACAATCCGAGCGACAAGTCATCACCTTTGGCGAGCAAATGTCTGTCGCCGCCCGAGTAGCGCGTGATTATCCCGTGGTGGGCAGGCAACAATCCCAGCGCTACAAGGTTGTCATGTTGGATGAGTACCAAGACACCTCCTATGCCCAGCGCGTTCTACTTCGAAGCCTTTTCGGCGGCGAAAAAGATGAATTGTCGGTTACGGCTGTAGGCGATCCAATGCAGGCCATCTACGGCTGGCGCGGCGCGACCTCTGAAAACCTCACCGCCTTCGTGGAGGATTTTCCAGTCGCGCCGGGCACACCTGCTCCGAAGGACCAATTGACCACCTCGTGGCGCAACCCTTCGGGTGCGCTGGATTTGGCTAACTCAGTGGCGGAGAGGGTATTTGAAGGCGTTGAGCGTCCCGTGGATGAACTTTCTGCCGCCCCACATAAAGGCGAGGGTGAAATCCAGCTGGCCTACTTTGAAAGCGAAAATCGCGAGCGCGAATTTATCGCCGAGCATTTGAAAAAGCAGTGGGACAAACGCGAGGGAGACACCTTCAGCGCAGCGGTTTTGGTGCGGAAAAATAGGCAGTCCGCGCCAATCGCTGCGGCCTTAGACAAGGCGGGCGTACCCAATGAAATCATCGGTCTCGGTGGTTTGTTGTGGCAGCCAGAAATCCAGGATCTCGTGGCGATTGCCACGATGCTCGTACGCCCAGAAGATCTGTCTGCAGCAGTGCGGGTACTGGCTGGCCCTATGTGCGGTTTGGGGATTAGCGATATTCAAGCCCTCGCTTCGCGTCAACGAAACCTCGCCGGAGCAAGGGAGGAGCGCTTGCGTTGGGAACCAGGAATGGACCCGGAAGATTACCTGCGAGCGCAGTTGGAAGATGTCACCGCAGAAGAACCGGATCAGCGCGTTGGCCTTGCCGACGCCCTGGCTGACTTGGGGGAGAGGAACCGCTATACCCCACAGGGCCTTGCCCGCATGGAAGAGGTATCTGCCAAACTGCGGCACTTGCGCACCTATTCGCTATCCAAGCCGCTGGTGGACATCTTCGCTGATATTGAGGCATTGTTTAATATCCGTACCGAAGTCTTGGCGCGCGGAAGCGCGGGGGGAGCGACGCACCTGGATAAATTTGCCGATATCGTCGCTAGCTTCCACGGTGATTCCTTGTACGCACTCTTGGACTATTTTGCGCTTGCACTCGAAAAGGAAGACGGTTTGGACATGGGTGAGGTGCCTGCCGCAACGGACCGTGTGCAAATTATGACTGCGCATAAGGCCAAGGGCCTGGAATGGGAGCATGTCTGCGTGGTGCATGCTGATTCTTCTAGCTATAACGCGCAAGCGGAGACCTTCCTTAGCAGGATCGACAAGGTCCCGGGGGAGGACGACTATATTGAGGTCCCAGAGGATGCCGAAAAGCGCTCGCAGTTCCAAAACGCCTGCGAAGAATTTAAGAAAGCAGATAGTGCCCTAAAGGCGGAAGAATCTGCGCGCCTTTTTTATGTTGCATTGACCCGTACCGAATCCACGCTGACCGTTACTGGTTCGGGGACTAATAACCTTTCTTCAAGAAACAAGAAGGGGCCCTATGAATACCTAGAGCATTTGAAGGAGAAGTTCCCGCAGTACGTGGTGGAGTGGTCCGTGCCAGATGAACCGTCTGAGGAGGACTTTGGTGAGAGCGCACAGTTCCCAGCGCTGATGGCTAACCCGGAGGCAGTTGCCGGTGCCGATGCGGTGCTTGAGGCGATGGATGAACTTCCAGACCTCAGCCACGGTGAAACCTTTGAGTTGTGGGAGCAGGAAGCTGGCGCTCTTATTGAAGAATACAGGGCTCTGCAACAGCCGGTGGTAGACGTTGAGCTACCCAGCGAGCTGACTGCTTCTGACATGGTTGCGCTGCGGGCAGATCCACTCCAGTTCGCACGCAGGCAACGCCGTCCAGTGCCGTTTAAGCCGAATGCTTATGCCAAGCGCGGTACCGCCTTCCACGCGTGGTTGGAGGACCGCTTTGGCAGCCCTGCACTATTGAGCGAGGAAGAGCTGCCGGGTACTGATGAGGCGGCGGACTATGATTTGGAAGAGCTGAAAAAGGCTTTCTTGAGCTCGGAGTGGGCGCAACGTCAACCGGAATACGTAGAAGCGCCCTTTGAAATCACCATCGGTGAGGCCGTGGTGCGCGGGCGCATGGATGCGGTATTCCGCATGGACGACGGCACGTGGATGGTGGTGGACTGGAAGACAGGCCGCCCACCCCAAGGGGAGGCTATGGACGCCGCCAAGATACAGCTTGCGGTTTATGCAGAGGCGTGGCGGCGCATTCATGGCGGAGAGAAGATTCGCGCTGCTTTCTACTACGTGCACGATGGATATACCTTCGAACCCGCCCGCCTTCCCCGTGGGGAAGAGCTAAAGAAACTCCTTGAATCGTCAGTTGAGCACCAAAAGGGCTAAGGTATGTGGGCGGTTGCGTACCGCGCAATCCCTTGAGCAATCATTCGAGACTAGAAAAGAAGGCAGGGCTAGTGGCCAAAAAACGTGCGCAGGCAATGAAGTCGCGCTTTAAAAGTCGCTTCTTGCCGCAGGTCGAGCTGTCTTCACAGCCGGATCACGCGCTCATTGACGTCATTACGGTGCCGAGGGATGAAAATTCCAGCCCGTGGCGTCAGTTGGGCAAGCGTGTGCTGTGGGCTTTAGGCATTGTTGTCTTCGTGACAGTCGTGGTCTATTTGGACGGCGGTGGATATAGCGAGGACATGTCGCTTTTGGATTCCGCCTACTATGCTGCGGTGTCGCTAACTACAGTGGGCTACGGCGATATCGTTCCTGTGTCCCCGCAGGCCAGGTTCATTAACTTAACGCTTATTACACCTGCCCGCCTGATCTTCCTTGTTTTATTGGTTGGCGCGACCTTGTCCGTGCTAACGGATAAGGCCCGACGTACTTTCCAAATCCAGAACTGGAGAAAGCAATTGCGTAACCACACCGTCGTTATCGGGTATGGCACCAAGGGAGCCGGAGCGGTAGCCGCGCTGCTGGCCGATGATGTTCCGTCCTCCCAGATCGTGGTCATTGATACCAACCGTGCCTCCCTAGCTCACGCAGAGCACCACGGACTAGTCACCATTTTTGGTTCCGGCACAAAGCAAGACGTATTGAAGATCGCTGGGGTAGAGCACGCAAGCTCTATTGTTGTAACCCCATCTACGGACGATACAGCGGTGCTGTGCTGTCTATCCGTGCGAGAGCTTGCACCCAAGGCCAAGATTGTGGCGTCGGTTCGCGAGTCTGAGAACCGCCACCTGCTGCTGCAATCTGGTGCGGATTCTGTGGTCACCTCCGCTGAGACTGCCGGCCGACTACTGGGCCTAGCTACCGTGACCCCGACGGTGGTGGAGATGATGGAAGACCTGCTTTCACCTAATGAGGGATTCTCCGTGGCCGAGCGTGCCGTGCGCGAGTTTGAGGTTGGTTCTAACCCACGCCACCTGGCAGATATCGTGCTTGCAGTCTTGCGCAATAACGAACTGCACCGAGTGGATACCGCGGACGCCTCCGCGTTGAAGCCGGGAGACCGATTGCTGTATATCAAGCACGAGATGGAACAGCCCATTGAGGTCATGGACGATGATGACGAGGACTAAATGTTCCTCCCAGTAACTCCTAGTGGCCTCGTACCGGTTACGGGGGTGGGGGAGCCGGTGCTGGTGAAAGAGGTTCCCGGGGGCGTCGGCAAGCAGGTCGTGGTGGACCTAGGCACCTTGCAGGCATGCTTGGTCTCGGAGGATAGCGCCGGGAAGTTAGGCCGTTTAGAAAGTGCAACCTTCTTTGCAGACCAGCCGGTTATCCTGCAAGCCATCGCGCTTATCCGCAACCGACGCGAACAGCGCTTTGATCCCCGGACCGGACGCCAGCTGGACTACCCGGCGCCGGGAATCGTTGGGCGCGATCCGCACGACGAGAAACGGCTGGTCTTCCCGCGCTTGGATCCCGCCGTCATTGGGCTCATTCGCCTCAGCGGTACAGACCGGATTTTGCTGGCGCGTAATCGCCGCCGCAATAGCTTCTTCTCTTTGATCGCTGGTTACGTTGAACCCGGCGAGACTGCGGAGGCAGCCTTTGCACGCGAAGCGCTCGAAGAAACCGGGCGTAGGGTGGACCATATTCGTTATTGGGGATCGCAGGCGTGGCCACCGAGCGGCTCGCTTATGCTGGGCTTTTGTGCACAAACGGCTGATGTCCACCCCACCTGCCATACTGATGGGGAACTGGAAGAGATCCGGTGGGTGGAGCGCTCCGAGCTGCCTGAGCTTTCGCTTCCTCGTCCGGGTTCAATTGCACACACGATGATTATGGAGTGGTATCACGGTGACTAAGCCGGATTTGTCCCTGCTGGATGAAGATCAGCTGCGCGCGGCCACGGCACCGCGCGGGCCCGTGTGCATCTTGGCTGGCGCGGGTACGGGCAAGACCCGCACTATTACCTATCGCATCGCCAACCTGGTAGACCAAGGGTTTGTGAGCCCGCAACGCGTGCTCGCGGTGACCTTCACGGCGCGGGCAGCCGGAGAGATGCGCGATCGTCTGCGCACAATGGGTGTGGCCGGCGTACAAGCGCAGACCTTCCACGCCGCGGCGCGTCGCCAGCTGAAGTATTTCTGGCCCCAGGTAGCGGGGGACCTTCCGTGGCAGCTGCTGGATAATAAATTCCCGCTGGTCGCTCGCGCGGTGCGTTCGGTGGGGTTGGATAATTCCAAGGATATGATCCGTGACGTCCTAGCGGAGATCGAGTGGGCTAAGTCCGCGCTGGTGAGCGCCGAGGATTATGAGTCTGTGATCGCCACTACGGACCGCAGCGCTCCGGCTGATCCCGCCAAGGTGGCAGAGGCCTTTCGCCGCTACGAACAGTCCAAGGCCACACCGGACATGATGCACCTGGATTTCGATGACCTGCTCATGCACATCGCGGGTGCCATTGAAAATGTGCCGGCGATTGCAGAAACCTTCCGGGAGCAGTATCGCACCTTTGTGGTAGACGAGTATCAGGACGTAACCCCGCTGCAGCAGCGGGTGCTCAATGCCTGGTTGGGCGAGCGTGACGATCTCACCGTGGTGGGTGATGCAAATCAGACCATCTATTCCTTCAACGGCGCCTCCCCGGACTACCTGCTCAATTTCTCCCGCACGTACCCGGATGGCACCGTGGTCAAGTTGCAGCGTGACTACCGCTCGACGCCGCAGGTAACGGACTTGGCCAATCGGGTCATTGGCAAGGCCACAGGGCGTGCGGCTGGCACACGCTTGGAGCTGCAGGGCATGCGCGAGCCTGGTCCGGAGCCCACCTTTAAGGCCTATGAGTCTGAAGAGACTGAGGCCCAGGAGGTTGCTGGCCAGGTTCTCACACTGCTGGATCAGGGCGTGCCGGCCTCTGAGATTGCCATCCTCTACCGCATTAACGCTCAGTCGGAGCAGTTTGAGCAGGCGCTTGCTGACGCCGGAGTGGTCTACCAAGTCCGTGGCGGCGAGGGCTTCTTCCGCCGCCCGGAGATCCTTGAGGCCATTCGCGTTCTCATCGCCGCGACCCGTCGTGAGGACTTGCCGGATGATCCGGTGGCAATTGCTCGCGCAGCCTTTGTCGAGTTGGGGCTAAGCGCCACCGAGCCGCAGGGCGCGCAGGCCCGCGAGCGCTGGCAATCCCTCAACGCATTGGTAGGGCTCATCGAGAAGATTGTGGAATCGGCTCCTGGCATAGATCTCAACGGGGTGTTGGGAGAACTGCGCCGGCGCTCCACCGATAAACAGGCCCCAGCCATGGAAGGCGTCACGCTAGCTACCGTGCACGCTGCCAAGGGCTTGGAATGGGATGCGGTGTTCCTCGTGGGGCTGACAGAAAAGCTCATGCCTATCAACCACGCTATCAAGGCGGGCGATGAGCAGATTGAGGAAGAACGTCGTTTGTTCTATGTCGGCATTACCCGCGCCCGCGAGCACCTCGCACTGTCGTGGGCGTTGGCGAAGACCACTGGTTCGCGAGCCTCGCGCGAGCGTACCCGCTTCCTCGATGGAATCGTACCGGCGGCCGAAGACGCCTCTGGCAAGGGGACTCGCTCGCGCCGCCCGAAACGCTGCCGCGTATGTTCAGGTCTGCTGGGAACACCGGCCGAAAAAGTTATCGGCCGCCACGAAGACTGCGAGGGAGGCGGAGATGAAGAGGTCTTTTCTGCCTTGCGCTCGTGGCGTTCCCAGGTTGCGCGCGAGGAAAAGGTGCCGGCCTATGTTATTTTTTCCGATGCCACCCTGCAGTCCATGTCGGAGGAGCTTCCTGCCGATGAGGCAGAAATGCTGTCCATCTCTGGTGTAGGCCCCAGCAAGCTGGAGCGCTATGGCGCCCAAGTACTAGAGGTCATTCGTTCGGTGCGCAGCTAGCCAAGTTGGTTTTTCCGCCAAAACATACTGGGCATCGCGGATGCGCAATGATGGTGCGCTGCTGGTGGTGACCGTAGACATCGACTTCCCACTGCTGTCCAGGGCGCGGCTTCGCGGTCGGCGCTCCCGGCGGCAGTGGCCGCCCCATAAGCCGGCGAATGATCACCTGCGTATGCGCCGCGACCGCATCGAGCACCACAGCTTCTGGCGTGCGGCGCACGCGGGGTAATTGGGTGCTGATGATATTCCAGCGCGGGTCCGTATCCACGCGGGACAGGTGCGCACACAGTGGGCATGGGCCTCGGCCCTGCACGCGTACCGGCCCAATGATGCCACGATTGTCCAATAAAGACACCGGAAGCCACGTGGTGTCCGTCCCCGCCAGTGCATTGGCGCAATCCAGCGGGCAGTGCAGCTGGTCTACGGCCAGGACCGGATACATGCCGTCGAGGTCGTGGATATAGGAAAAGATATTGTCGTCCTCTAACGGGATGCGAACTTGGAATCCATCTGCCTCCAGGCGTGCGCGTAAGCCTTGCGCCAGTGCGGATTCTCCCATTAAGACAAGAGTGTCCGATTTCTCTACGGCCTCTTTATAAGGCCAAAGGATGCCATAGTCTAGTGCGTCCTCGATAAGGCTAAGCGCTGCGGCCTCATCTAGACCTGCGGCGCATAGTCTCCCAGACAAATCTTCTGGCCTCACTGGCTCGCGAGCGGTATTGAAGGCCGCCGCGACGGAAAGCGCGCTGCCCGTTTCTGCCACTCCAACGCGGGTGGCATCCATGCCAAATTGAACCACCGTTTCCTCGCGGCAAAACACTGCGCTGCCCGGCGCCAAAACTACCTGGGTGACACAAGCCCCCACGCCTATACCCCTTTCCCCGATGCATGTGGATTCCATTGCACCACAGGTACAATCACCTGTCATGTCGAGCACGCAGCCCCCCGCACCACAAACCCCAGAGGTCAAAGTCATTCGTTCCGCCAAGCGGAAGAAAACCGTGCAGGCTCGCATGGTCTCCGGGGTACTCGAGGTACGCATCCCCGCCTGGATGTCCGCTCGCGATGAACGCGAGGCAGTGGCGGATATGTTGGCGCGGGTAGAAAAGAAACAGGGCAGTAGCCGTCGCTCGGACGCGCAATTAGAAGAGCGTGCTCGGCGGCTTAACGCGGCTTTCTTAGACAGCCGCGCTACCATCGGCTCTATTCGTTGGGTAAGCAATCAAAATACGCGGTGGGGTAGCTGTACTACCTCCACCGCGGATATTCGGCTGAGCGACCGGCTACAACACGTGCCGGACTATGTGCTGGATTCGGTAATCATTCACGAGCTCACCCACACCTTCATCCCGCGCCACGGGCGGGATTTTTGGCAGTGGGCGGACAGGGCGCCCCACGCTGAGCGGGCGAAGGGCTATCTTGAGGCCTACCAGCGCTGGGGCTGCTAGTTTTCGTCGTCCTCGTTGCCCTTTTCTTTCTGCTCGTCTTGACCATCGGCTTCCCCGGTCTCATCGCCCTGAGTAGCAGAGGAATCCTCACCGTTTTTGAGCATTTCCTCCAGCTTGGCAAACTCTTCCTCAAAGCCCTCATCAGGGCCGTCATCCAATAGGGAGTCGATAAAGGCGGCAGGGTTATCTAGGTGCTCTGCAGTTGGCAGGAAGTCCGGGTGGTCCCACGCCTTATCGCGTTTTTCCGCACCCACGGCAACGGTAGCGCGGCGCCACAACTCAGCGGCCTCAGAAACCTTGGGGGCGTTGAGCTCGATACCAACGACCTTGCTGAAGGCGTTTTCGGCAGAACCACCAGTGCTACGGCGGTGCGCCCATGCCTGGGTTAGCTTCGAGGTGGATGGGATGCGCTCGCCCAGTGCCTCTGTGACGACGTGCTCGGCCCAGCCTTCCACCAATGCCAGTAGGGTTTCTAGGCGAGAGGCTGCCGCAGTGTTCTTGGACGTGATGCGTGGGGAAAGGTCCATGCCTTGCAGCTTGCTCATCGCATCCTGGATTGCCTGGGGATCGCCGGACTCTAGGTTGAGCTCGCGGGTGACTTCCTCCAAGTGGGAGGTGTCAATGACCAGACCGATGGCATATTCCTCCACAGAGGAGACGATACGCTCTACCAACCACGGCACGTGCTTGAACAGGCGCTGCCGTGCGGCCTCGCGCGCTGCAATATAGACCAGCACCTCTTGGCCAGGAATATTGAGCTCCCGGGCGACCTTCTGAATGGTCTGTGGCAACAGTGCCACAGTATTGGCCGGGGAGATGGGAAGACCGAAATCAGAGCCGGTCAACGCCTGCGCAGCCAAATCACCCAAGGCGTGACCGAGCTGCATGCCAAAGTTCATGCCAGACATCTGACTCATCATCTTGGTCATCGGGCCCATCATCTCGCGGGCTTCTTCCGGCATCGATTCCATCTGGGCATCATTCATATGCTCCGCCACCGGAGTGACCATGCGCTGCCAGGCCGGCATGGTTTCTTCCAACCACTGCTTGGAATCCCACGCCTTGGCCGTGCCGGAGGCGGTGGGCAGGTAGGTGGCGTCATCGAGCCACAGCTCCGCTAGGCGGACGGATTCCTCCACTGCCTTGGTATCGTCCGCGCTCACACCCTTTGACTGGGAGATTTGCTGCAGGGCGATGCGCTTGGCCATGTCGTAGTTAACAGGGCCGGAATTTTCCGGCGAGTTCATAGAAGAGCCCATGCCGGACAGCATCTGACCGAACTGGTTCAGCATGTCACCGAGGCCGCCACCATTAGCGCCGCCGAATGCGCCGAACGGGTTCTGGTCACGACGTCCGTCATTATCGTCGTCATCATTATTGGGGAAAGAAAAACCGAATCCGTTGCTCATGCGTCCTAATCTACCGACACCATCCGGCTAGTTTCCATGATCCCTGCTACGCTGACAGCGAACACGACGGCAAAGGTTGTAGGGTAGTGATTCGTGAATTCTCCTGCTAGCCGTCGCGTCCGCACCATCGCCTGGGGTGCTATCCCCGTCGTCTTAACCGGTGCGTTGGTATCGCTTGACCATATTCCCGGCACCGATGTGTCTTTGACCGTCCCCTATGCTGCCGAAGGCCCAGGCCCCACGGTAGACACATTGGGGGAGGTAGACGGCACCCAGGTCGTTGACGTTCAAGCCCCGAAAACCTATGACACGGATGGTCACCTCAACATGACTACGGTCTCCGTGCGTACCAATATGACCTTGGCCCAGGCGCTGGGACGCTGGATGATGACCGATGACACCATCGTGCCCATCGATACCGTCATCCCACAGAACATGAGCGATAAAGAAGTAGAAGAGTCCAATAAGCAGGCCTTTACTCAGTCCGAGTCCGCAGCGACTCTGGCAGCCATGGACTACCTGCATTTGCCGGTAAAGATCTCCATCGCAGAGGTGCTGGATAAGGGTGCTGCGCAGGGCAAACTGAAAAAAGATGATGTCATTACCGCCGTGGCGGGCAAGGAAGTCTCGGAGCCGGGTGAGGTTCAAGACATCATCAAGGAAAAGAGCCCCGGCGATAAGGTCACGATGACCGTGGAGCGTGGCGGCAAAAAGCACGAAGAAGAAATAGAGCTAGGGGAAAACCCCCACCAGAAGGGGCAGGCGATGCTGGGCATCGCCATGCTCTCGGTCCCTAAAGACGATATAGAGGTCACATACAACCTGCAGGATATCGGTGGTCCATCCGCTGGCATGATGTTTACCCTGGCGGTCATCGATAAGCTCAGCGAAGAAGACCTCACGGGCGGCAAATTTGTGGCCGGTACCGGCACCATTCAAGAAGATGGCAAGGTGGGCCCCATCGGCGGCATCCAACATAAAATCGCCGCCGCCCACGCAGCCGGCGCGGAACTCTTCCTGGCGCCACAAGATAATTGCTCCGAAGCCGCGGCGAGCGACCACGGGGACATGCCCATCGCGGAAGTGTCCAACCTGGATGAAGCGGTATCCACGATGAAAGACTTCGCGGACGGCAAGGAAATTAAAACCTGCCAATAAGCGGCCTACTTAGCTAGGCCCAGTTCCTTGATCTTCTCTTCCGGATCTTCCTGGTCTGAGGAGATCATCTGCTGCATGACCATGCCTTCTTTATTGTCCACCACGGTAATAACCGCCGTGGTGCCCAGCGTGGACCAGCCCACAACGCGGTCGCCGCTATCCTCAATGACCTGCGAGCTGCGCAGCTCAGTAAGCACCTGCGTGGTCTGCTTTGCCTTGGAGTGTGAGCGGAAGAACTGGAACTGACCTACCTTCGGCCCAGAGCAGTTATACGAGTCATCCCCGCCCGTGGAATCGCAGCGATCGAAGTGCGCGAAAAGCTCTTGCGGTGCCACGGGCGCGAAGATGTCATAGGCCTTGGACACAGACTTTTCCATTTTTTCGCTCCCAGGCTCTGTGCTTTCCGACGCCGCCTCCGAGCTCGCCGCCGCACTCGACTCGACGCTGGATTCAGCGGCGGACTTGGAGCTGGATGCGGTGCTGGTTTCCTCAGTGGCATCCGCCGCAGTGGGAGCGGACTCGGCGCTGGCAGTGGTGGTATCTACGGGGACGTCGGCAGGCGCGGCATCATCCGAGGAACAGCCGGCAGCGCTCACGCCTACCCCCAGCAGGAGTGCTGCTGCGGTAGCGCGGGTAGCGGTCAGGCGAGTGAGAGTAAAGCGTCGCACGGTAGGAAACTGCTCCTTAGTCGCAAGCGAGAATTGTCTTTCCAGTCTAATCTAGTTCATCCGGGTCCTGGCTCAGCCCATAGCGCAGGGCCGCGATAATCCCGGGTGCTACCTGGGGGCCGCCGCGCAGCTGGATGTCATCCTCCGCGAATGGCCCGGCTGCTTCCAACTCCTCTTCGGTGGGGCGCAGCTGCAGCAATGTGGTTTCAATCCCTTCCTCACGCAGCGCACCGGAAAACAGGCGCGCCGGGCGAGGGGAGGGGTCCTCGCTGGAGGTATCGCGGAACCTAATCTCTTGGGCCAGGATGACGCCGGCCACCTCCCGCGGCCAAGCCAAGCGGGAGACATAGTCGGCCAACTGCTCAGAACCGGGCTCAATGTTTTCAGGCACATTATCCTGCACGATAAGGGTAAGCGGCGCCGCATCTTCCTCATCGAGGGCGGCAAGCTGGTCTGCTACCAAGTGGGTAGGAACGAGCGCGAAGATAGTGGGGCGGGCGTCCCAGCCCTCTGCATGGACGAATTCCACGGCTTCGGTCATCGCGCGGTTTAAAGCTGGCTGTGATAATTCGGGGGAACTCATAAACATCCTTATTCGTTATCTGTGTATTGCTTCCTTAAGCTGGAAGAAGTCTACAGGTTTTAAATTCGCACTATTTGATTGGAGCTGGCGTTGTCCTTAGGGTCATCCACACCAGCCGCCCCGTTGAAGCGGCCCCCGCGGGTCGCGACAATCATTGCGGCCATCATTGCCCTCCTTTTGTTCATCGGCCCCATGTTTGTGGGCCTGTACACGGATTGGAGGTGGTTTGGTGCGATTGAATACCGGAACGTCTTCACCACCGCGATTATTGCGCGGATAGTGCTCTTTATCATCTTCGGCTTCATCGCCGCTGCCGTGGTGTGGGCCGCGGGCTTCTTTGCCTGGCGCGGGCGTCCGGATTCGCTCGACCTTGGGGACTTGAACTCGCCGGTGTATCAGTACCGCAAGTCCATTGAAAAGTCTATGGGCGTCTTCTTCAAGGTCATCCCCGCCATCGTGGGCATCATTGCCGGTTTCATCGGCCAGGCTAATTGGCGCACGGTCCTGCTATTTTTAAACGGCCAGGAATTCGGCCAACAGGACGCCCAGTTCCACCACGACCTAGGCTTCTATGCCTTCACGTTGCCGGTTTTGAAGATGGTGGTCAGCACCCTATCTATCCTGTTGATTTTGGCGTTCCTCATCGCGCTTTTCGGTCACTATGTGCTGGGTGGCATCCGCATTGGCAATAAGGCCGCAGGAGTTCGCGGCTCCATTTCCCACTCGGCTCGCCTGCAGCTGGCGATTACTGCCGGCCTGTGGATGGTTGTTCAGGTCATCGGCTACTGGTTGGAGCGCTACGAGCTCCTATATGCCCAGCACGATCTCTTTACCGGTGGTTCCTATACCGATATTCATGCCTACCTGCCGGCGAAAATCATCTTGATGATCATTGGCGTCTTTGTGGCGGTGGCGTTGTTTATGGCCATCGTCATTAAGGACCTGCGCATCCCGGGTCTGGCCGTGGTGTTGATGTTGCTGTCCTCGCTGGTTATCGGCCAGGCATGGCCGCTGCTGATGGAACGTTTTTCCGTGCAGCCAAACCGTCAGGCAAAGGAAGAAGAATCCATCGCCCGCAATATTGAGGCCACGCGCTATGCCTATGGGCTTACCGATGACCACGTCACCTATGAAGACAACTGGGGTGGGGACGAGGTCTCTGATGACAAGGTGGCTTCTGATAACGCCACCATCAATAACCTCCGCCTGCTGGATCCGGAGATTCTTTCTCCTACCTTCACCCAGATGCAGCAGCTGAAGAATTTCTACGGCTTCCCAGAGACGCTATCGATGGACCGCTATGAGATCGATGGTAAGAAGCGTGACTTCGTCGTTGCTGCGCGCGAGCTGGATCCAAATGAGTTGCGGGAGAATCAGTCCGACTGGATTAACCGTCATACCGTCTACACCCACGGCAATGGCTTTGTGGCAGCGCAGGCCAATAAGGTCGATGAGGTAGCCCGCGATGCGGGCTCTGCCCGCGGAGGCTTCCCCATCTTTACCGTTTCTGATCTGCAGACCCAGGCCGGTGAGTCGGAGGGCGAAGGCGAAACCCAAGACGCCGAGAAGTCTCTGGGCATCAAGGTAGACCAGCCGCGCATCTACTATGGCCCGGTTATTGCTGGCGCTGCCGATGGCATGGATTACGCCATTACCGGCAAGACTGGCGATAACCCGGTGGAATATGACACCGATAGCTCCACCTATACCTATGACGGCAAGGGTGGCGTCGGCATTGGCAATATCTTCGACCGCACTATGTACGCCGCCAAGTACCGCGAGCTGAACTTCTTGCTTTCTGACCGCGTCGGCAGCGAGTCAAAGCTCCTCTACGACCGCGACCCGCGCGAGCGCGTGGAAAAGGTTGCTCCGTGGCTGACCACCGATTCTGCTACCTACCCGGCCGTAGTGGATGGCCGCCTGAAGTGGATCGTCGATGGCTATACCACTTTGGAGTCCTTGCCTTATTCCCAGCGCGCTTCGCTTTCCGACGCCACCCAGGACACCCTCAATCCTGATGGCACGACCCAACGCCTTGTCAATGACAAAGTGGGCTATATCCGTAACTCGGTAAAGGCCACCGTCGATGCCTATGACGGCAGCGTGGATCTCTACGAGTTCGATAAGAATGACCCAGTGCTCAAGGCTTGGGAGGGAGTCTTCCCGGACGTCGTCAAGCCAGAGGCAGAAATCTCTGACGAGCTACGCCAGCACTTCCGCTATCCGGAAGATATGTTCAAGGTGCAGCGTGACCTGCTGGCGCGCTACCACGTGGATGACCCGAATGTATTCTTCAACAACGATGCCTTCTGGTCCGTGCCGAATGACCCCACTGCGGAGGAATCTCGCCAGCTCAACCAGCCGCCTTACTACGTGATGGCCGCAGATCCAGAGACCGGCAAGCCCAGCTTCCAGCTGACGACCTCTTATCGCGGCTTGAACCGCGAGTTCCTGTCCGCACACATGGCTGTCTCCTCCGATCCGGAAACTTATGGCGATATCACCGTGCGGGTGCTGCCGACCAATACGCAGACTCAGGGCCCGAAGCAGGCGCAGGATGCGATGATGTCTTCTGACCAGGTCGCCCGAGACCGCACCCTGTGGGAAGGCACTAACGACTTGCACAACGGTAACCTGCTGGCCCTGCCAGTAGGTGATGGCGAAATCCTGTACCTTGAGCCGATTTACTCGCAGCGCAAGGACCAGGCCTCTGCCTTCCCGAAGCTGCTGCGCGTACTCGTGTCCTATAAGGGCCGCGTAGGCTACGCCCCCACTATCGGTGATGCCCTTGAACAAGTTGGAATCGATGCCAAGGCTGCTCAGAATATTGAGGAAGTCGACGGCGATTCTGGCGAAAAGACCGACACCAAGGACGACAAGAATAAGAAGGATGCCAAGGAAGATAAGCAGTCGGCCCCAGCCTCCGCTCCTTCCTCTTCCGACCAGGCAGGCGCCATCGATGACATCAACAAGGCTTTGAAGGGCCTAGAGGATGCTCGCGATGGTTCCTTCGAGGAATACGGCCGCGCCCTGGATGAACTCGATAAGGCAGTTGAGTCTTATCAGAAGACGGAAAAGTAGTTCTTTCACTCTTTAAAAGCAGCGATTAAGGCACCTGCCCAGCGGATTTGGGTAGGTGCCTTTCCCTATGTATAGTTACATGAGTCGCCAGGACAGAGCGAATACACTTAGTGTTAACGTACTGTTCAAGCGCAGATGATGGAAGTCATCTCGACGCGGGGTGGAGCAGCTCGGTAGCTCGCTGGGCTCATAACCCAGAGGTCGTAGGTTCGAATCCTGCCCCCGCTACCAACTTCCGGGCCCCTACCAGTGGAAACGCTGGTAGGGGTCTCTTTCGTTTTATGCTGAAACTTGATTTCTAGCGGTCGTGGAAACACCTGACATGGGTTAGGTGATTGTGTGGAGTCGAAATGGGTTCCGGATTCTGTTGTTGTGGCGCGGTTTGCGTCGTTGGTTCGGGCTGGTAGTTCA
>NZ_JAKRDR010000012.1:0-67902 GCF_022345765.1 Corynebacterium nasorum | reverse complement strand
ACCGGGTATCGCCCGCCCTCCTCAGGGCGCTTCGGGCGATACCCGGTGGGCCTACCGCATTTCTCAAGGTCGCATCCCCGCCTCGCTGGAATACCGCGTGGTCAATGACGGCCAAGTTGTGGCCCGAACCGACCGCAACGCGGGCGAGCTGCAGGTACGCGGCAACCTGGTCACCGGTTCCTACTACCACTCGCCTACCGCTGAGCCGGGCGAAATCGCCTCCGAATTTCGCGGCAAGCAGGTCGAGGCTGCAGAGGGCAAGTTCACCGCGGATGGCTGGCTGCGCACTGGCGATGTCGGCTCGGTCACCAAGGACGGCTTCCTTACCGTAGAGGACCGCGCCCGAGATGTCATCCGCTCCGGCGGCGAGTGGATCTATTCCGTCCAGCTGGAAAACCTCATCATGTCTGACCCACTCGTCGTCGAAGCCGCCGTTATCGGCTATCCCGATAAGCAATGGGTCGAGCGCCCACTGGCCGTTACCGTCTTGGCAGAAGGTGCTTCTCCCACCATCGAAACCGCAGAGCGCCTGCGCGCCAGCATGCGCAAGGAGCTGCCGAGTTGGATGCTGCCGGAGTACTGGACCTTTGTAAAGTCCATCGATAAAACTTCCGTGGGCAAATTCGATAAGAAGGATTTGCGCACCCACCTGGCAGAAGGCGAGTACAACATCATCCGGCTCAAGGGTCCAGGCGAATCGCAGCGCCTCGCTGCCACCAAAGCCACCGATTTAAGCCGGGAAAACTAGGAATAATATCCTTCTCTAAGCCGTTGCAGCTTGGTGTACCTCATCCCCTCTCTTAGACTGGCACCGATGACCTCTTCCACGCAGCGACCCGTAGTTTCCCTGCCCCTGCCCACCGTGGTCCGGGCGCAGTCGCCAGCGGATCTGCCCGCCTCGGCTGCTGATGGCACGCGCGCACTGCTGGATCGCTATGGCCGCCAAGCCCGCGACCTGCGCGTCTCCCTCACGGATCGCTGCAACTTGCGCTGCACCTATTGCATGCCGGCCGAAGGCTTAGAGTGGATGCCCACAGAGAAGACCTTGAGCGATGAGGAAACCATCCGACTGATTCGAATTGGCGTCGGCAAGCTGGGCATCCGCCAAGTGCGTTTTACCGGCGGCGAACCCTTGCTGCGTAAGTCGCTGGAAAAGATTATTGCCGCCACTAAAGAGCTGCGCACCGACCAGGGGAGATCCCCGTCCACCGCGCTAACCACCAACGGGCTTGGCCTAGAAAAGCGCGCCGGCGCCCTCGCCGCAGCCGGACTCGATCGCATCAATATCTCGCTCGATACCATCGACCGCGAGCGCTACGCCGCGCTCACCCGCCGCGACCGCCTTGATCACGTGCTCCAGGCCATCGCCGCTGCGGATGCCGCAGGCCTCCACCCCATCAAAATCAACGCCGTGGTCATGCCCGGGGTCAACGAAGAAGACATCGTCCCGCTAGCGGACTATGCCGTCCGCCACGGTGCTCAGCTGCGCTTCATCGAACAGATGCCGCTTGGGCCCCGCGAGCAATGGCGCCGCGAGGACATGGTAACGGCCGAAGATATCCTTGGCCGCCTGCGCACCCACTTCTCCATGGAGCCCGCCCACGAACCGCGGGGATCTGCCCCCGCCGCCCTGTGGGAGGCCACTGCTCCGGATGGAACGCGCGGAACACTGGGCATCATTGCCTCGGTCACCCACCCCTTCTGCGGCGACTGCGATCGTACGCGGCTGACTACCGACGGCGCCGTGCGCAACTGCCTCTTTGGCAATTCCGAAACCCCGCTGCGGGAACTATTGCGCTCTGGGGCCAGCGATGAGGAGATCATGGAGGCCTGGGCTGGGGAAATGTGGAGCAAAAAGCCTGGCCATGGCATCGATGACGAAGGCTTTCTGCAACCGGACCGTCCGATGTCTGCCATCGGCGGCTAACCTTATTTTTATGTCCACGCCCCGCAGCATCTCCGCGCACCTCGATGCCGTCCTCACCCTGGCATCCCCCCTGCCGGCCGAGTCAGCCGCCGTCGATGCCTCCCTCATCAGCCGCGTCCTCGCCGCCGATGCCACCGCGCGCTTTCCCGTGCCGCCCCACGCCAACTCGGCGATGGATGGCTTCCTCGTCCACGCCGCGGATCTTCCCTCCCCCGGCCCATGGACACTCCCCGTCGCCGGCGATGTACCAGCCGGTGCCGCCCCTACCGAGGTCCCCGCGGGACACGCGGTGCGCATCATGACCGGCGCACCGGTAGCTGATACCGCAGGAATGCTTGTCGTGCCCGTGGAAAATACCACCACCCCGGCCGGCCCCGTAGCGCTTCCAGACGAGGTGACCATCACCGATGCTCCCACCAAGTCACATATCCGCGCCGCCGGGGAGGATATCCAGCCCGGCGCGCCAGTGGCCACAGCAGGCACGCTTGTCGACGCCGCCGTAATCGCCGCTCTCACCTCCGCTGGCGTTTATTCCGTCTCGGTCCACCGCAGCCCACGCATAGCGATCATCTCTTCTGGCGAAGAACTAGTCTCTTCCCCAACAGAGCTCGCTCCCGGCCAGCTGCCGGATTCCAACGGCCCCATGCTCGCTGCCCTTGCAGGCGCAGACGCACACGTCCACGTGGGTGATGCCCCTGCGGACCTCGCCTCCGCGCTGGATGAGCTTGCCTCCTCCCACGACCTCATCATCACCTCCGGCGGCGTTTCGGCCGGCGCGTTCGACGTCGTCCATACTGTGCTGAGGCGCACGGATTCCGCGTGGTTCGGGCACGTCGACCAGCGCCCGGGCGCCCCACAGGGCTACTCCAATTGGAAAGGCACCCCGATATTATGCTTGCCCGGCAACCCCGTGGCTGCCTTCGTAGATTTTCAGCTCTATGCTCGTCCCCTCATCGCCGCGCTTTCTGGTCACCCCGCGCCACGCGAGCAGGTCCACCTACGCGCCCGCGTAGACTCGCCCCTCCCGACCTCCCGCGGCCGGCCTACCATTGTGCCCGTGACCGTAGACTTCCAGGCGGAGCCCGCCATTACGTCGCACTTACCTCACGGCGGCCATCGCATCGTATCGCTCGCCGGTACCAATGGCTTTTGCCTCATCTCCTCCGAGCCGCCCGCCTTGGGTGAGGAGACCACCGTTTATCTGTATTAAGGAGCAACCATGAAATTTACCCACCTAAATTCTGACGGCGCCGCCTACATGGTCGATGTCACCGAGAAGCAACCCACCGTGCGCACTGCCACGGCCGAGGGCGAAGTCGCTTGCTCTCCCGAGGTCATGACCGCTTTGCGCGACGGCACGGTGCCCAAGGGCGATGTCCTAGCTGTAGCCCGCATCGCCGGCATTTCCGCCGCCAAGAAGGTCCCCGAGCTGCTTCCACTAGCGCATACCATCGGCGTGCACGGTTGCGCTGTGGAGCTCACGCTTGCCGACGACCACGTCTCCATCTCCGCCACCGTCCGCACCGCCGACCGCACTGGCGTGGAAATGGAAGCGCTTACGGCCGTGAATGTTTCCGCGCTCGCCATCATCGACATGGTCAAGGGCGTGAACCGCTCCGCCTATATCCGCCGTTGCGGCATCGTGGCGAAATCCGGCGGCCGCTCCGGGGACTGGTCCCGCACCCTGCCGGAGGCCTAATGCTCGGCGCGATAATCCTCGCCGGTGGCCACGGCCGACGCATGGGCGGCACAGATAAAGCCTCTCTTTCCGCCCACGGAACACGTTTTATAGACCGCCTGCTCGCCCAGCTCCCCTACGGCACCCCGGCCGTGGCCGTCTCACCGCATTATCTCGGCCTACCCCAGGTGTGCGAGTCCCCGCTCTACGGTGGTCCCGTCGCTGGCATCGCGGCCGGCGCACAAGCGTTATCCCACTGCACCGAACTTGTCCTCTTCGCCGTGGATGCCCCCGATTCGCCGCTACTGCTTCCCCGTCTGCGCTCGACCCTCGCCTCCTCCACGGCCGATGCCGTACTCACCCGCGCCGCCGACGGCTACCTCCAGCCGCTGTGTTCCCTCTGGCACGCCCCCGCGCTCCACACTCAGCTCGAATCCCTTCCTACGGCTAGGAACGTCTCCGTCCGCCGCCTCATCCGCGGTGTGAATTTTGTCGAGGTCCCTGGCACCGGCGCCGAACGCGACTACGACACACACGCGGAATTGCGCGAGCTCCCCCTGCTCTGCTTCCCGGACCCTGCCCTCCCCCTTCGCGCTCACCGCAGCTCGCTGAACTAGGCCACGGCACCGCACTGGTGAGCGGCAAGGGTAAGGGTCTTCTTCCCACCACCCTTCGCGCTCACTAGCAGCCGCGGGTAGCACGAAATCACCGTCCCGGTGAGCGCGAAGGGGAAGCTGCAGAACTACCCCGCTCTTCGTGATCACCGTGAAGCCGCGGATTTATGAAACTTGTTTCATGGTGAGCGCGAAGGGTGTATCGAGCGAGGCTGGCCTACTCCGTAACGATGAACTTTCCGTGCTGCCCCTTCTCCGCGTTTGTCATGATGTGATTCACAAAGGAATAAGTGCCCGGCTCGTTGAAGGTCATTTCGACGAATCCGCCTTGCGCTGGAAGCAGGTCAAGCGCTTGCGAACCAGTGGAGTCCTCATTCTTGATGAGGTAAGCGCCTTCCTTGTAGGCGGTATCGAATTGTTCGCCCACAACGTGGAAGCTCAGCGGCTGGTCGGGGCCTAGATTGGTCAGCCACAGGCGAACAGTATCGCCCACCTTGGCCTTGATGGGTTCTGCATCGTACTGGCCGGGATAATAGTTAAAGGCCATGAGGTCGAAGCGGCCGTCGGCTACGCGCTGGGCATCGGCACCAGTGTTTTCCTCACCGAGGAAGACGTCGGTAGCCATGAAGTTATACTCCGCGTCTACGGGCTTCAGGTTCGGCGGATCGATGATGACGTTGCCGGCCATGCCGTTAGCGATGTGGAGGGACATGGGCATCATAGAGCAGTGATACATCCAAATGCCGGAGCGATGCGCGGTGAATTTGTAGGTCAATTCCTCACCCGGTTGGATGGATTTCATGGTCTCATCAGGGTTGACCTCGCCGGCGTGGAAGTCGATGGAGTGGGCCATGGAGCCCTCGTTTTTGATGGTGATTTCGAATTTATCGCCCACTTTTCCGCGCAGGGTCGGGCCTGGGGCTTGGCCGTTGAAGAGCCAACGCATTTGCTTGATGCCGGGGGCGACCTCTACGACCTTCTCGGTCATCGTCCAGGTCTCTTTGTGCGTCTTCGTTTCGGCGGCAGGCTGCAAGGTGGCGTCAAAGGCGGAAAAGCCTTCGCGCTGGGTGCCGAGTTCAGCGGCGGTAGGCACGTCCACGTGGGGGTTGCTTGCAGAAGCCACCGTGTGGTCATGCCCTGCAGCGGCGCCATCTCCGACGTTGACCTTAAAAGTCATGCCCTGCATCTTGTGGCCGGCGATGGTGCAATAGCCTTCCGCGGAGGAGTCGATGACTCCGGCATCAAGTTGGACGGTCTCGCCGGGATCGACGCGGCCGGTCTCGGCATCACCTATCTTCAGGTCATGGACTTGGTCACCCGAGTTGGTGAAGTTGACCACCAGATGGGTTCCAGGGTCGATATCGATAGACGAGGGCGTAAAGGCCATGCCATCCACACCAACGTCAATGGTCTGCGTTTCACCAGAGGCTACAGGCGTAGCGGACTGAGAGCTCTTGCCGGTGGAATTGACCACCGCGAGTGCGATAACTGCCGCTAACGCGATACCGATGAGTAGCCACGAAGCCCAAGATGAGTCCTTGGAGGCGGGCTTGTCCGCGGGTTGTGAGGAAGAAACGCTCAGCATTTAGTTCTCCAGTCTTTTCTGTAAGTAAAGGGCTCGGCCAACGGCGAAGATATTGGCGGCAAGACCTATCCCCATCATGATAAGCCCGGCCGCAATAGCATCCAGCAAGCTAAGTAGTCCGCCCAGGTTGATGAGCAGCAGACGAGCGTAACCGGTGCGGTCCGCGGTATTGGGGCGCGCCCCGGTAAGTATGGGCAGCAGGTGGTGTAGGACACCGGTCACCAGCTGCAAAAGGCCAGCACCGAGGAAGGCGGGAAGCACAACCAAGGTGATGGTGCGCGGGTAGGCTCCGACGGCTGCGGAGATGGCATCACCGGCGCACAACGCCAGCATCCACAGCAGGCCGGCGATGACGGCAACGGTGGCGGTGGTCAGCCGTGGTGAGCGCCCCATGACGGTAGCGAGTACCGGCTGGATGATGAGCAGGGCTGCCAAGACCACGAGCAGCTGGGCCACGCCTGCAGCTCGGGTGAGGCCTACCGCGTATAGTGCCATCGCACATCCCAGCCCCACGCAATGCACGATGAGCGCACGGGTACATCTTGCACGGGCGGTGGAGGAAATCGCAGTGGCAGACAACGTGGGAAGCAGCGTGACCACCGTGCCGATGACGGTCAGCCAGGCAAATCCCCAGACCATACCGCGCGAGTGCGCGCCGATGAGGAGGGAGTACTCGCCTACCCTGTTGCCGCTGAGGATGACGAGTACTACGGAGACAATCATGAACACGCTAGCGGCGATATAAAAGGGCACGGTCACGGCAAAAGAACCAGACAATGAGCCGCGTAGGCGCCGCGCGACGAACCACAGATGCCAGGCGAGGGCGGCGATGATGAGGGTTGAGGCGACGTCGGCAAGCGGGCCCCAGTCATACCCCGCCCTATCGATGAGCAACAAGATAAGCCCGATCTGGACTAGTGCCACGCGACTGCCGACGCCCCGGTAGTCCCCACCCGCAGTCCTAGTCAAGGCCTCGGTGAAGTGGGTGGAAAAGACGATGATCGCCGTGGTCAGCGCGCCAATTGTGAAGGGGTGGATGATATCCCACCACACCACGGGTGCGCCCAAGGAGCTAGCGATGAGCAGGCCGAGGCCGACAAGGATCCATCCTGCGATAAGGGCTGCGGTCAAAATATGCCAGCGGCCGCGCGCGGCCAGTGAAATGTCATGAATGCGCACGTCGCGCCTCCTTGCTGGTCAAGGTAATGCCGCAGGCAAGAAAGCCTATTACCGCAATAATGGTAACCACCCCGCCGCTTTGGAGCGCTGTGGTGTGTTGGGCACAATCTGCAAGGACTCGCAGCGCAAGGCCACCATGCAAAAGCCCCACAGGTACGTAGAGCACTTTGTGGTACGGCAAGCGGCGGCGAATAACAGAGGTGACGATGATGGGCGCGTGCGCGAAAATCATGGACATGACAAAGCCCAAGAAAATGGTATGCACCGAGGCATCATAGGCAAAGCTGGTAGCCTCGCCATAGATCAGCCACAAGTACCCGCCGAGCGCGAGCCAGGCGTAGCCGGCCAGCATGCATGCCGCCGAATAGCGCGGCAATCCTTGTGAGCGCACCAAGTTCTTGGCCACATCCACCCGCGCGGTGGCCGCGGCGATAGCGATCAGCACCAGCCCCATAGCGCGATAGCCCACCGCCGGGGAAAGCATATAGATAACGCTTACTGCCGCCAGCCCCAGCACTAAGAGGGTGAGCTGATTTTCGGCGCGCGTTCCGGCCATGGTTATGCGCGCTAATTCCATGCGCTCGCCGATGATGGTGGCCACGGCATAAAGTGCGCACAGCGGCATCGCTGTAGCAAACCCCGGCCCCATGGCCCAGAGGGCGGCGGCGACTACTCCCCCAACGACGCCGACTGCCTGCACCAGAATCGCGAGGCTCGTCCGACGGCGGTAGATAGTGGCATAGATGCAGCCAAGGCAAAGGAATCCGGCGGCAAAGAACATGGCTGCGACCCCACGCGGTAGGCCGATAAGAATGCTGAGCACGCCAGCGACGTGGCATACAGGCCCCACCCAGGCCCACGTGGTGCGCACGGCGACGGCGCGTTCGAGGCCTATGGCTCCGCCTACGAAACCAAAGACCATTAGCGGCCCGTGGTCGGCAGCAAAGGATGCTCCCGGGGTGGCGTTCAAACCCAGGAGGGAGGCGCCCGCACCCAGCCCAACCAGCAGGGATACCCCTGCACAGGCGAGAAAAATAAGGCGATGCGCCACGCTATTATTTTGCACGAGTTTTATCGTACTAATATTGGGGTCAGAGCGAAACTCGCACCCCAGTAGAAAGGACTACTTGCCATGCAGCTGCCCATTTCCGACGCCAATAAGCCGCATTCCATCCCCACCCTCAACGCCTCAGAAATTCCGCACGCCGTCCGCCACGGTGCCATCCATGGCGCATTGGGCACCCTTAACGTGGGAGAGTCCATGATCCTCATCGCCCCGCACAACCCCATTCCGCTGCTCAAAGAGGTCGAGTCCCGCGAGGAGAAGTTCGAGCTCGACTACCTCCAGGAAGAAGAAAACGACTTCCATATCAAGTTCACTCGCGTGAGCTAAACCTTTGTCCGGCGGAGGGCTATTCTAGGTAGGTCAAGCCCGTCGCCGAAGAAGCCGAAAAGGAGCTCTCCGCAGATGAAAAGATGCATCGCCGCACTCCTCGTTGCCTTGGGATTCGCCGTTTCAGCCTGCGCTCCGCACACGTCAGTAACCTCGCCGCAGGATACGGCGGATCCCACGCTCAATGTACTGGCGGCCTCATCCACCCGCGTTATCAATGAGGAACTTACCCAGCGCGCGGGCCAGCTCGAATCTCCGGTGAATTTGAGCTTTGAAAATGGCGGCTCTTCCGATCTGGTGAGCAAGCTGCGCGAGGGTGCCCCGGCCGATCTTCTCCTCACGGCTTCCAAAAAGACCATGGATAAGGCGGTCCAGGATGGAACCGTGACCGCCCCCGAGGTGCTCGCCACGAATGTCATGGTCATGGTGGTACCTAAAGGAAACCCGGCGGGAATCCATTCTGTGCAGGATCTCGCCCACGCCCACCACTTCGTGCTCTGCGATCCGCAAGTACCCTGCGGCGATATTTCCTCCCAGATCATCGATGACCAGCATTTGGACGTGCACCCCTCCTCCCAGGAGCGCCAGGTAGCGGATGTTTTAGGAAAGGTGGCCTCGGGTGAAGCCGATGCTGGATGGGTCTACTCCACCGACGCCGCTGCGGCCGGCAATGATGTTGAGGTGATTGATATTCCTGGGGCGGAGAAATTCTCTAATCAGATCCTGGGCGCCGTTGCCACGGACGCCTCTCATCCCGACCAGGCCCGGGCGGTGCTCAATTTGTTGGCCAGCGACTTTGATTCCACCTGGCACCACCTTGGCTTCAGCCCAGCGAAGTAGTCTATGTCCGCCCCTCAGCCTGTCCTCCCCAAGGCCCCGCTGCTTATCGGCCTCATTGGTCTCATTGCGGTAGCTACCATCATTGTTCCCGTGGCAGCTCTCGGGCTGCGGGTGCCGTGGGCGCGCATCAGCGATTACCTTGGCCGCGAAGAGATTCGAGACATGCTGCTCATCTCCGTGGCGGCGGCTTTCCAATCCATGCTGCTCGCGCTCGTAATGGGCTTGGGCCTGGCATTATGGGTCCAGCAGCTCGGTCGCGGCAGCACCATTATCCGTCTTTTGGTCTACCTTCCTCTGGCTATGCCACCGGTGGTCGGCGGTTTGGCCCTTACCGCAGCCTTAGGGCGCAAGGGCTACCTCTCCCCGCTTCTCGACGCCCTGGGCATCCACCTCGCCTTCGCCTTCCCAGGAGTCGTGGTGGCGCAAACCTTCGTGGCACTGCCCTTTGTGGTGGTAGCGGTCGATTCGGCGCTGCGCCAACTAGACCAGGAAATCCTCGCTTCGGCGCGGGGCGTGGGCTTGGGGCGTTGGGAGATACTCGGCAAGATCACCCTTCCTTCGATCGCGCCGGCTGTAACTACCGGCGCGGCGCTGGCCTTCGCGCGCTCATTGGGCGAATTTGGCACGACACTGACCTTTGCCGGCTCTCAGCCAGGGGTTACCCGCACGATGCCGCTGGGCATCTACTTAGAGCGCGAGGTCGACGCGGACGGCGCCTACGTGCTCTCCGCCCTGCTTATCGGGCTGGCCTTGGTCTGCCTGGCGCTTGCGGGCTTGCCGGCCCTGCGCAGGCGGCGCTACCAGCCGCAGGCAAGGCAGCTGCATTCACTGGACGTGGACAAGCTCCGCGAGCTCACCCAGCCCACGAATGCGCAGGCGGTATCCGTGACGGTCGAAGGCGTGCGCACGGCTTTGTCTCCGCGAGCCATTACGGCCGTGGTGGGCCCGAACGGCTCCGGAAAGACCACTTTCATGGGACGCATTGCTGGGCGCCTAAGCGGCGGTGAGGTTTCTCCAGGCGCAACCGGCATCGTCTTACTCACCCAGCGGCCGGGCTTGCCGCCGCGCTCGACGGCCCAGCAAGCGGTCGCCATGGTTACCCGCGATAGGACCCGTGCGCAGGAGCTTCTCGCGGCAGCAGGATTGCACGAGCTTGCCGACGTCCCAGTAACAGCCCTCTCCGGCGGCCAGGCCGCCCACGTGGCCCTGGTGCGCGCGTTAGCCGCGCGACCAGCCGTTCTCATATTGGACGAGCCACTTGCCGCAGTCGACGTGAAATCGGCTGAGAGGTGGCGCCACTTTCTGCACGCGGCACGCGAGGATAGGACCACCCTGCTCGTTACCCATAACGCGCTCGACATTGCGAACCTGGCGCAAGACATGCTGGTCATGGAAGCCGGACAGGTGCGAGCGCACGGCGCTACCGCGCGGCTCCTTAATGCCCCGCCGACTGGCTTCGTTGCAGCACTCGCGGGGCTTAACCGCCTTGAAGGAACGGTAACCGCCACAGATGCCTCCACTGTGGAGGTCGCCTGCGGGGAGATTACTATTTTGGCAACGACGGAATACGCACCTGTTCAGCCTGGGCAGGAGGTGGCGGTGACATTCGATCCGCATGCGGTCACCATCGGTGCCGTGCCGGAAGCCTGTAACCAGTGGGCTGTGCGAGTCCTAGCGGTAGAGGCCACCAGCCTCGCAGCCGCTCAGCTGCGCGTGGACCTGGGCGGTTACGAGGCCACCGTACCGGTAGATCGCGAGTCTGCTTTAGGTTTTGCGGTGGGTAGCACCATATCCTTGGCAATATCTACAGCAAACGTTTTTGTCCACCCCAAATAAACTCTCTGTTATGCAGACCCCAAGGCGGATTTCCTACCATGCCTGACTCACTACCCCGGCCCACCACCGAACTCTTCCCCGAGGCCCTCAATCTCTCGCCAAAGCAACGCGAGGTACTCGCAGCCTTACAACGCCACCCCAATGGCGCCAAAGCTGGCACCGTGGCCGAGGAGCTTGGCATGCACGTCAACACCGCCCGTGGCCACATCGATGAGCTGGTCAACGCCGGAGCTATAAACGTGCTATCCGCGCCGAGTAAGGGCCGGGGACGCCCTTCCCTGATTTTCCAAGTCCGCGTCCCAGACAATAAGACCGTGGCAGAGGAATACATCACCCTGGTAGAAGTGCTGACCACCATGCTGGCGGGCAAGGAAGACCTAGACGACGCCGCGTCCGCCAAGGCCATCGAGATCGGGCGCCGCTGGGCACGCGCTGCAGGCGCGGAGGGCCCCCACCGCGCGCTCGATACGCTCTTTTCCACGCTGCGCGATATGGGCTTTGACCCCGCCATGCAGCCAGACTCTACCGACATGGAGCTCCGTGCCTGCCCGTTTGTGTCTTCGGGACTCCAGCCTTCACCATTCCTCTGCGCGGTACACGCTGGCTTCCTGCAAGAAACTACCGATGAAGGCACCACCATTAACCTGGTACCGCGCCAGCCGCACAACGTATGCAGGCTGGAAATTAAGCCTGCGTAAGCTCCACGCTGACTGGGCCGGCGATGGCGAGGTCGAGGACGCGGAGGCTTTGCTCGCGGGCGTCGGCAAGAATGCTCTCATCGATGTCCTCGGTATGCAGCACCATTACGGTCGGACCGGCGCCGGAGAGGTAGGCTGCGTATCCTCGGTTGCGCAGACGGTTGACCCACTCCGCGGTCACAGGAAGCACATCCGCTCGGTACGGCTGGTGCAGGCGATCGCGAGTGCCTTCCCACAAAAGGTCCGGATAGTTTTGCAATGCAGCCACCTGCACCGCGGTGCGCGAGACGTTAAACGCCGCATCCGAATGCGTCACGTGCGACGGCAAAACGCGACGCACCGCCTGGGTAGACGCGTGGAAATCCGGCACGAGCGCGGTGGCACGAATATCTTTATGCACCTTGATGGAAGCAGCGCGATAGTCCGGCAAGGAGTGACCATCGACGGGGACATTGGTCCACGACACCACGGCATCACCCAGCACGGAGGCGGCCGCATTATCGGGGTGGCCCTCAAAAGCGGAAGAAAGCTGCACCACCTGCTCTTGTGTAAGGGGGCTTCCCGCCAGTGCATTGCCAGCGGCCACGCCCGCCACAGCGGCAGAGGCGGAAGAGCCTAAGCCACGCGACTGCGGAATATTATTATGCGAAACCACCCGCAGGCCCGGCACGGTAGCATCGGCTGTCGAAAGCGCGGAGCGAATCGCCTTAACCACTAGGTGGGAGCCATCGCGCGGCAGGTCTTCTGCGCCCTCACCAAAAATCTCTACCTCCAGCCCAGAGGTGGTGACCTCTACCTCGACGGTGTCATAAAGGCTTAGCGCCATGCCCAAGGTGTCGTAACCGGGGCCAAGATTCGCCGTAGAAGCGGGAACGGTCACGATTGCTTTGGTGCCGACTTCAACTTCGATACTCATAGCTATTCAGTCTATTGCGTCGGGCTAGCTGCCGAGGCGGATTACGGAATGGACGGCCTTGACCTCATCTAGCTCATCCAAGTCAGCCACGATCTTGTCCAGGGTGGCTTCCTTGGCAGCATGAGTGACCACGATGAGGCGAGCAGTATCTTCGCCGTCCTCTTGGCGTACCGTGCGCAGGGATACGCCATTATTGGCAAAGGCCGTAGAGATAGCCGCGAGCACACCGGTGCGGTCTTGTACCTCCATATCGATGTGATAGCGGGTTTCCACCTCACCAAAGTCGGCGATAGGAAGATTGGCGTAGGTATTTTCACCCGGTGCGCGGCCGCCGTGGACGATATTGCGGGCTGCACCGACGACGTCGCCAAGCACGGCAGAAGCCGTAGGATTGCCACCCGCGCCATTGCCGTAGAACATCAGGGAACCTGCGGCCTCGGCCTCGACGAAGATGGCGTTATAGGACTCGCTGACAGAAGCCAGCGGGTGCTCCTTGGGCACCAAAGTGGGGTGTACGCGGGCGTTGACGGCTTCGGAGCCGTCCTCTCGCTGGAGGCGCTCGCAGATGGCCAATAGCTTGATGGAATAACCAGCGTCATTAGCCGCCGCGATATCCGCGGCCGTGACCTTGGTAATGCCCTCGCAGTGCACATCTTCAAACTTCACGCGGGTGTGAAAACCCAAAGATGCCATAATGGCGGCCTTGGAGGCAGCGTCGTGGCCCTCAACATCCGCGGTGGGATCAGCCTCGGCGTAGCCCAGGCGGGTGGCCTCGGCCAGTGCCTCATCATAAGAGGCACCCGTGGACTCCATGGCATCCAAGATGAAGTTGGTAGTGCCGTTGACAATACCGGAGATGCGCTCTACCTGATCACCGGCCAAGGAGCGGCGCAACATGCCCACCACCGGGATGGCGGCGGCCACGGCAGCCTCAAAGTAAAGGTCCACGCCGGCACGGTCAGCGGCCTCTGCCAGCTCATCCGCATGCGCGGCCACCAAGGCCTTATTTGCGGTAACCACGGACTTGCCGGAATTGAGCGCGGCGAGGACCAACTCGCGCGGAAAATCAATGCCGCCGATGACCTCAACTACAAGGTCGATATCCTCGCGCGCAACAAGTGCCTTGGCATCATCGGTCAATAGCTCCTGGGGTACCCCTGGGCGCAGCTTATTCTTATTGTGGATGGCGATGCCGCGAATCTCGGCTGGGCCGCCAATGCGGTGAGCAAAGGCATCAGCATTTTCTCCCAGCAGGCGGAAGACCTCAGCGCCAACGGTGCCGAAGCCCAGCAGCGCGATACCAACGGTCTCGCCTTCGCCTTTGCCGGAATGCTTTTGTGCCTGAAGCTCACTAGTCGGTGCAGCCATAGTCCGTCTCCATATTGAAGTTGGGGTTAACGTGTCGTTCCCGCTCAGTGCGGATACAGGACACTATACAGAACAAGCTGTCTACTTTCGCCCTAAATAGACCCATAGATAGAAAAAGCCCCGCCACAAGGCCTGAATTAAATTAGGTTTTGTGGCGGGGCTGCGGGCGCCGGCTAGTCGACCTCGAGGGAGAGAAGATCCTCGATGGTCTCGCGCCGCAGCATTGGCTTGGTATGTCCCACGCGCGTGGCGACGACCGCAGGGCGCACCGCACCGTTATAGCGCGAGGACATCATGTACTGGTAGCCGCCAGTAGCCGCAAAGGCAATCAAGTCTCCCGGCTGGATATCATTGGGCAGCTCGCCATCCTCAAGGAGGATATCTCCGGATTCGCAGTGGAAACCCACCACGCGCGAGGGCACCTCTTCCCCATCGCTAAAGCGGTTGACCACGCGCACGTCATACGCCGAGCCGTAAAGCGCCGGACGTATATTGTCCGACATTCCGCCATCGATAGAGATATAGCGGCGCAGGGGCAGATCGGACTTGCCGGTTTCTACATCCTTGACGGTACCCACGCGGTAGACGGTCACCGCAGAGCCGGCGACCAAGGAACGGCCAGGCTCGACCAAGAGGAAGGGCGCCTCAATGCCCAACTCCTCTGCGGTGTACTTGACCGCACCGAGCATATCGCTGGCCACGCGCTCGATATCCAGTGCCTCCTCATAGGGCATATAGGGAATGCCGAAGCCACCGCCCAAATCGAGCTCTTCCAAAGTCACGCCCAGTTCGGTATAAATCTGGCGGTACAGGCCCATTACGCGCTCAGCGGCAAGCTTGAAGCCTTCCGCGTTGAATACCTGGGAGCCCACATGGCAGTGCAGGCCGCTTAAGTGCAGGTTCTCTGCCTCCAAGCAGCGCTTGGCCGCGGCGAAGGCCGCACCGGTGGCTAGCGAAATTCCGAACTTTTGATCCTCATGCGCTGTCGCGATGAATTCATGCGTATGCGCATCCACGCCCGGCTTGACGCGGATCATGACCGGCTGGACCTTGCCCGCTTCCCCAGCGATGCGATTGAGTTCTTCGAGTTCGTGCTCATTATCGATGACGACGTGACCCACGCCGGCATCTACACACAGCCGCAGGTACTCTTCGTCCTTATTATTGCCATGCGTGGTAATGCGCTCGGCCGGGAATTCTGCCGCCAGTGCAATCTTGAGCTCGTTGAGGGAGGCCGCGTCCAAGCACAGGCCTTCCTCATTGACCCAATTCACGATCTTTTTGGAAATGAATGCCTTGGAGGCATAGTGCACATGCTCCGGGCCGCCAAAGGCACGCGCCATGTCTTGGCAGCGGGACCGGAAGTCATCTTCATCAAAAACGTAGAGCGGGGTGCGGAATTCCTCCGCCAAGTCCGGCAGCGGAACGCCAGCGATGGTAACTACGCCGTCTTCCTCGCGCTGCGCATTGCGCGGCCAGACATGGGCGGGCAGCTCATTAAAATCCGCCATTTACATCTTCTCCGGGGTGCTTACGCCCACCATGGTCAAGGCATTAGCCAGGACCACGCGGGCTGCCTGTGCCAATGCCAGGCGGGCGCCATGGATAGGAGCCTTTTCCTCGCCGGCCTTGGGCAGGACCTGGCAAGAGTCATAGAAACGGTGGAATACCGCAGCGAGGTCCTCGGCATAGCGGGCAATGCGGTGCGGTTCGCGCAACTGCGCTGCCTCTTCCACTACGGCCGGGAATTCACCCAGCGTACGGATGAGATCTCCCTCGCGTTCGTGTGTAAGCAGGGAAAGGTCCGCACCTTCGGCATCGACACCCAGCTCGGCTGCCTTGCGGCCGATAGAGCACAGGCGGGCGTGGCCGTACTGCACGTAGTAGACGGGGTTATCGGAGGACTGGGATTCCCACAGGCCGAGATCGATATCGATGCTCTGGTCCACAGAGGAACGCACCAGGGAGTAACGGGAGGCGTCCACGCCGATGGCGGCCACGAGGTCCTCCATGGTGATAACTGTGCCCGCACGCTTGGACATGCGCACCGGCTTGCCATCGCGCAAAAGGTTGACCAGCTGACCAATTAGTACCTCGACAGCATCGGCATCGTAGCCCAAGGCGGCCGCTGCCGCCTTCAAGCGCGGCACATAGCCGTGGTGGTCCGCACCCAGCATGTAGATATTCAAATCATGGCCGCGGTCGAACTTATCAGCTACGTAGGCGATATCGCCTGCGATATAGGCCGCATTGCCATCAGACTTAACCACCACGCGGTCCTTCGAATCACCGTAGTCGGTGGATTTGAGCCACCACGCATTCTCGGCCTCATACATATTGCCTTCAGCCTTGAGCTTGTCCAGCGCAGCGTCGACCGCACCGGACTCAAAGAGGGAGTTCTCGTGGAAGTAGACATCAAAGTCCACGCCAAACTCATGCAGAGATTGCTTAATCTGCGCAAACATCATCTCTACACCGTCTGCGCGGAAGGCTTCCTGCACTTCTTCATCGCTGCCCTCCAGGGCGGATGGATTCTTCTCCACCACGGCCGCTGCGATGTCTTGGATATAGGCTCCGCCATAGCCATCCTCCGGAGTTGGCTCGCCCTTCGCGGCCGCCACGAGGGAGCGGGAGAAACGGTCAATCTGGCCGCCATGGTCATTGAAGTAATACTCGCGGGTAACCTCCGCGCCGGATGCCTCCAGCACGCGACCCAAGGAATCTCCTACTGCGGCCCAACGAGTACCGCCGAGGTGGATCGGACCGGTGGGGTTAGCGGAGACGAATTCTAGATTCACCTTCTTGCCTGCAAAGGAATCATTAGAGCCATACTCCTTGCCGGCGCGGAGAATCTGCGCGACGATCTCCCCCTGGGCATCGGCAGCAAGGCGAATATTAAGGAAACCAGGCCCGGCAATGTCGGCCTCCGCAATGGCGTCATTTTCCGCCAGGGACTCTGCCAACCAGCCTCCTAGCTCGCGCGGGTTAGCTCCGGCCTTTTTGGCCACCTGCAGTGCCACGTTGGTGGCATAATCGCCGTGTTCAGGATTGCGAGGGCGTTCGACGGTTACCGTTTCGGGCAAGACGGAGGAGTCAAGGTCATGGCTTTCCATGACCTTGGTGGCAGTTTCTTTAATCAGTGTGGCCAAATCAGCTGGTGTCATGTCGCACGATTCTAGTGGACTGAAAAGTCAAGTGTGAAAAGGGCCGTGCCCTAAAAGTCCCCTTTACTGCACAAACGGCTGATAGAGACTTTCCGCAACACTAATATTGCAAAATAATCGCTGGTCAACGAGGAGACGCATTACGCACGTACTGCTTAAAGGGAGTAAGGTTGTGACTACCCCATGTCAAAAATCAACGAGGAGCACCGTATGCGCATTGCGCTATTTTCCACTTGCATTGGTGACGCCCTTTTCCCGGACGTACAAAAGGCAACGGCACTGGTTCTCTCCCGCTTGGGCCACGAGGTGGTCTTCCCGGAAGAACAGACCTGCTGCGGCCAGATGCACATCAATACCGGCTACCAAAAGGAAACGTTGGGCATGATCCGCTCCTATGCGGATGCCTTCGCAGATCCCTCTATTGACTACGTAGTTGCGGCCTCCGGTTCCTGCGTGGGCGCCGTTCGTGAACAGCACGAGCGCATCGCCGACCGTTTCGGCAACTCCGCCGACGTCGACGGCGCCCGCAAGACCACCCAAAAGACCCTGGATCTACCCGAATTCTTGGTCGACGTTGCCGGCGTGACCAATGTGGGCGCATTCTTCCCGCACCGCGTGACCTACCACCCCTCCTGCCACGGCTTGCGCTTCCTGAAACTGGGCGACCGCCCGCTGCAGCTGCTCCAAGAAGTAGAGGGCATCGACCTGGTCACCCTTCCTAATAAGGAAGAATGCTGTGGCTTCGGCGGTACCTTCGCAATCAAGAATGCGGAAGTATCCCGCGCGATGGTCACGGATAAGACCCGCCACGTTAAGGAGACCGAAGCAGAATTCGTCACCGGCGGTGACTCCTCCTGCCTGATGAACATCGGTGGTGCCCTGAGCCGCCAGCGTTCCGGTGTCCGCGCCGTTCACATGGCTGAGATCTTGGCTTCCACCAAGGAGCACCCATGGACTCCTACCTCCGCCGCCTACTCCAAGGAGACGATGCTCTAATGACCTCTTTCCTCGATACCACCCCACCGCGTGCGCCGGAAGGCTACGGTAACCTGCGCGGCAGCAAGGCCTTTGTTCCCCTCGCACACGTTGGCCTAAACAACGCCACCCAGCGCCACAACCTGCAGCATGCCACCACCTCCATTCGTGAGAAGCGCTCTGGCGCTGTAGAAGAGCTGGATGATTGGCAGGAGCTGCGCGCCGCTGGTTCCGCAATTAAGGAAGATGTCGCCGCCCGCATGCCAGAACTGCTCGAGCAGTTCGAAGAGGCAGTTAAGGCGCGCGGTGGCACTGTCCACTGGGCACGCGATGCCAAGGAAGCTAACCAGATCATCGAGGGTCTGATTCGCGCCACCGGCGAGACCGATGTGGTCAAGGTTAAGTCCATGGCCACCCAGGAAATCGGCATGAACGAGCACCTGGAGGCGGCGGGCATCAACGCTCGCGAGACTGACCTGGCAGAGCTCATCGTGCAGCTGGGTGAAGATAAGCCATCCCACATTCTGGTTCCGGCTATCCACCGCAACCGCGCCGAGATTCGCGATATCTTCGTCAACAAGATGCCGAATACCGATGACTCCCTGCAGGCGGAGCCGGCCGAACTGGCCGAGGCATCCCGCCAGTTCCTGCGCGAGCAGTTCATGAAGGCCAAGGTTGCCATCTCTGGCGCCAACTTCGGCGTGGCAGAAACCGGCACCATCAACATCGTGGAATCCGAGGGCAATGGCCGCATGTGCCTGACCCTGCCGGAGACCCTCATTACCGTCATGGGCATTGAAAAGCTGGTTCCTACCTTCCAGGACCTGGAAGTCTTCCTCCAGCTGCTGCCGCGTTCTTCCACCGCGGAGCGTATGAACCCATACACCTCCATGTGGTCCGGCGTTACTGAAGGCGATGGCCCGCAGAACTTCCACTTGGTGCTGCTGGATAACGGCCGTACCGCGGCCCTGTCTTCCCCGATTGGCCACCAGGCCCTCAAGTGCATCCGTTGCTCGGCCTGCCTGAATGTTTGCCCGGTCTACGAGCGCGCCGGCGGCCACGCCTACGGCTCGGTCTACCCTGGCCCAATTGGTATTTCCCTGACGCCGCAGCTCACCGGCATGAAGGACCACAACGATCCTTCCGCCAGCCTGCCTTATGCTTGCTCGCTGTGTGGCCGCTGCGACGAGGTTTGCCCGGTTAAGATTCCGCTTTCTGACGTCATTTTGGAAAACCGTCACCAGAAGGTCACCCACGCCACCCCACCAATCGAGCCGAAGCTCTTCAAGACCATCCAGATGCTGTGGAGCAACCCGAAGCTGTGGAACAAGGCAACCCACATGGTCGCCCTGGGCCGCATTCTGGGTGGCACCAACAAGACCATCGAATCCCTGCCACTGTTTATGTCCGGTTGGTCTGAAGGCCGCGATACTGCGGTTCCACCAAAGAAATCCTTCCGCCAGTGGTTCGAGTCCGAAGAAGGCAAGGAACTTCTTGCCGAGGCCCGTGAGGAGTCCAAGAAGTGAACGCAAAGCAGGAAATTCTAAACCGCATCCGCTCCGCTCAGAAGCAGGCTGGTCTTCCCGACCACGTTGACGCCCCGCGCGACTACCAGCACGAAGGCACCCTGAACGCGGACGAACTGCGCGATATGCTCATTGACCGACTCGAGGACTACAAGGCCGAGGTGCACGTCACCGAGGAAGGCGAGCTGAAGCAGGCAATCGCCAAGATCCTTAAGGACCGCGAGTGCAACGACATCCGTTATGCCGAGGGTATGGATGCCAGCCTATTCGAAGGCTTCGACGCAAAGCCGGACGATAAGAGTGTCGATCCGCGCACCCTCAACGAGACTGACGCAGTGGTCACCTTGTCCCACGTCACCTCCGCTCAGACCGGCACCATCGTGCTCGAGTCTGACGAGCGCTGCGGCCGTCGCGCGCTCACCCTGGTCCCGGATCGCCACCTGTGTATCGTCCACCAGGATGAGATCGTCTACGGCATCCCCGAGGTCATCTCCCGCATGGATCCGGAAAAGCCCGCAACCTGGATCTCTGGCCCGTCCGCTACCTCCGATATCGAGCTCACTCGTGTTGAGGGCGTACACGGCCCGCGTGACCTCATCGTCCTCATCGTCAAGTAGGTTGCATAGCCCTCGCCCCGACCGGTGAGGGCACCCACCTGCTGTGAAAATGATGCTAAGAGCATCAAAAAAGCATAGGCTAGGTCTACCAATAACTTTTTATTCTGGAGACCTAACCCATGCTTTCTTTTTCTTCTAAGCTTGCAGCCACGCTCGGTGCTGCTGCGGTGACCATTGGCATCGCTGCACCGATTGCCACGGCCGCACCTGCACCCACACCGCAGGAAACCAAGCCCACCATTTCCTGGGAAGACTGCCCTGAACAGGTAGACATCGACGACGCCGAATGCGGACGCATCGAGGTTCCCACGTACTACGACAACCCAGAGGCCGGCACCATTAGCGTCGGTTTTGTGCGCGTTCCCGCCGCCAAGCCAAGCGCCCGCCGTGGCGCGTTGTTCACAAACCCTGGTGGCCCAAGCGGCGATGCTTATGGCTGGGCCGGCAATAGCGCTATTCCGTGGCCACAGGCCGTGCGCGACGAGTGGGACACTATCGGCGTACAGCCACGCGGCCTTCCAGGCTCCACCCCTGTCAAGTGCGATGCCACGGCTACCAGCGACCCACTCCGAGGAAGCCTGCAGGTAGGAAAAATCACTCGCGATGCCTGCGAGAAGAACACCCCGGGCTATACCAATTCTTTGACCACCGCCAATACCCTGGAGGATTGGGAGATGGTACGCCGCGCCCTGGGCGAGGACAAGATTGATATCGCCGGTACTTCTTATGGCACCTACCTTGGCTCCGCTTATGCCACCAAGTATCCGGAGCACACCGGCAAGGTCTTGTTGGATTCCGGTATGAGCCCCAAGCTGGCGTGGAATGGCATTTTTGCTTCGCAACAACGCGGCTATGAAAAGGGACTGCACGATCTCTTTGAGTTCATCGCCAAAAATGATGCCAAGTACCACCTCGGCACCACCCCGCTGCAGGTCTATGAAAAGTGGTCTCAAAAGGTAGCTCGTGAGGCAGGTGTACGCCCTACCGTCTTGCCACCGAACGCCAAGATTGGTGACCTACCTCCAGGCCTCGAATTTGCCGGTCAGCCCGGTGCGGACATTATGTCGGCCACCGGCCCATTGCGCGTGCAGGCGGAGTTCCTCAGCCAGAAGATTCAAAACCCCAACGCCCTGCAAGTAGCTTCCCCGTTACTGAACATGACGCGCCTCCTTGTTGTACCGACCCCTTCGCAATGGGATGCCTTTGCCAAGCACCTCAACGGTAGCGAACCTATGGATGCGGAGCAGGCCGACCCGGAGGCCCTGCGCAAACAGCAAGAGTCCCTCGCTCAGGCGTCGAATATGCAGAACCTCATTGTCTGTAATGAAAATACCGTGCCTGGAAATCCGCTGCTATACCCGAGCTACCTGTGGTCCAACTTCGTCAGCGCTGATCCCTTCACCCAATTCAACTCTCTCTACGGCTCCGGCGCGGGCTGCGGTGGCCGTGCGCCGGTCACCGGCCAGGCGCCTCTCGACGGCTCCAAGCTCGCCACCAAGCCCCTCCAGATTCAAGCAACGGGCGACCCACAAACGCCGTATCAATACCACACGAGCCTCTCCAAGCCGATGCAGTCCCGCGTGGTCACCGTCCATGGCCCCGGCCATGCGCACTTTGCCTCTGGGAATAAGGTTGTCGACGACATCGGCTTGCATTACCTGCGCACCGGTGAAGTCACTACCACCGACGCCCCCGGGTTGATTTAGTCCCCCACTACCCCATGCGCTAAAATCACATCGTTGGGAATTTTCCCAGCGATGTCTCCGTAGCTCAGCGGATTAGAGCATCGGTTTCCGGTACCGAAGGTCGCAGGTTCGATCCCTGTCGGGGACACAGTTACCGCTGGCCACCAGGTTTTTCTGGTGGCCAGCGGTTTATTTATCTTCCGACCCGCTAGCTATTTCCACTCCGGATTGGCGGTATCCACCCCTTGTGCCTTAGCCGCATGCTCAATCGCGTCCGCCACCCACTGGGCCAGCCCTTCCTGCTGCGCCTCATAGTGAGCACGGAAGCGCTCATCGGTAACGTAGCCGCGGGAAATTAAGAAGTGCTTTGCCGGCGTTACAGGAAAGAAGGCGCTGAGTGCTGCGCGGTGCTTTTCGACGAGCCCCTGGGCCTCCTCCGAGTCCGGTGCCACTCCACTGGCTACAGCCTGGGCCAGCTCTTCCTCTACCTCGGCCACACCCGCCTGCGCATCGCTCCAGTTCTGCTTCGACCAGTCGGCAGTGCGTTGCTGATACATTGCCCAGTCCTCGCTCGAACCATAGGCCTCTTCAGCTTCTTGTTGATGCGCGGCGAAGTTAGCATCGCCGACAATGTGTCCGATTTCTTCCACAGTGAGCTTTCGTTTATTCATTGCATCCTCCATCAAGGTGTCAATCGCTGCCAGCATTTCACTGAGGTTGTCGCGCTGGGCAAGCAAGCTTTCCCTCTGCCTCTGCAAATGTTCTATATCGGAGGCAGCGCCATCTAGCAGCTGTTTAATATCGGTCAATTTCATACCAGTGGCGCGGTAGATGAGAATCTTCTGCACTCGGGCACAGTCTTCCTCGGTATATAGCCGGTAGTTGGACCAGCTGCGCCACGTGGGTGACAGCAAACCTTGCGCCTCCCAGTGATGCAGCGTGCGCACCGTAATACGGAAGAGCGCTGCTACCTCGCCAACGGTATAGAGAACTTCATCGATGTCGTCCATGGCTTCATTGTCGCGCCTTACGCCACGTCAGGGTCAACCCAGAGAAAATCTGCAGAATCTCTTGCCAGAGTGTTGGGTTTATGCAACACTTGGGTGCATGACAGCAAACGACAACCCTGTTTCTACAAAGGTCCGTGCCGAGCGGTTCCGCCGACCAGGCCCCACCCGTGGATTAATCGCGTCTATGTATCTGTGCGTAGCCATTTCCGCGATTTCCCTCATCTGCGCACTAGCGTTTTCCTCCTACTGGTCTCTCTTGGCCATGTCTGTAGCAATGGTCCTCTCGTGCGTCCCGTGGACCATTCTGCGCATAACCATCGATTCCAAGGACAGCAAGCCGCTGTCTTTTCTCGATGAATATGAAGCCCAGGTCCTGGATGAGTGGCGCCGCAGGGCCTTCAAGCTGTCTACTTCCCTGCTATTTGTCGGCGGTTTCGCCACGCTCCTCGTGGGAAATTGGTTCCTCGGAGGAGGGATTACCGGCACTATTGGTACCAAATACTTACTTGGGGCCGGCTATTTTCTGCTTTTTAGCTTCTTCATCTCTACCACCCTGCCCGCCGTCGGCTACGCACTAACCTTCAACCAGAACACGGAGCACTAATATGCCCACCTTGACCATTGACCACCTCAATAAGTCCTTCGGGGAGACGCAAGCCCTGCGGGATATGACCTTTAGCGTTGGCGAGGGCGAAATCTTCGGGTTTGTCGGCTCCAACGGCGCCGGAAAGTCCACCACCATGCGCATTGCACTAGGTGTGCTGGCGAAAGACTCCGGCGAAGTCTACTTTGATGACGCCCCGATTAATGACGATAACCGCCGCCGCATTGGTTATATGCCAGAAGAGCGCGGCCTCTACGGGAAAGAACCGCTGCTCAGCCAGTTGGTCTTCCTTGGCACGCTGCACGGTATGGACAAGTCTGCCGCCAAGCGCGCCGGCGCTGAGCTCCTTGAGCAGCTAGGCCTGGGCGAGCGCATGGACGATAAGCTCGATGACCTCTCCTTGGGCAACCAGCAGCGAGTACAGCTCGCGGCCTCCCTTATCCACGACCCAGACATGCTGATTCTGGACGAGCCCTTTTCCGGGCTGGACCCAGTTGCGGTCAACGTCATGTCAGACATGCTGCGCGAGCGCGCCAACCGTGGCGTTCCCGTCATTTTCTCCTCGCACCAGTTGGACTTGGTGCAGCGCTTATGTGACCGCGTGGGCATTGTGACGAAGGGGCACATGGTGGCCGAAGGGGGCGTCGATAAGCTGCGCAGCCAGGGCCCGCCGCGCTTTGAGGTCGCTACCCCAGCACGCGGCTGGTACCCGGAGGGCACGGAGCTGGTGGCCGAAACTCCCGACGCCGTGGTAATCCAAGCAGATCCCAGCGTTGATGACCAGACGATCCTGCAGGCTGCCCTAGCCGCTGGCCCAGTGCATTCCTTCGGTCGCAAGATCCCAGACCTGACCGAGCTTTTCCAGGACGTCGTCACTAGCAACCAGAATGAGGAGGCCTAAGCCATGCAGTATTCCGCAATGAAGACCATCGGCGTGGTAGCCAAGCGTGAAATGGCAGTCACGCTGAAGTCGAAGATGGTAGTGGGCACTATGCTGCTCCTCATCCTCGGCGCCATTATCGCCCCAATTGCTATCAGCTTCTTCAGCGGCGATGAAGAACCTGATTCCGTAGCCGTCGTGGGGATGGAAGCGTCCGCCTTCAAAGATTCCGGCATCGATGCCACAGCAGCGAAAGACCGCGCGGAAGCCCAGCAATTGGTTGAAACTGACGAGGCCGATGCCGCCCTCGTGCCGGCAGAAAACGACGGCTGGGATCTCTTGAGCAAGGGCGATACGCCTGCTGCGGTGACTACCACCGTCAACCAAATCGTTTCTTCTCAAGCACAAGCAACGGCGTTGGAAAAGCTCAATATTGACCCGCAAGAGTTAGAAAAGGCTACCCCTTCGACCGCCGTAAATCAGGTGAATTTAGAAGAAGAGGATGGCACTGAACAAAAGATGACCGGTGTAGCCACGGTCCTCATTGGCGCAATGGCGGTGGTCTTTTCTGTCATGACCTTCGCAGGCCTGATTGGCGGCCGCGTCACGGAGGAAAAGTCCTCCCGCGTAGTGGAAATCATCTTGTCCTCCGTGCGCCCAGTAGACTTCTTGGCCGGCAAGATTTTGGGCAATACCATCGTCGGTTTCTTGGCCACCCTCCTCATCCTGGGCGGTGGCGCGATTTCGATTGCTGCGTCCGGCCTGGCTAGTGACCTCGAGCTGGACTATGGCTTGGTAGCCGTCCTCCTTGTAGGCGAGATTCTAGGCCTGCTTTTCTTTGGCAGCCTCTACGCTGCAGCCGGCTCCATGGTGCAACGCACCGAGGATCTCCAGTCCACGCAGGCACCGATCCTGTTCCTTGTCTTTGCCACCATGTATGTACCGATGTTCGGCTGGATGCACCTGGATGCCACGTGGATGCAGGTTATGACCTGGTTGCCGCCGGTTTCTATGCTGGTTGCTCCGATGCAAGTAGCCGGGGGCAACCTCAGCTGGTTGGGCTTGCTAGCTAGCTATGTGCTCATGGCTGTGGTGACCGCACTGATTATCGTGCTAGTCGGACGCATCTACCGCCGCGCCATTTTGAATAATGGACGCAAGATGACCTGGCGCCAGGCGGTGGGCAAATAAAACAATCGGGCTCCCCGCCGTGTGCAGGTGAGCCGGATTCTTCTATGTGCCGAAGCTACTGAGTAATGAACTCGTTGGTGATCGGCTGGGTGATGTCCAAGGTGCCGTGCTCGATGTAGTACATACCGAAGAACATGGCTGCCACCATCACCAGGGCCAGCAGCATGGAAGGAATCCACTGAAGGAATACGGGAACCCAGCCATTGCCCTTGTCGCGAGCTGCTGCTTCGCGCTGTTCCTGAGCCTCACGCTCGTTCATAATGATAAAACCTTTCGATCCACCGAGGATTAACTACGGATATCTTAACAGTTAAGTGCTTATAAGGCCGCATTCCTCGCACTTTTGATTGACGCCGAAATTTCGCCCTTAGATTCCGGGGTCCTCGTTATTGAGCAGTGCCTCTACGAAAGACTCGCGGTCCGCGAGCATACGCTCGATGTCCTCTTCCGCGCCGACAATCCATAGCTCAGTGTCTTGGTCATAGGTCAACACGGAGTCTGGGGAGGCCTCTAGGGCCTCTTCCATAGCGGAGACTTGTTCCTCGCTGGCGGCATCATCCAGGTGCGCTTCGGGGTCACCGATGCGTGGACTAAGCTCCTCCAACGCGGTGATTCCGTAGGTCTTATATTGTTTCTTTGGGTGCTCAAAGAGCTCTTGTCCCATCATGGAGCTTAATCCCTTCCGTGTAGTAGCGAATCTGGTACGTATCCCTCATAGCCGGGGAGGTTTTTGGCCTGCAAAACGCCGTTAAAAAAGCGCCGCAGCGCAGGCACGTCCTCGGGCTGCAGGTGGTCAAAAACCATGCGGCGGACTGATTCCACGTGTTCGGGGGCGGCGCGCCGCAAGTGTTCTAGGCCCACGTGAGTAACGCACACATTGATCCCACGGGCATCTACCGCGTCTGGTTCTTTATAAAGCAGGCCGCGCTTTTCCATGCGGGTTACTTGGTGGGAGGCGCGGGAGCGATCCCACTCTAGCTGCGTGCACAACTCGTGCAGGCGCAGGTGCTGCTCCGGTGCCTCAGACAAGGCAACGAGGACAGCAAACTCGGAGGCAGATACCTCGCCGCCGGCCTTGAGCGTTTCATCCATTCCCCTATTAATCTTGCGCACAGCGCCAAGGAGCAGGCGCCATAGTTCCTGCTCCTCGTCGTCTAACCAGCGAGTTTGAGAAGGCATGGCACTAGATTACCCCTTTGAGGGAAGCAATGGCGCGCTCGCTGCGCCCCGGCACGCGAGAATAGCGCTCCGGCATGCAGGTAAAGACCAATACCTGGTTATCCCGTCCCACGTGGGAAAAGAGCGTAGCCATGAGTTGCAGGCGGTGCGCGTCGGTAGAACCCAGCGCATCGTCCACGATGACCGGCACCGACTCCGCCCCTACCAATTGCGCGATGGCAAAGCGGGTGAGGATGGCCAACTGCTCGCGAGCACCGCCGGACAAGCTGGCCAGGTTCACCGTCTCTTTATCCTGGGTACGGGCGGTCACGCGGAGATCTTCATCGAGCTCGAAGGTGATATCGCCACCGTAGACGGTGCGAGCCAGCTGTGAGAGTGCGTCCACGAAGGGCGCGGCATAGCGCTGGCGGGCGGCATCGCGGTGCTTGAGTAAAAGTTCGCGCAGATAGCAGGCTGCTTGCGCGCGCTTGTCTACGCTCTCGTACACCGCGCGAGCCATCTCTACCGCTGCGGTGGCCTGCTGGGCGCGCTCTGCGGCACCAGAGTGGAAGTTGATTTCGCTCGACAGCCTGCCAAGGTCCACCTCACTACGCTGGATGCGTCCGGTGAGGTATTCCAGGTGGGACTGTGCGCCTTCTACCAGCGAATTGGCGGTATCAAGATCAACCGCTTCCATCTGCTCCAGCTGCCCGCGCAGCTCCGCCACGACGGTCTCCAAACGGGTGACCTCGGCATGGAGCGCCTCGTCGGCGGCATGCTCGCGCGCGGAGGAGAGCTCCCTGGTCACGCGCTGTGTATTCTCGCGGGCGGCGGTCAGTTCGGCGTTTAAGCGCACTACCTCGTGGGCAAGACGGCTTTCGCGATACGGCACCAGCTCGCGGTCGAGCGCATTGACCTTTTCGCTGGCTTCTTCCTCCGCGGCTTCGGCGGCAGCAAGATCTACCTCGCCCGCATCCGCAAGGTCCGCCACCTTCTCGGACAAAGCGGAATGCTGGGCGCGGAGGTCGCCTAAATCATCCGGCCCCAGTTCCACGGCAAGAGCCCGGGTGGCGGCATCCAGAGTGTCGTTGAGCGCGCGGTGCTCCTCATGGGTCTTTTCGGCCGCTTCGACAGAATCCACGCCAAGGGTATCGAGCAGGTCCTGCAGTCGCGTGCGGGCCTGCTCCACATCGCGCAGGGTGTCTTCGGCCGAGTAGGCCCCAGCGGAAAAGCGGGCGGTGATATCACCAATGGTGATAACTCGGGCGTCGACAAGCTCGATGGCTGTGTCCTCGCCTAGCTCGATGTCTTCCCCATCAACACGGATCCTAGAACCATCCGGACCCGAAAAGTGCACCTTGGCGGCCGCAGCCTCGTGCAGGCGCGTGGCCACAGACAGCGCCGAGTCCGCCTTATGCAGGCTGCTGATATCGGCCGCGGTGATCTCGCGTCCGCGCTGGGCAATGGCTGCACGGGCCTGGTCTACCTCGGCGGCGAGGGCGTCGAGCGATTCCAACCGGGCGCTTAACTGTTCAAAACTCTGCCTATCTTGCAGGCGGCGAGCCTGTTTGAGAGTGCTGCGGGCCGCGGCATAGTCCTCTTTTGCCTCTGCCAGGCGCTTGTCCAGTGACTTCTTTTCCGCGGCTTCTTTTTGAGCTTTTTCTTGCGCGCTGGTGAGCTTCTGCTCGGCGTCCTTGGCAGCCGTGGCAGATTCATCGGCTGTGGCGACGAGCCCGGCGCGCTCGGTAACCGCTGCTTGGGCGCGGGCGAGGTCCTCGATGGCGCGCTCAAGCGTGGCTTTGTGGGAATCCAGCGTGGCCTGCGCGGTTGCGGCTTCCTCCGCCTGGGTCTGCTTTTCGCTGAGATCGGCTCGGGCGGCGGGAAGCTCGGCTTCGGCGGCGGATTGCTCGCGCTGGAGTTGCTCGTAGCGCTCGACCACGGAGTCCAGCTCCCGCAGAACGCGGGTGGCCTCGGCGTGTTCTTCTTCGGCGTGTGCGAGGGCTGCGGCGGACTCCTTATATTCACCGGCTGGGTTGCCCTTCGCGGCGGTGAAGTAGCGCTGGTATTCCTTGTCCACGCGGGCCAAGAGCGCGGAATCGTCGCCGGAGACCTCTTCCTCGGCCAAGCCGGATTCGCGCTCTAGCGCCCGGGTAAGGCTAGGAATGCCGACGGCCGAGATGGCCTCGCCGGTGTCGTCTTGGCGCATAAAGAGGGCGTCGACAAGCGAGCGGTCCAAGTGCTCCGAGAGGATGCGCTCCAACTCATCATCGGCCTGACTGCCAGTAAATTGCGCCGGCCGCGGGGAAGAAATGTGTAGCTCGCAAGATTTCTTGGAAAGCCAGCGCTTGGCAATGCGAAAGCGGTAGTCGCCTACGCTAAGTTCAGCCGTGATTTCCGGGGCCACGTCCTTGCCCACCGGTTGCAAGGCACGAATGCGCTTGGATCGGCCACTGTGTTTTTCGGTGAGCACCACGTCGAGCGCCTCCACGATGGTGGATTTGCCGGCCTCGTTTTCGCCGTGGATGACCACGACGCCGGACTCGGGCAGATCATCGAGGACCAAGTGCTCGATGCCCCGGACGTTATTAAGTTCTAGGCGGTGGATGCGCATTAGGACTGTCCCTCCAGGCGGAATAGCAAGTTGGCAGCGTCGCGGGCGACGGGATCCTCGCGGTTATCCAGCAGCTCCTGCAGGGCCTCGGCCGCGTAGCCGGAAATATCAAGGCTAGCTAGTTCTTCCTCGCTGGGCTCGAGGTAGAGATCCATGGTGCGCTCTCGGGGGCGAAGGGAGGCAAATACGGCCTCGTACTCATCTAATCCGCGCTGCAGGCGGGCGTGGGCCTCGACGCCGAGCGTGCCGCGCAGGCTATATTTCACGGCCGTGCGCACCTTATCCGGGTACTCGCCCAAGCGTGCCAAGAACAGGTCCACATCCTCGGCGGAATCCACGGCGGCATCGACTGCCTCAAAAGTCCAGCGTCCGATGCGGCGCTTCTCGACGTCCACCTCATCCCCCACGCGATCCCCCACACGCACCACCAGCGCATTGCCAGAATCCGACTCGCCGCCGCCGGTGCTCGTTTCCTTAAAATCCGTGGTTTCTGGACTGCCGGAGAACCACACTCGGCCGGTGGTGCCGAGGCTTTCGGTGGAGTGGGTATCGCCGAGCGCCAGGTAATCAATCACCCCGCGATCCAGGCAGTCTTCAACGAAGGCTAGATCGATGGTATCGGCGTCATCCTCGCCAGAGCGGGAATCCACCTGCCCGTGACCAACGGCGATGCGAATGCCCTCGGCCGGCTCCAGCGGCTCGAGAGCGTGGCGGACTAAGTCGTGGTTCGCGCGCTTGGACAGATAAGGCGCGCCAACCAGCTCCACGCCGGGGGCCACCTCAATCGGCTGGGAGTCCGCAATAACGTGAACATTATCGGCGCTGGTCTTATAAAAGACCGAGTCCGCCACCAGCGGGTCATGATTGCCGGGCAGGACGTAGACCGGTACAGGTAGGCGCTTAAACATTTCCGTGGCGCGGGCGAGGATTTCGCGGGAGAGGGAATTGTGCTCAAAGACATCGCCGGCTACGACGATGAAATCCGCCCCGGTGTCCTCGGCCAGCTCGCCCAGCCGCATGATCGCGGCCTCGCGGTCATCATTAAATCGGCCCTGGGCCTCGCCCTTCAAGAACCAGCGGGTCATGCCCAGCTGAAAATCGGAGGTATGGATAAACGTGGTAGCAGTCATTAGTGCGTGAGGTGGTAGTAGAGGTCTTCAATATCGGATACCGCGCGCAGAAGATCCAGGTTGGTATGAGAAACCGAACGCATGGCCTTGCGCAAGAGGTCCGGATCGGAGTCATCGATGGCCGGGGCTACCTTGGGCTGCGGCAGCTTGGGCAGCTCACGGCCGTTCCAGAAGATGTCATTCTTTTCTTCCTCGGACAGCCCACTTGGGGTAAAGCTTTCGCGGCTGACTGTCTTAGCCTGTTCGAGGACCATGCGCTCCAGGCGGGCAAAGTCCAAGCCACGCATATTAAAAATGACAGCCGGGTCCGCATCCGCCCGGGTGGCGAGCTTATCGCCCACCGCCACGATGTGCTTGCACACGTACTCGCCGTCCGGGCAGTCACAGGTCAGGCGCAGGTCTTCGGCCTCGGGGGCGAAAAGGGTGTCTAGGGCGGCGTCGGCAAGCAGGCCTTTGCGTGCATTGGCAACGGAATTGGGGGTGCGGGCGAATTCGGTGGCCAGCTGGGCAATATCGTCATTATTGCGGTAGGGCAACTGGATGAGCACCGCGAAGGGCTCATTCTGGGAGCCGGCCACGCGGCCGTGGATGGCGCCGTTGCGCACCTCCAACCCCACGACGTGGCCGCCCTCGGCATACTGGCGGCCGCGGGTAATCCGGCCGCGATCCGCACCGTGGGAGGTAAAGGCCGCGATACGCGAGGCCGTCGTGGACAGGATGCGCCCGCTGCGGTCGACGTGATTGACCTCAGCCGGGGTGCTTACCCGCTTGCGGGTACCAAAATTGGCATAGATAACGTTGTCATCGCCTTTAACAGCCATGGATTACTCCCTCCCCCGGTAGCTCATGAGTGCGGCCAGCTGATCTGGGTCCAGCTCGGTGAGCCAACCCTCGCCCTCGCCCACGACGGCGCCGGCCAGCTGCGTCTTACCATCCAAAATGTCCTGGATAGATTCCTCCAGCGTACCCGCGGTGATCATCTTATATACCTGCACATTGCGGCGCTGGCCAATGCGGAAGGCGCGGTCCGTCGCCTGGTTTTCCACCGCCGGGTTCCACCAGCGGTCCATGTGGACGACGATGGAAGCAGCCGTCAGGTTCAGGCCGGTACCGCCGGCCTTGAGCGAAAGGATCATCGCCGGCGGACCATCCTCGGACTGAAAGTCTTCCACCATCTGGTCGCGCTTATTTTTGCTCACCCCGCCGTGGAGGAAGGGGATCTCCCGGCCGAGCTGATCGCTAAGGTATGGCTGCAGGATATCGCCAAAGGCCTTGTATTGGGTAAAGACCAAGAGGCGCTCGCCGGATTCAGTGGCCTCGTCCACGATGCGCATGAGTTCTTTAACCTTGCCGGAGCGATGCTTGCCCTTGAGCGTCACCGGCGAGCTATCGCCCAGGTAATGCGCGGGGTGATTACAAATCTGCTTGATACGGGTGAGCGAGGACAACACCAGCCCACGCTTATTCATTCCCGTAGCTTCCTGCAGGTCTTTTTTCACCTGGTTGACCAGTGCTTTATACAGGGCGGCCTGCTCGGTGGTCATGGACACGGTAAGGATTTGCTCGGACTTTTCAGGCAGATCGTCGATAATATTCGGATCCGTCTTCACACGGCGAAGGATAAACGGCGCGGTGAGCTGGCGCAGGCGTTCAGACATCTCTTCGTCATCATTGCGCTCGATGGCCTTAGCAAAGTGATTGCGGAAGAACGAGGCGGAGCCCAATACTCCGGGATTACAAAAGTCCAGGATGGAGCGCATCTCCGAGAGGCGATTTTCCACCGGGGTACCGGTCAGCGCCACGCGGTGCTCCGAGGGCAGCGAGCGCACGGCCTTGGATGAGCGCGTCGCGGAGTTCTTGATGGCCTGGGCCTCATCTAGAACAACGCGCTGCCAGCCTACCTCGCCCATGTCCTTAAAATCGCGGCCCACGGTGCCATATGTGGTGATAACCAGGTCGCACTCAGTAGCGGCTTGAGCGAAGTCTTCGCCCCGCGGGCGGCTTGGACCATGTTGCACCATAACCTTGAAATCTGGGACGAAGCGCTGCGCCTCGCGCGCCCAGTTTCCTACCACGGAGGTTGGCGCCACGACGAGCGTGGGGCCAGTCTGCTCACCGCGCTCCTTTTCCACCGCGAGAAGGGACAGTAGTTGGAGGGTTTTGCCGAGCCCCATGTCGTCGGCAAGCACGGCGCCTATGCCATTGCGAGACATCCAATACAGCCAGTCGACGCCGCGACGCTGGTACTCGCGCAGCTCCGCATGGACAGTTTTGGGAATGTCCACGCGCTCTGGGGCGACCTTGTCCACCCCGCCGAGCAGGGCCGTATGCCAGGTACTGCCAGTGAACTCGATGGGTTCTTGGGTCATGGACTCGAGCGCCAGCTCGCGCAGCTCAGCCACGGTAACCTGCTCGTGTTCTTCGCCACCCTCGTTGAACTCTTGGCGGCGCCGCTCCACGTCCGCCATTAAGGCTTCCCAACCGGGTTCGCCGAGCTGCTTGGCTATCTCCGCGGTAGCGGCCAGCTGCTCAAGTTCCTTCTTCTTGCGCGCCAGGGACTTCTCCCGCAGCGCATCCATGTATCCGGAGACCTGGGAGACAACCTGCTTATCGGCCATGACCCACTTGCCGCGTAACTGGATAAGTCCGGACTTGGAATTGACCAAGTCCTCCATTTCTTCCTCGGTCAACTCCACATCGCCCACGGACATGCGCCAGTTATAGTCCACCAGCTTATTCATGCCAATGTGCTTTTTAGTGGCGGCCTCGGCCGGATCGCGGGCCTCGTGGGTTTCCAGCTTGGCCTTCGTTTCCATCTGCGCCCAGGCCTTGGGCAGCATGACAGTCACGCCACTGGCCTTGAGCTTGTCCACCTCGTGCGTAACAAAATGGGTAAGTTGGTGGGTTTCTAGGTAGACATCCCAGTCGCCGTCGCCGGGCTGCGGCAGCTGTGCGGTCTCCCCCAGCGTGGGCGCGATGCGCACAGCCTTGCGGTGGGCTTCCCGCAGCTTTTCGACGCTCGCCCTATCCAGACTCTGCGCTGACACCGGCCGCGGAGCATCCGTGCCCGAGCGCACCCGCACGCGCACCGGCCACTTGGCCGCATCCGGGTCATCTTCTGCCGGTTCTTCCACGATGTAGACCAATTGGAGTTCCACCTCGTAGATGGAATTCTTCCACTCATTGAGCCCGCGCAAAAGCTGCGCGCGCCCACGCCGGATCGGCCGCGTATCGAGCAGGGCGCGGGCGAACTCGTGCCACGGCATCGGCCGCGGTGCTTCCGCCACGGGCCGCAGCTCTCGAAACGCGATCCAGTGCGTGAGCTCATCGGCCATGTCATCCGACAGTGCCCGATTATTAACATGCAAGATGCCGGGCGCGGCTGCCATCATCTCTGCAAGCCACCCGCGCTCCCCCAAGCCGGAGGCCAGCTGCCACATGGGGAACCACTCATTGGCCTGGTAGGCCAGCCGGAACGTCACGCGCCCGGCGCGCACGAATTTGCATAGGCCACTGTAGGCATGGAGCAGCCACTGGAGGTCAGGGGCGATGGTGGCAGGCGGCTTGTGATTCAGGTGTTCCATCTGAGTAAGCGCCGCGACGGCCTCTTCTGGGCCGAACATTGCCATCGGCACCATCAAGGACACGTCCTTGCCCTTGGGCGTGCGCAGCGAGACCCGCGCCCGGTTGCGGAAAGATTTCTTCCCCAGGATGGACTCTACCGCCGGCGGGAAGGTGCCTTCAGGAACGGCATTGGGCATGACAATCTTGTGCCCTTCTACCTGTTCAATCCACAGACCAAGCCCCGTAACGGGGAGCCACAGTCCATGCACGAGGTAAGAAGCCATAACCGCCAGCATAGCAGCCCTTCCAAGTTTGTTACACGCTCGTTATATTTCCCTCTTTCCCCAGTTGAACGATAGAAAATCCAAACGGAGACATGCGTCACACCTGTATTTTCGCTTGGGTTAACCTTGTGACCCCGTTAACGTGAATATGTCCTACATATCACTACAAGGAGTAAAACGTGCAAGATTCAACTTGGTACGTCATTGCGATGATCGTGTATCTCCTCGCAATGGCAGCCATTGGCTACTGGAGCTACAAACAAACCGACCAATATGACGATTATGTTTTGGGCGGCCGTGGCCTGCACCCATTCGTAGCGGCTCTTTCCGCTGGCGCATCCGATATGTCCGGCTGGCTACTCATGGGCCTGCCCGGAGCTCTATTCCTTTCCGGCATGTCCGAGCTGTGGATGGCCATCGGCCTGCTCGTCGGCTGCTGGGCTAACTGGAAGTGGGTCGCACCGCGCCTGCGTTCTTACTCGGAAATCGCGGCCAACTCCATTACCGTGCCGTCCTTCTTTGAAAACCGCCTGCACGATAAGTCCCGCCTGCTGCGCATCATCTCCGCAGCCATCATTATTTTCTTCTTTACCTTCTACGTCTCCTCCGGCATGGTTTCCGGTGGCCGCTACTTCGAGTCCACCTTCGGTGGCGACTACCTCACCGGCATGCTCGTCATCGCTGCGGTGACCATCTTCTACACTTTCGTCGGCGGCTTTTTGGCGGTGTCTTACACGGACGTCGTCCAGGGCGTTCTTATGTTCGTCGCCCTGATGATCGTGCCGATCATGGCCATTGTCTCTCTCAGCGATCCATCCTCGATCTTCTCGTTTGCCGCCAATAATCCCTATGGCACCGATGGCGTAGTAGAAAATGACAGCTACTTCTCCATGTTCGCAGGCGTATCCGCCGGCGTTATCATCGGCAACCTGGCCTGGGGCTTGGGCTACTTTGGCCAGCCGCACATCGTTGTCCGTTTCATGGCGCTGCGTAAGCCTTCCGACGCCAGCCAAGGCCGCTTCTACGGCGTGACTTGGATGGGCCTGTCCGTCATCGGCGCAATCTTCGTCGCGCTCTCTGGCACCGTTTACTTCACCCAAACCGGCCACAGCATCACCGACCAGGACAATTTCGAAACCATCTTCCTGGACATGGCACAGGCCATGATGCACCCGTTGCCCGCAGGCTTCGTCCTGACCGCGGTTCTAGCCGCCATCATGTCCACCATGTCTTCCCAGATGCTCGTCGTCTCTACTTCCCTCATCGAGGACCTCTTCCTCATCTTTGCCAAGAAGAAGCCAGGCGAACAGGTCCTCATCAACCTCTCCCGCACCGCAATCGTTGCCATCGCGGTCATTGCCGCCCTCTTGGCGATCAACCCGTCTGACTCCATCCTTGGCCTTGTGGGCTTTGCGTGGGCAGGCTTCGGTTCCGCTTTCGGCCCAATCATCTTGCTGTCCCTGTACTGGAAGCGTTTCAACGCCACCGGCGCGATTGCCGGCATGCTCACCGGCGCCATCGTAGCCATCGGCTGGGGCATGTCTCCGCTTTCCGATACCCTCTACGAGATGGTTCCTGGCTTCTTCCTGGCCCTCATTGTGGCGGTCATCGTCACCAAGCTCACCAAGGAGCCAGCACCGGAAGTTGTTAGCGAGTTTGAAGAGGCCACCAAGCTGGCCAAGCTCGTGGAAAATGACTCCAGCCTCGACTTCGAGGAGGCCGCGGAAAAGGTCACCGATAAATAATCGGAACCATCACGGACTCCACGCAGTCCAATAGGACATGAAGTCCTATTATCTGGCCGCGCTATCATGCGTCACCGTCCTTATCGGCGCATGGTATGCGTGGCCTTTTCCACGTTTTGAGGTCGATACCGTAGCTGCACGCCCTAACGCCGCTGGTTACAATCGCGATGATTTCGGCATCTGGCAGCCCCACGGTGCCTGTAGCACCCGCGAGGCCATTCTGGAAAGCCAGGCCAGCGATCCCCTCCACGATTGCCATGCCCGCAGTGGGACCGTCTATGACCCTTATAGTGGCACCACCATTCCTGCCACTTCACCCATAGAGATCGACCACATCTTTCCGCTCTCCGCGGCCTATGACATGGGCGCTTCCGAGTGGGACCGCGAGACCAAAGTGCGCTTTGGCAACGATCCGCTCAATCTCGTAGCCACCAGCCGCAAGCTCAACCAAGAAAAGTCAGATGCTCTTCCTGCCGAATGGCTTCCGCCGACCAACCGCTGCGAATATTCTCGCCGCCTCGCAGACATCGCCCGCAAGTACTCGCTTCCGCTCCCTTCCGCGGACGTGCGCGCCATGCAAAGGCAATGTCGGATAGCCCTACTCACCGGAAATTGATTAGGGTAAATGTGGCAACTTTCCGCGATTGAAGGGTTCTTTCAATGACTACTTTCCTTGTATTCCTCCACGTGGCTGCAGCTATTCTCTTAATCGGTCCAGTCTGCGTATCTACCTCCAGCTTCCAGACGCAGATGGCAAAGGCAGCACAAGGTGAGCACGCAGCACTAGGCTCCGCCCGCGTTCTGCATAACATAACCAATACCTATGGCTACATTTCCGCTATTGTGCCTATCCTCGGGCTCGGCGTATTTCTCTCCGATATCAGCGCCTACAAGTCCGAGGTAAACTTCCACATCGCCATCTTGGTTGCCATCGTCGCGTGGTGCTTGCTCTTCTTCGTCATCATCCCTAAGCAGAAGAAGGCAATGGCCTCCCTCGAGTCAAACGAAACCTTTGACTACGCGGCGGCAAAGAAGCCACTGTCCGCGTTCGGTGGCGTATTTAACCTCCTATGGATCATCTGCCTAATCCTGATGTACGTCCACTTCTAATTGGTCTTCTAGAAGGCCATCTACTCTTCCGGGACAGTTTCTTCGCTGTCCCGTTTCTCGTTTTCCAGCTCTTCTTTCAATCTCTGTGCATCCTCGTGCGCATTGTGCCGACGCCGCTGTGTCGCCTGCGCCACCGTCTGCGCCCACCTCCGATTTTTCGCTGCGAGTGGCCCGCTAGCTTCGTCATAGACCCACGTGGAATCCTCAAAAAGCCAGACTATGTCCCCACTAATCGGATCCTTTATATAAAAGGCCCGCCCATCAGTCTTGATGTTGTGGTGATGTTGGCATAGGCACGCAAGATTGGCCGCCGCCGTAGGCCCTCCTTCGGCAAAGTCGTGTCGATGGTCCATCTGGGAAGCCATTGCTGGCCGCGTGCAGCCGGGCCATCGGCAGGTTCCGTCGAGTCCTTCCACAAAGGCACGGATATGGGGCGGAGTTACGTAGTTTCCACTTTCGTCCTGTGCTGCCTTTTCCATATCGCGGACGGTTGTCGCCCGCGTTTGCATTTCGTCGGCAACCTCTGGCGAGACCCAACCCAAACTTTGAACGAAGGCTGGCGCATCAGGAAGATCGCAGCGGTACATATTGAGCACCACCTTCGCCTTGGCTTCAGCCTTGCCGGTGAGCAGAGCAACTGCCGCTTGGGCAAAGGAAATGTCCTTCTCCGTAGCCACGCTGCGGATATTTCGGTCAATGATTTCGGCGGTTTCTAGGCCCACGTCGAGACAAACTGCAGCCCACTCCCCTCCCGTGGGCTCGAGGTTATAAGACTCCTTACGGCGTGGATCGCGTGCGGCGATAGTGGGATCGAGGCGGACAATAAGCTCCCGCAACTTACGCCGCAGGTTGCGATGGGAGGGCAATTTTTGGTTGGGGCGCTTGGGGGTGAGGTAGGTGGTTAATTCGGCGTCGATAAGCAGCCGTTTATCGGCGTCAATCTCCCCTAGCTTGGAAAGTGTCTGGTCGATAGTAATTAAGCGGTCTAAATCTAGGTGATAGAGCTCTTCCTGCCGCGCTTGAAGGTGTGGTAGCTCCTTTAAGCGCTCAAAGGCGAAGATAATATTTCTAATTCGAGACTGCCGCGTACCAGTAAGGTCCGACAACGATTGGCTGATGATTTCGATATCCTCATCCGGATCTGGATGCAGGCGCCTCCATAACAAGTATTCGGCCTTGCGTATGGTTGTAGCTGCTCGTGAGGTTGAATTTTGTGAATTGGTATTGGCAAAGTAGGGCGCATTCATAGACTTCCCCCGCAGAAGTTTCCCTAGAACATGTTTGCGCTTTTAGTATATAAAATCGCTCCGACACGCTACCCCCGTTTATAGTAAAACTGCTGGTCACAGCGCATGAAAAAATGGGCCTCCGAAGAGGCCCATTGAGTCGAAAAATTTAGTCGCGCCAGCGTCCACCGCGCTTGCGTCCACCGCCGTGATCACGGCGTGGTGGTCGGCCGGTGTCCTTTTGAATATTGATGAGCTGGCCGGAAATGCGCGTATCTTTTAGGCGCTTGAGCACAGCTGGATCCAAATTCTTCGGCAGGTCCACCAAGGTGTGGCCTACCGCGATGGTGATGCGGCCAAAGTCCTTGGCGGACAAGCCACCCTCATTGGCGATGGCACCCACGATGGCTCCCGGGCGCACATTTTGCCGCTTGCCGACGTCCAATCGGTACGTCTCAAAGTCACCATCCGGCCGCTTTGGCCCACGGCCCTTGCCGCCACCCTTGAAGTCGCGGTCGCGCTTGCGATCGTCACGACGGTCGCGCTTTGGCTTCGGAAGCGGTTTGTCTTCCATCAGGAAGTTCTTGCCGCCTTGCAGCATAACGGCGAGGGCTGCAGCAATATCGTCCATGGCCGCGTTGTTCTCCTCGGAGTACTTGCGTACCAAAGAGCGGAAAAAGTCCGCCTGCTTATTGTCCATGGAGTTGGTAATGGACTGCGCGAACTTTTCCTTGCGCTTTTCATTGACCTCATCGACGGAAGGCAAATCCATTTCTTCCAAGCGGGCATTGGTTACGCGCTCAATGGAACGCAGCATGCGTCGCTCGCGCGGAGTGACGAACAGGATGGCTTCGCCAGAGCGCCCCGCGCGGCCGGTGCGGCCGATGCGGTGCACGTAGGACTCGGTGTCGTTAGGAATATCGAAGTTAACCACGTGGGTGATGCGGTCGACGTCGAGGCCACGAGCGGCAACATCGGTAGCCACGAGGATGTCCAGACGGCCATCCTTGAGCTGATCGACGGTACGCTCGCGCTGCGCCTGCGCAATATCACCGTTGATGGCTGCGGCGCTAAAACCGCGGTCCCGCAGGGTCTGGGCTACCTCTTCGGTCTCGTGCTTCGTGCGGCAAAAGACGATGATGGCATCATAATTAATGACCTCAAGGATGCGGGTGAAGGCATCCATCTTCGCGCGATGCGGGATGAGGAGGAAGCGCTGCGTAATGTTGTCATTGGTGCGGCGCTCGGACTTCACCGTGACCTCGGCAGGGTTGTCGAGGTAGCGCTTAGACAGGCGACGGATAGCGTTCGGCATGGTGGCCGAGAAAAGCGCCACCTGCTTGCGATCCGGGGTGTCCTCCAAGATACGCTCAACGTCTTCCTGGAAGCCCATGTTCAGCATTTCATCGGCCTCATCAAGGACAAGGAACTGCAGCTGAGACAGGTCCAGCGAGCCCTTCTCCAAGTGGTCGATGACGCGACCTGGAGTACCCACGATGACCTGTGCACCGCGGCGCAGACCGGATAGCTGAATGCCGTAGGCCTGACCGCCATAGATAGGCAGTACCTCGACGCCCTTGAGGGACTCGGCGAAGGACTGGAAAGAGTCTGCCACCTGCAGGGCCAGCTCACGGGTTGGCGCGAGCACAAGTGCCTGCGGGTGACGGGCCTTGGCATCAATTTGCGACAGAACCGGCAGCGCGAAGGCCGCGGTTTTGCCGGTACCGGTCTGGGCAAGGCCGACTACGTCGCGGCCTTCCATCAAGATCGGGATGGTTTCTTCTTGAATGGGGGACGGCTTGGTAAAGCCTACTTTCGCAACGGCTTCCAGAATCTTCTCTGGCAGGCCAAGATGCGCGAACCCCTGGGAATTGTCGTTGGCCGAGTCTTGAGACTCAGCGCCGGTGTCCTCAGAAGTATTCGCAGCCCTGGTGTCCTTGGTGACACCTTGCGAGTTGTCCTGAGATTCCGACTTTTTAAAATCTTCCGGCTCGTTGACGCCGCCGGTGGCGTTATCGGTAATGCTCATTGCTTCACCAACCCTACGCGATTGTGGCTATAAACTCCATTGCGCAGCTCCTAGATTTTCCTAGCCCAGATTTCCTGCCCTGTTCGAAGCAGTTCGAAAACACCGAAGTGTGGTATCGGGGCGGTCTTCTACTGTGCAGCCTATGAGTCATCCACGCCCACGATTCCTTGACGACCAAGCACGTATCCGTGCCAAGCTAAGTTCTTATCCAGGGTTCAGCACGGAACTGGACCCGCCGGTAGACCTTTATCTGTCCTCGCTGTCTACGGGCCTGATCTATCCCACTAGGCGCAGCCCTCGGCCACAGAGCGGAGGGTATGTACACATTACAGACCGGCGTTTTCATCTAAACCCCGTCTTTCGCATAACCGGGGTGGAGGATAATTTTGAATTTTATGTGGTGGAGCTAGATCCAGTGCGCTTTCACCGCACGGAATACGCCGCACGCCCAAAGCTTCTTAGCCTCGGCAGCGTGGTGGACAACGAGAACACAACCTACTTTCCGGTGGAGTTTGATTTCGCACCCCGTGGCAAGTTTGTGACCTTTAGTGCCGTCGATAAGCCTAAGATAGGCCACCTATACTCCTGCTTTACTTCACGGCCTCGGCACCCTTTATGCCTGCGCATAGAATCCACGGAGGACAAAAATGGGCTGGTGCGTGCCCAAGTGAGCGAGGTCTATAGCGATTTTGAACGCGGAGAAAGAAAAGGACCGCGAAAGGACTATGGGCCCGACAACCTCCCCTACCGGCCACCGGCTATCACCCGCAGGGACGTAGAGATAGAGCTAGGGCGCTTTCGTCGCCTCTACGACCCAGAGTCGTGGACTGTCCACGGTGCACAAGACGAAGAAACCCTCTTTATGGTGGAAGATCCGGATGGATCGCGCGCAGTCTTTATCGGCAAGAAGGATGCGTGGCTACATATGACAAAAGAAAAAGGCCGCCGGCTATATCAGATAGCGGCGACCTTTCTAGCAGAGCGCTAGGCTCCGGCGATAAAGGTGCGATAGCTCAGCGGCATGCCTGGGCGGTAGGCCAAATGCACGGCGCTGGGGGCGTCGAGTACGTGCAGGTCGGCGGCGGCACCTTCCACGATGGTGCCCTTAGCGGGTCGGCCCTGCGGGTCGAGACCATTGCCCACGTTGTGGCGACGCAGGGCGGTAGCCCCACCGGTGGTCGCCGCGTGGATGGCCTCATCAACGGACAGGTACTGCTGGAGGACCGCGGTGGTCACGCAGTAGTTCATCGAGGAGGTATAGGACGTGCCGGGGTTGAGGTTGGAGGCGATGGCGAGGGTTGCGCCGGCGTCGAGAAGCTTGCGTCCTGGGGCTAGCGGCTCGCGGGTGGACAGATCGCAAGCCGGCAGCATCGTGGCCACGGTATCGGAGTTAGCCAGCAGCTCGACGTCCTCGTCGCTCAAGTGATTGACGTGGTCTACCGAGGCCGCACCCAACTCCACGGCTAGGGCCACGCCTGGGCCTTCGCCCAGCTGGTTGCCATGCACACGCAGGCCAAGGCCTAGCTTCTTACCGGCTTCCAGTACGCGCCGGGATTGTTCCTCGTTGAAGGCTCCGCGCTCGCAGAAGACATCGATCCACTGCACATAGGGAGCTACTCCCTCAAGCATCGGGCCAACGACTTCGTCGAGGTAGTCTTCCGCATCTGCTCCTGGCGGCACTAAGTGGGCACCAAGGAACGTCACGTCATCTACGTGGCGGGACGCGACCTTAGCGGCCTCTACCTCGGACTCGGTGTTGAGGCCGTAGCCCGTCTTGGTCTCGAAGGTGGTGGTGCCGCCGCGACGGCCAGCGGCCACGCGATCTGCCACCAGCTTATCCAGGCGGTCGGTACCGGCCTGGCGAGTGGCGTCCATGGTTACGGCGATGCCGCCAGCCTCATAGGAGCCGCCGGAGATGCGGGCCTCAAACTCAGCGGAGCGGTCACCGTCGAAGACCATGTGGGTGTGCGAATCGACCCATCCCGGCAGGACGGCGCGGCCACCCAGGTCCACCTTCTCATCGGCGGCCGGCGCTTCGGATGCCGGGCCAATCCAGGAGATGGTGCCGGATTCGGCTACCAGGGCGGCGTCGTTAAGCGTGCCGCGCTCGCTGACCGTACGGAGTTCTGAAATGCCGGTAAAAAGTGTGCTCATCTAGTCCCTTGCCTTGAATTCCATTGGAATGCGGACGCCGCGCTCATCGGCGACCTCCTTTGCGCGAGTGTAGCCGGAATCAACGTGGCGGATAACGCCCATGCCCGGGTCATTGGTCAGCACGGCGCGCAGCTTAGCCGCAGCAAGCTCGGTGCCGTCCGCAACGGTAACCTGGCCGGCGTGGATGGAACGGCCCATGCCTACGCCGCCGCCGTGGTGAAGGGAAACCCAGGTAGCACCGGAAGAAACTGCAGTCATGGCGTTGAGCAGCGGCCAGTCAGCCACGGCATCGGTGCCATCGAGCATGGCCTCGGTCTCGCGGTATGGGGAGGCCACGGAGCCAGAGTCCAGGTGGTCGCGGCCGATGACAATAGGAGCCTTGATCTTGCCCTCGCGCACGAGGTCATTGAAGAGCAGGCCAGCCTTGTGGCGCTCGTTATAGCCGAGCCAGCAAATGCGTGCCGGCAGGCCCTCGAATTCGACGTACTCCTCGGCGGCGTCGAGCCAGTTGTGCAGGTGCTCGTTATCCGGGAAGAGCTCCTTGAGCGCTTGGTCGGTGACCTTGATGTCATCTGGGTCACCGGACAGGGCGGCCCAGCGGAACGGGCCTAGGCCCTCGCAGAAGAGTGGGCGGATATAAGCCGGGACGAAGCCGGGGAATTCGAAAGCGCGCTGGTAGCCGGCCTTGCGAGCCTCATCGCGAATGGAGTTGCCATAGTCAAAGACCTCGGCACCCTCATCTTGGAATTCGACCATGGCCTGGACCTGGGCCGCCATGGACTCACGAGCCTTCTTGGTAAAGGTGGTCGGGTCTGCCTTGGCCTCGTTATGCCAGTCCTCCATGGTGATTTCAGAGGGCAGGTAAGACAATGGATCGTGGGCCGAGGTCTGATCGGTGACGATGTCCACGGTAAATTCCCCGGCGCGCTGGCGGCGCAGGACCTCTGGGAATACCTCGGCAGCGTTGCCTACCAGGCCTACGGAGAGCGGCTTCTTGTTTTCCTTAGCGTCAAGAACCAGCTTGAGTGCTTCATCTAGGTCGGTGACAACCTCATCGAGGTAGCGCTTATGCTGGCGGCGCTTCAGGCGGGTTTCATCAACGTCGACGATGAGGCAGGCGCCACCGTTAAGGGTGACGGACAGCGGCTGTGCGCCGCCCATGCCGCCGCAGCCGCCGGTCAGAGTGAAGGTGCCGGCCAGGGTGCCGTTGAAGCGCTTCTTGGCCACGGCTGCGAAGGTCTCGAAGGTGCCCTGCAGGATGCCCTGGGTAGCGATATAGATCCAGGAACCGGCCGTCATCTGGCCGTACATCATCAGGCCTTCATCCTCGAGCTTGCGGAAGTGCTCCCAGTTAGCCCAGTCTCCCACCAGGTTGGAGTTAGCAATAAGCACGCGCGGTGCCCACTCATTGGTCTTCCAGATGCCCACCGGCTTGCCGGACTGCACCAGCAGGGTTTCATCGGATTCGAGGTCCTTGAGGGATTCTACGATGGCGTCAAAGGCTTCCCAGCTGCGCGCTGCACGACCGGTGCCGCCGTAGACCACGAGGTCCTCGGGGCGCTCGGCAACCTCGGGGTCGAGGTTATTCATGAGCATGCGCAAGGGCGCTTCGGTCTGCCAAGACTTGGCGGACAGTTCGGTTCCGCGCGGGGCGCGTACTTCGCGTGGTTGAGACATGGCTTCCTTTCTTCGTGCTTTTTCGACGCCCTCCCAAGTCCCCTAGGCCGGTGTCCCGGGGCTGTCCCCGAGGACTTGTTCGGCGTCACATGTCATAAAGTACTGTGACCCAGCTCTGTGTACCATGCCACATGAACCCTAACTGTCTCGTATATGAGACACAGGCGGGATGATCTACGATGGCCTGCATGCGCCGGTTCATCCCCTTCCTTTCCGTGGCCCTCGTCGCCGCTTGTTCCACCCCCGCCGAGGAGCCGCAGCCACCCCACTATGTCGCCCTGGGGGATTCCTATGCGGCCATGGGCTCAACCACGCTGCCGCTGGATCCGCCCAATACCTGCGTGCGTGCGCAGGATTCCTACCCCGAGCTTGCAGCCAAGGAAATGGACGCGGAGCTCACCAATGTAGCCTGCCAGGGCGCTAGCACCCTCGATGTGCTTTCCTCGGCCGGCGAACACCCCGCCCAGGTCGACGCCCTGCGAGAGGACACCGACCTGGTGAGCCTTTCCATCGGCGGCAATGACGCCAGCTTCGTACGCCTTACCCAATGCGCCACGGATGATATCTGCCAGGCGGAATCCGGCCCGCAGATAGACCTGGAAATTCGCGATCTACCCCGCCGTCTAGACAAGGTCTACGAGGAGATCCACCGCCGCTCCCCTGACGCGAAAGTCCTGGCTACTGGTTATCTTCCGCTAATTAAGCGCGGCGAGACCTGCCCGTACATAGAAAAAATCCCGGCCAGTGACCGGGAATGGTTGGCACGCTCTATCGAGCGCATCAACCAGGCGGTGCGCGAGGCCGCCGAGCGCAATGGGGCTATATACGTGCTTGCCGACGCCGCCTTAGACCACACCGCCTGCTCCCCCTCACCGTGGGTGGATTTCACGGGCCAGGAGACCAATTCCTTTCCCATGCACCCCACCCACGCGGGTCAGCGGGCCATGGCCGATGCACTACGCGCTGCCCTCTAACCCGGCGCGCGCGGCGTCGTCGGAACCAGGCACGCGCATCTCGAACTTTTCTGTGACCACGGTGTAGTCAAAGTAGCCCATGCGTGCGATGGGCTTGATCTTGAGGATGTCGAGCTTGCCTTCCTCATCGATGACGGATTCATCGATATGGATGGTCTTTACATCCGCTACCACGAGGTCGATGCTGCCCACCTTGGAATTACCGGGCACGCGCAGCGTGGTTTTGTACTGGCACTCGAACTTCACCGGCGATTCTTTCACCATGGGAATGCGGTGATTGTCCGCATACTCCTTAGTAACGGAAAGGCGGTCCCACTCGCTGTCGCCATAGTCAAGCACCTGGGCGGATTTATTGACTTCCTCACGCAGGTCATAGGTGGCCATATTCCACACAAACCAGCCGGTTTCCTCCGCGTTAAGCACCGTGTCCTTGCGGCGACCATCCGGGTATTGGTTGGCCGAAAACATCACCATTGGTGGATCGAAAGTGAGGTTTTGCCACTGGCTATAAGGCGCGATGTTTTCGCAGCCCTCACCGTCCACGCTGGAAAGCCAGCCAATGGGGCGCGGCACTGTGCTCGCTTTAAAAGGGGAAAACGGCAAGGGGTTGGGCTCAGATTGTGGGTGCCAAGAAATGGTCGACATATTAGCCACGCAGCTTTCCAGTAGCGTTCTCAACGGCTTCGACAAGCGCACCCTCCTTAACCAGGCGCACGGTCTCCTCGATTTCCGGCGATAGGTAGCGGTCCACACCTGGACCCGTGACGGTCTCGCGCAGCTTGGCGATGACCGCGCCGGTTCCCTTGGCTGGGGTGCCCTCGCGCATGTCGATAGCGCGGGCGGCGGTGAGGATTTCTACGGCAAGCACGCGCTGCAGGCCATCGACGGCCTTGCGTAGCTTGCGGGCAGCGGACCAACCCATGGATACATGGTCTTCCTGCATGGCCGAAGAAGGAATGGAATCGGCCGAAGAGGGGTTGGCTAGGCGCTTCATTTCGCTCACGATGCCGGCTTGGGCGTACTGGGCGATCATGTGGCCAGAGTCAACACCGGGGTCGTCGGCAAGAAAGGCGTTCAGCCCGCGGTTGCGCGCCGGGTCCAGGAAGCGGTCGGTGCGGCGCTCAGAAATGGAGGCCAAGTCCGCAGTGACAATTGCCAGGAAGTCAAGCGCATAGGCCACCGGCGCGCCGTGGAAGTTGCCGTTAGAGACCACGCGACCATCCTTGGTCACCACCGGATTATCCACCGCGGCAGCCAGCTCGCGCTCGGCCACCTGGGCGGTGTGGGTCAAGGTATCGCGGAATCCGCCAGCTACCTGCGGGGCGCAGCGCACGGAGTAGGCATCCTGCACTTGGTTCTTCTTAAACTCCTCCAGCGCGGCCTCCAAGATCTCAGAGCCTTCGGCCACCTGGAGGATATTAGCCGCAGCATCGGCCTGGCCCGGATGCGGGCGCAGCTGCTGCAGGTCATCCGCGAAGACCACGAGGGTACCCAGCAGGCCTTCCACGGTCATGGCGGTGGCAATATCGGCGGTCTTTGCGGCCGCGCGCAGGTCAGTGATGGCCAGGCAGAGCTGTCCCAGCATGCCATCGGTGCCGTTGATAAGCGCTAGGCCTTCCTTCTCGCGCAGTTGCAGCGGCTCGATGCCAGCTGCGGCCAAGGCTTCGCCCGCATCCTGCAGCTCGCCGTTCACGCGCACCTCACCTTCGCCCAACAGGGCCAGCGCACAGTGAGCAAGCGGCGCCAAATCGCCGGAGCAGCCCAGCGAGCCATACTCGCGCACCACCGGCACAATGCCGGCGTTAAGGGCCTTGGCATACGTTTCCACCACTACGGGGCGCACGCCGGTGCGGCCAGTGCACAAGGTGGACAGGCGCAGCAGCATCAGTGCGCGGATGACTTCTTCTTCCACTTCCGGGCCGGTACCCGCAGCGTGTGAGCGCACCAGGGAAAGCTGCAGCTGGGCGCGCATCTCCTCTGGGATATGGCGGCGAGCGAGCGCGCCAAAGCCGGTGGAAATGCCATAGACCGGGGTGGGATCTTGTGCTAGTTCTTCCACGCGCTCGCGGGTAGCAGCCACCTCTTCTAGGGCTTCAGGCGCAATCTCCACCTGCGCGTCATAGCGGGCAACGGCAACAACATCCTCGATGCTCAGCGCACCGACTTTTACGGTCACGGTGGACGGATAGGCGTTAGGCATGGCAAATCTCCTTGAATAGGATCAATAGTTGAAAATGTGTCGCGCGACAGCCCAACGCGATGAATGTATGCTACCTCACTTTTTGCGATTGCGGTACATTTTGGCCGCGACCTTGTCCGATACCTCTAGCAAGGCCCGAATGGCGGCGTCCGCCTTCGCATCCGGTGTCCCTACCGGATACGTCACCGCCACCGCCGCCGCCGGACGGTCCAAGTGATCCAAGATAGGCACCGCCACAGAGGCCTGACCGCGGGTAATTTCTTCGATCTCCTGGTCCCACCCGCGTGCAGCCACCAAACTCAAGCGCTCTTTCAATGCAGCAAAGCCGCTACCTCCTGCGGTATCAAAGGCGGCGCGCACCTCCGCATCAGGCAAATGGGCCAGCATCACGCGCCCAGACGCCGTCTTATGTGCCTGCAGGCGCACACCCACCTCAGTGACCAAGGAGGTAGCACCCGCCGCACGCACCTCTTGCAAATACAAGATTTCCGAACCAGCCATACGTGACAGGTGCCCCGATCCACCCACCAGCGCCGCACACTGTTCCAAGTCCCGAGTGGCCATGCGCACCAAGGGCTGCTGCGTTACATAGGCCGAAGCCATGGAATACGCCGCCAGGCCCAGTCCATACGTCTTGTGCTCCGGCAAATGGGCTACAAAACCAGCATCAACCATCTCCGCCAGCAGGTGGTATGTAGACGAGCGCGGCAGGTTGAGCTCACCTTGGATGCGGGCAGCGGATATAGGGACGTCGATGGTGGACAAAAGCTTGAGGATCTCCATCGCATGACGCGCCGCCGGGACTCTGTTGGTACTCACGGAGGGCAATTTTAAGCACCACTGTGGCGCTTATCAGTGCAGCACACGGCACCAAGTCTGAAATTCCAGACAAATAAATATGTTCCACGACACACCTTGGACAAATAGAGACTTAGACTACATAAAACTTTTCATACGCTAGGAGATGCCATGTCCCAACACGGCCTTAAACACAGGCACCTGCACTTCATCGCCCTCGGATCCGCGATCGGCACCGGACTGTTTTATGGTTCAGCCGGTGCCATCCAAGCCGCCGGCCCCTCTGTCCTCGTCGTCTATCTCCTCGCCGGCGCGGTGGTGTATTTCATGCTCCGCGCCCTAGGTGAAATGGCCGTGCACCACCCCATCACCGGCTCCTTCGCCGGCTACGCCCGCATGTTCATGGGCGGATGGGCGGGCTACATCACCGGCTGGATGTTCGCCTTTGAGATGGTCATCGTAGCGCTTGCGGACCTCACCGCCATCGGCGTTTATATGCGCTTTTGGTTCCCAGACGTCTCGCAGTGGGTTTGGGTTGCAGCCACCTTGCTCATCGTGGGCGGCGCAAACCTCGCCACTGTCAAGGCCTTCGGTGAACTAGAATTTGCCTTTACCATCATCAAGGTCGGCGCCGTACTCGCCATGATTGCCGGCGGCCTTGCGGTATTAGCCTTTGGGCTTTCTGATGCCCACACCACCGGCCCCGTCAACCTCGTCAACGACGGTGGCTTCTTCCCCAACGGCCCCACGGGCATGATCGCTTCTTTCATCCTCGTTCTCTTTGCCTTTGGCGGCACCGAAATCATCGGTGTTGCCGGCAGCGCCGCCCAGCACCCAGAAAAATCCGTACCCAAAGCAATCAATACGGTGCCCATGCGCATCCTGCTTTTCTATGTCCTTGCCATCGCCGTCATTCTCATGATCACCCCATGGCGCGAGATTACCGGCGAGCAGTCCCCCTTCGTCCAAATCTTTAATACCCTCGGCGTTTCCTGGGCTGCAGGTTTGCTCAACTTCGTGGTCATTACCGCCGCTTTATCGGCCATCAACGCCGACCTCTTCGGTGCAGGACGCGTCATCACTGGCCTTGCCCACCAAAAGCACGCCCCTAAGTTCATGTCCAAAGTAGTGCGTGGCGTACCCGTAATGACCACCATCATCCTCATCGCCACCATGATCATTGGCACCATACTCAATGCCCTCCTGCCGGAGAATGTCTTCGAGGTCATCGCCTCGCTAGCTACCTTCGCCACCGTGTTTGTCTGGCTTATGATTCTGCTGGCTCACCTGTACTCCCGGCGCGGAATGAGCACACAAGACGTAGCGAACCTCAAATACAAAGTTCCCTTCTGGCCCTATGGTCAGTACCTGTCCATCGCATTTATCCTCATGACCTTCGGCATAATGGTCTGGCAAGAGGAGTACCGCATTTCCCTCGTTGTGGGTGTGGCCTTCATTGCCATTATGACGGCGGTTTATTTCCTCACCAACCGGCACGAGGTAACACATGAGGATGAACCCACCGAAGAGCCAGAAGAACTCGTCGTTTCCGCCTAACATCGAAAACCATGAACACTGAAAAAGCTGAACTTTTCACCCCCGCCCCCGAATGGTCCGGCCGCTCCGATGGCCCTGGCCCAGAGCATGCCCGTTGGCATAGCGTTATCAATCAGTCCACCGAATCCCCCGCCCCAGTAACCCTCCTGGGGTTTGCCTCCGATGAGGGCGTGCTGCGCAACGGCGGCCGCCAGGGTGCAGCCGCAGGCCCAGCCGCGCTGCGTTCCGCGCTTGGCTCCTTGGCGGTGCACCATGAGCATGCGCTTGCCGACGCCGGCACGATCACCACCCAGGCCGACGACCTCGACGGCTCCCACGACGCGCTCTCCGATAAAGTGCAGGAACTCGTCGAAGCCGGCACCCTCCCCATCATTTTGGGCGGCGGTCACGAGACCGCCTTCGGCTCGCACCGCGGCCTCTACCGCGCGGTAGGCGCCACCAAGATCATCAACCTGGATGCTCACTTCGATCTGCGCCGCGCGAACCAAGCCACCTCCGGCACCCCGTTCAAGCAGATTTCGGAGCTCACCGATGACTTCGACTACACCGTGCTGGGCATCTCCCGCCCCAATAACACCGCTGTGCTTTTCGACGAGGCAGAGAGCCTGAACGTCGCCATCACCCTGGACGAGGAACTAGTCAATCTCACCCCAGCCGAGTGCGGCGAGCTTGCCGCCCGCGCCACCGAGGGCAAGGACAAGGTCCACTTGTCCATCGACCTCGATGTCCTGCCGGCATCCACCGCGCCGGGCGTATCCGCCCCGGCGTCTCTGGGCGTGAGCTATGAGCGCATCCGGGCCATGGCCATAGCTATTGCACGGACGGGCAAGCTAGCCTTGGTGGACGTCGTCGAGCTTAACCCCACCTTCGACATAGATAACCGCACCGCCAAAGCGGCGGCGCGGCTTATCGATGACATCGTCACGGCCCACATCAAGGCCTAGCTCTTAAATCAAAACAGCAGGTGAGCAATCGGCGTGGCGATAAGAATGGTCAGCGCCACGCGCTCAAACCAAATGATGACCAGGTGGGTCAGCTTCACCGGAATCTTGGTAGCCAGGATGCAGGGCACCAGCGCGGAGAAGAAGATAATGGCAGAGACTGCCACCACGCCGATGACGAACTTGAGCACCATGCTGTCGCTGCCTGCCACTGCGGTGGCGGGCAGGAACATTTCTGCAATTCCCATGGCCGCACCTTTGCCGGCTTGTACCGGCTCCGGCAGCTGCACTACCCACGCGAATGGGTAGAACAGGTAACCAATCCACTCAAAGATGGGTGTAAAGCGCGCCAGCAACAGGCCAATGAGACCCACCGACATAATGGAAGGCACAATGGCCGCCGCCATGCGGACGCCATCGCGCAAGTTCTCCCAGATGGACTCCCACAACGATGGTGCGCGTTGTAGCGCCAGCATCGCCTCGCGCCACGCGTTTTTGATGCGCGAGCCTTCTACCGGCTTTTCCGGATCTGGGTGCGCATCCGCAAAATACTCGTCCGGAATCGTCCGCAGCGGCGGAATCCGCACGGTAATGGCGGTAACCACAAAGGTCACGATGAGCGTGACAATGAAGTAGGTGCCCCAGACCTTCATCAGGTCAAGCTGCTTGGCCACGATGACCATGAAGGCCGCAGAGACCGTCGAAAAGCCTGTGGCAATAATCGCTGCCTCGCGGCCGGTATAGCTGCCCTTTTGGTAGACGCGGTCCGTGACCAAAATTCCGAGCGAATACGAGCCTACAAACGAGGCCACCGCGTCAATTGCTGAGCGCCCCGGAGTCTTCCACAGTGGCCGCATGATGGGCTGCATAAGCACGCCAACAAATTCCAGCAAACCAAAGCCAATGAGAAACGCGAGGAAAGCACCGCCAATCGGCACGATAAGCCCAACCGGAGTGGCAATGGAGTTCCACAAGAATGGCACCAGGTCCTCGTCACCGAGCACCCACGGCAGTGCGTCGATGACCATCAGGAACGAAACCACCGCACCCACAATATTGAGCACCGCAAAGACTGCCTGCAGCACGCTTTCTTTAAACGCGCCGGTAGTAAAACTGCGCACCGTTCCGTACACGGCCAAGGCAAAGATAATCCACGGCACCGCCGCAGGAATCCCCTCACGCACCATCGTGACCATGTGGTCCAAAGGAATGGAGCGCTTATCCTGATACGTCACCGGCAGGAAGAATACGAACGCGCCAATCGCGCTATATAAAAAGAGTTTCCACCGTCCCCCAGGCTGCGGGATTTCCCCGTCATGGCTCTGGATGGAGGAGTAAACCGATTCGGTAGAAGTCACAGTAAAACCGTCCCCTCAAGCTTGCCTACAAAAATCAAGCCCGCGTGACAGCCTTACGCGAACATTGGGGACATGTTATCTAAGTAACAGCTCACTGTCTAGACGTTTTCGAGATCCAAGGCACAATAGAGTCATGTCTAAACCCATTCGCGTCGTCGGCGCCGTTTTCCATGACGGCCAGCGCTTCCTCGCCTGCCGAAAGAAACCGGGCAAGCCATTAGAAGGCCACTGGGAATTTCCAGGTGGAAAGATTGAGCCTGGTGAAACGCCTCAGCAAGCCCTAGCTCGAGAAATACACGAAGAGCTCAACCTCAAAGCCGAGGTGGGAGCGAAGCTCGCGACAACAACTTACGAGTACGAATTCGCGACCATTGAGCTAACGACTTTCTATTGCACGCTTGTCGACGGCGACCTCCGCCTGACCGACCACGACGAAACGAAGTGGGTTACCCCCGCAAAGGCCGCCAGTTTGAACTGGGCTCCCGCTGATATTCCAGCGGTAGAAGCATTAGCTTCTAATCACATCTAAGGAACGAAAGTTCCTTTCTTTCATAGTATCCTTTCGCCAGAATTCGGCGGATATCCTCCGCTAAACGCAACACCAGCGGGAGAACACTTAGTCACTAATGCTCTCTTATGCCAATTTAGGATGCCCAGCCTTTAGAATTTGGTCATTATGAGCATCAGTCCCGACTCTTCCCTACCTTTCGGTGTATACGAAACCCCCATTACGTCCCGTATTCGCGAACGAATGGAGGAAACGTTAAACCAACATCCTGCTGCAGGATTCGGTATCGGGCGAAGCTCCGATCAGGAAGCTCAGGGCCGCTATACTTCGGCGGTTTCTCAACACATCGGCTCACTCTTAGAGCACCGTCTCCGTAGTTTGAAGTCGCCCGAGGACCGCGTTGCCCTCATCAACACCATTGCGCTTCTGCTGGGCGATGATGAAGGAATCGATTCCGAGGAGCTCCTCTATGCTGTGTACAACTCCGGATTAGCGGATCCTCCCCTCCTTCCTGACGTTTCACTCACCAAGAGCGCACTATTTACCAATGCCCGGGGAGAATCTAGTTTAACCAGCGAGATCGAAAGAGAAATTAAAACGGCCGATTCGGTAGACCTGCTGTGCGCTTTCATCAAGAATTCCGGCATTAGCGTCCTCGATAGACAGCTGGAGTATCTTCGCGATAACAAAATCCCATTCCGTCTTCTTACTTCTACGTACTGCGGTGCGTCTGACGCAGCAGCGCTCAAGCGATTGGTCGAGAAGTATCAGGCAGACGTGAAAATTTGCTATGAACACAAATCCACTCGCCTTCATGCCAAAGCTTGGCTGTTCCGACGAAAATCCGGTTTCGACACTGCATTTATTGGTAGTTCTAACCTGTCAAGGTCCGCTCTTGTCGATGGTTGGGAATGGAATGTCCGCGGCTCTAACACCGCAACACCGGAAGTGATTGATAAGTTCATCAAGACTTTCGATAGTTACTGGCACGACAGCCACTTTAAAACCTTCGTCCCAAATAGTGACATGGAGCGTCTCGAGCGGTCTCTACGCATAGCCAAAGGCGGTGAATCGTCCGGAGCACTTCGCCAATTGGAGCTTTCTGGCCTAGAGGTAACGCCTTACCCATACCAAGAAGAGATGCTCGAGGCTTTGCGGTCAGAGCGGGAGATAAAGGATCGACATCGAAACCTTCTGGTAGCTGCGACAGGAACTGGAAAGACCGTAGTTGCTGCACTAGATTATCGAAATCTTTGCGAACAATGGAAGCGACGTCCCCGATTGCTCTTCGTGGCTCACCGGAAGGAAATTCTTCACCAAGCCCGACGGACATTCCGAGAAGTTCTCAAAGACGCAGACTTTGGCGAGCTGCTTGTCGACGGCGCCGAGCCGCACCGTTGGGATTTTGTCTTTGCCAGCGTGCAATCCCTACGTGCTTCCCGTCTAGAACAGCTAGATCCCAAACGCTTTGATGTCGTAATAATCGACGAGTTTCATCACGCACAAGCTCCGACCTATAACACGCTTTTAGACCACTTCCAACCACGAGAGCTCTTAGGCTTAACAGCTACGCCGGAACGTGGTGATGGCGAAAACATTCAGAAGTACTTTGACTATCGCGTAGCCCATGAACTGCGTTTGTGGGATGCTTTGCGTTTGCAGCTGTTAGTTCCCATGCATTACTACGGGATCGCTGATGGGACGGACCTTTCTTCGTTGACCTGGATCCGAGGCAAGAAAAACTATAACTCCAGAGAGCTCTCCGAGTTCTACATCAAAGCAGGAGAAAAGCGCACCCGCTTCATTATTAACGAGCTGAACCGGCGCATTTTCGATCTCTCGGAGATGAAAGCGATCGGATTTTGCGTCACTATCGCTCACGCAAAATATATGGCAACGCAATTCCAACAATTTGGAATCCCAGCGCGCGCTGTAACGAACGAACTCTCTGCCGCCGAGCGGGCCCAGGCCATTAGAGATCTGGAGACGGGTGAGGTCAAAGTTCTGTTTTCTGTAGATATATTTAACGAGGGCGTAGACATTCCTGCTGTTAACACCTTACTTTTGCTCCGCCCGACGCAAAGCCCCGTGGTCTTTCTGCAACAACTAGGTCGCGGTCTCCGTCTATCTCCAGGTAAAGACTCCTGCGTCATTTTCGATTTCATTGGCCAACAGCATGCGGATTTTGATTTCGAGCGCAAGTTCCGTGCCCTAACTCGGAAACGGGGCAAGCGCTTGACCGAAGAGATTGAACAGGGATTTCCCACAACTCCGCCGGGATCACATATTCAGCTAGACCAAACGACAACCGAGCAGGTTCTTCGCAATGTCAAGAAGATCTCACGAAATTCACTACGCAAAGTACGTGCATTACTTTCTGAAATTCGAACTACAGATCTTAAAGAGTTCCTTGAGGAATCAAATCTCCAGCTAGAAGATATCTACCGCCCCTCAAAGTATTCGTGGACGCGGCTTCTTCGTGAAGAAGGCCTTATTCAGCAGAACACCAATGAGACTGAAACATTTCTGCTCAATCGGATTCGGGTTTTCCTGCACGTCAACGATCCGCACCGAGTCGACGCCTATCTGCGCATCCTTTCCACCCCAGATCTCCACTACGCCGACATGGCTCAATCCGATCAAGCCTTCACCCGAATGCTCGTCCTCGGGTTCTGGGCGAACTCAAATTCTCCGCATCCCGGTTCCTATGACAAGGCTCTGTCAATTTTGCGCCAGCACCCGCAGGTCGCTTGGGAATTGCAACAGGTTATGCAACTGTGCAGTGACTCTTCTCGAATCATTCCGCAGCATAGCGAGACTTCTGTGTTGGAAACGCACGCGGATTATTCATTGGCCGAACTAATTGGTGCTTTGGAGACTAGGAGCCTTGCACAACTTGTAAACCTTCCCCGCGAGGGCGTGAATTACTTCCCGGATATCAATACGGACCTGTTCTTGGTGACGTTTCAAAAAGACGAACAGGTAAGTGCCTCTACGAATTACCGAGACTATCCAATTTCACCCGATCTATTACACTGGGAGTCTCAATCAACAACGACGCTGAAGTCGAAGGCGGCTAAACGCTACATCGGCCATAAGAATCGTGATGGCAAGATTCTCATAGCCTCGCGCTTTAATAAGAAAAACGAAGTCGGTACAGCGAGCGCCTATACCTATTTAGGCGCTGTGGATTATGTGTCACACCATGGAGAAAAGCCGATCCAATTCGAATGGAAGCTCCAGCGAGCAATGCCCAAGGCGCTCTACGCTGCCGGAAGAACGGTGGCATAGACGGCCGATCGAAAACTGAAATCTGCGTTTTCCTGATAGAAAAGCACCACCCTCCCTATAGTGATTAGAAACACAACTGATCGAGAGGGCGCCATGAGTCATACCCACGAATCAAATTCTGCCCGGCCTGCAGGCAGCAGGCACGACGCAGCAACGACAGACCAGGCCAGAGTGAAATGGACTTTAGTCGGTCCAGGATTAGTGGCCGCAGCGACAGGTGTAGGTGCGGCCGACCTAGTGGCCACTATGATTGCCGGCCAGCGGTATGGCTACGCACTCCTTTGGGCGGTCATCATCGGCACTATTATGAAGATCGTACTGGTCGAAGGTGTCGGACGGTATAGCCTCGCCACCGGAAACACGATGTTCCACGGTTGGCGCGAGTTGGGACGTTGGACTTCCTGGTACTTTGCCCCTTATATCGTTATTTGGGGGCTGGTCTACGGCGCCGCCGCGATGTCCGGCACTGGGCTGGCCCTCAGCGCCCTTTTCCCGAACACCAGTCTCGAAATGTGGGCAATTATTACTGGCATTTCTTGTTTCGTCCTGACTTGGGTTGGCCAATATCAGCTTTTTGAAAAACTTGCAGCCATCTTGGTCGGGATTATGTTTGTCACTGTAGTGGGCATCGCCGCCATTACTGCCCCTAACCTTCCCGAAATTATCGGGGGTTTAGTGCCACAGATTCCAGATGGCTCCTTTCTCTATGTACTATCCATCGCTGGCGGAGTGGGCGGCACTATTACGCTAGCGGCCTACGGCTACTGGCTGCGAGAAAAGGAATGGTACACGCCGAAATGGATGAAGGTTATGCGTATGGACAATACGGTAGCTTATGCAGTCACCGGAATCTTCGTTCTGGCTACACTCGTGCTCGGTGCTGAACTTCTCTACAGCGCCAACGTCGCAGTATCCGATAACGATCAGGGACTCGTTGATATGGCGGATGTACTCGAAAACCGCTACGGAACTTTTCTTTCCAAACTGTTCATCGTTGGATTTTTCTCTGCCGCATTCTCTTCCTGCCTTGGTGTTTGGAATGGCGTGTCCCTCATGTTCGCTGACTATATTGGCCACCTCAAAAAGATCCCGCAAGGCGATCCCCAAACGAGTACCGGTGGAAAGTATTACCGTGCTTATCTCATCTGGCTAACTTTTCCGCCAATGTTGCTGCTGCTCCTTGGAAAGCCGACTGGGCTAATCATCGCTTATGGGGTTCTCGGCTCCTTCTTTATGCCATTTTTGGGCCTGACCCTCCTGGTATTGCTGAATACCAAACACACCCCAAAGACATGGAGGAACGGCTGGTTCGTCAACACTTTGATGGCGATAATCTCCGTCGCCTTCGTTTATCTATGCGTTTCCCAATTGGTCGAACTTTTCTAGCCGAAATACCAATTACTACTTCCCCTGCGGCACCCGCTTCGGCTTATTCCCCACCTCAGCGTGCGGATCGCGGCCGAATGCCCAGGCAATGATGCCAATGAAGGCGATAGCGCCGCAAACGGTGAAGGCGAGGGGGAATCCGGAGGCGTCGGCAAGCAGGCCAATGAGCATGGGGCCTAAGATTTGGCCGAAGTCTCCGGCCATCTGGAAGGTGGATAGTACCTTGCCGCCGGAGCGCTCATTGCCCACGATGTCTCCCACCGCGGCCTGCTGGGAGGGGTTAATGAGCCCGGACGATGCACCGGCGAAGGCGGACACGAGCAGGAGGAACCACACGCTGGTGGCCAGGCCCATGAGCACCATGAAAATGGCGGAGCCGACTAGGCCGATAAGGATAAGTGGCTTGCGGCCGTGGATATCGGACCACCTGCCCGAAAATTGCAAGACGATGGCGTTCCCAGCAGCGAAGACTGCTAGCGCAAGGCCGGATGCCGCGGCGCCATTGTGGAAGATAGAGGCGGCAAAAAGAGGTAGGACGGACACGCGCACGCCCATATTGATCCAGCCATGTGCAAAATTGGAAGTTAATACCGCGCGATAGGCGGTATCACCCCAGGCTTCCTGCAGGCGCATGGGCGGCAGTTTATCCTTATTGGCCTGCTTGTGGTTGACGCGGGGCATTTGCCACCAGACAACGAAGGCGGCGAGTGCGACGCCCACCCCGTAGATGAAAAATGGCCAACGAAAGCCCAGGAAGGACAGGCTGGCGCCTAGAACCGGGCCAGCAACGTTGCCTAGCAGGAAGGCCGTGGCATAGGTGGCAGAACATTTGCCGCGAATCGACGGCGGGGACATGCGCACGATAAGGCCCATGGCCGAGACCGTGAACATGGTCGAGCCAATGCCGGCTAGGGCTCGCAGGGCCACGATGTGCCAGTAGCTTTGGGCAATGGAGACGAGTCCGGTGGTTACCGCGACGGTCATGAGGCCAATGAGGTAGACGCGGCGTGAGCCGACGCGATCCACCAATGAACCGGACATCGGCGCGAAAAGCAGGCGCGAGGCAGCGAAGATGGAAACCACCAGGCCCGCGGCGGCCATGGAGACATCGAAGCTCACCACAAACTGCGGCAAGAGCGGAGCGATGAGACCGTATCCCAGCGCGATGATGAATGCGGCGGTGACCATAACCCAGATCTCGCGTGGAATTTGCGGCTTTTGTTCTGGGCTTATTTCCCCACTTGGCGTATTCATCATATCGGCTGCAACTCTAATCCTTCAGTTACAGGAAAGCCATTTTCAATCTCTGTTCGTACAGGTGTTCTACTAGCGTGGGCGAGTGTCCGCGCAGGGTTCTAATGTGATGGCCATGTACAACGCAGAAAAGAACTTTCCCCAGTCCACCCCGATGTTCCTCCCACGTTCCGCCAGCGAGATTGCCGCAGATTTGCTCTACCACGAATACGACACCATCGAGTCCATTACCGCTATCCTGCACCACCCACGTTCCCTGGCCCGCCCTACTCCCACCTGGCGCCCACCACTCAAGCAGCTGCCGACGGCCGCGGGTGGACCGGGCGGAGACTACTGCATGAGCATTACCCGCCACCGCGTGGGTTCACGCGTAAAGGCCCGAGTGCGCGGCTTTGGGCAAGACCGCATTCCCGCATACCTCATCACCATCCGCATAACCGAGAACTTTGGCCAAACGGTGGAACCTGCCGTGGCCGAAGGCTGGGTACGCACGCTTGTGCCGGCGGAGATGGTTGATGCCGTCCACGAGGTCTCTCGCGGCCCCAATGCCACCTATGTATGGCTCGTGGATAGCTCTTTTCAACCCGTCCGCTCCCCCGAGTCGTTATTCGCCGGCTTAACCCAAGCCGCCTAAGCGGTCACGGGCTGTTTTGTCTGCTGCCCCGGCACATCCGGTGCTGCATGCGGGTCAGGCGCGTGCAGGATCTTTTTCAATACTTCGCGGTTAAAGGTCACCGTGTAGTGTCGAGCGATTGCCTTGGGCATAAAACGCAAAACCAAGCAGGCGATGAGAACGGTAAAGACCTTGTCCAAGATGTCAGAGGTAAGGCCTTGCAGGATGATGGCCAGGCGCTCATCTTGAAAGATCAGCTCATAGAACTTGGTAAGGTTTTGCGGTTCCTGGCGTGGACGCCCGCTGAACGAAAAGATCAGGACATATACGCTCATCACGCCGGAGCCGATGCCCATACCGAGGCCGGAAAAAATGATCGACGAGAGCCTATTAAATACCCCGCGGCGGGCCATCAAACCCACGGCGGCGCCGATAAAGATGCCCACAGGAGCAAAGGCGAGATCATAGGCAAAGTACACTCCTCCCAACACCGTGGTGGTCAAGCCCGTGGCCATACCCAGCACAGGACCGGCGATGATTGCCACGATGGAGGTGCCCACGGCATCGAAGAACAACGGGGCTTGCGAGCGCACCGTCAACGAGCCCAGCAATAAATTTATCGAGGCACCGAAGATGGGATACAAGAGGATGCAATTGGGCACCAACCCATACTGCGAGGTGTATAACAGCACCGCGGCCACCAAGAGCAGCACCCAGACGCTGGCGGTCAGATAAGACTCAAAAGTCTCGGTCACCGTGGAGTACACGCCAAGGACGGTGCAAAACCACGCGGCAAGCGAGAGTGCTACGGCGACAACGACAAGAACGTATCGCCACGTAGTATCGCGGTTCACTGCCATGGTTTTCTACTCCTCATAAGGTTTGGCCTGGGGCGGATTTTCAGTCCCAGGCCGGGAACCTTCTAAAGCCTAGTTGCCGGCGCGTGAAAGTAGCAAGACAATAAGGAATATATAATCTATACCCCTACCTGCAATAATGCTTTGAAAAAGAGAAAGGCCCAGCCCCACCGCAAGAAGGCGGTGAGCTGGGCTATGGGAGGTAGGGTTTACTTATCTTCAGCTGCTTCGGCCTCGGATTCATCGTCCACGTCGGCATCATCGTTGTCGAAGTAGTCCTCCTCTTCGTCCCCATCATCCTCACCGAAGATGTCGTAGACGTCCGGTTCTTCATAGTCTTCGTCATCGAAGGATACGAGCTGCGCTTCCCAGTCCAAAGCTTGCTCAGAAACAAGCCCCAGGACGTCGAAGAGGCGATCGAAATCGGTGTAGGTACCAAGCTCGAGGGCCTCGGCAGGAACCTCCACGATGGGGACATCATCAAAGTCGGCGTTATCAAAGAGGGCGAGGCGGTCGGCCTCATCGAGATCCTCATCCTCTTCATCAACTTCCCAGGCGAGGGTGACGGCCTCATCTTCCATGTCATCTAGATCGTCTTCGTCGAAGTCGAAAGCGAGGAAGCGGACGATGGCAGAAGGGACACCGTCTATGGTTTCCACAAGCACGCGCAGCTCCGAGTCATTGGCTACTTCAGCCACGACAAGGTGTGGGTTGAGCTCATCTTGGGAAAATTCTAGTTCCGCAATGCGTTCATCGGTGCCCTCCAGCAGGTCGCGCAGGACGGTGACCACTTGGTCGGTAGCGATGTGGCGAGAAACCGCCTCCACGGCGTCATCTACAGAGAAGGCGACGGAGACCAAGACTGCCTCAAATTCCTCATCGTCTTCATCAACGTCTGCCGCAGCGATATAGACATTTGCTGCAGGCAGGAGCGGATCGATTTCAATAAATTGGATTTCCAGATCAGAGGTGATTGGAACGAACATGACGTCATCATTGACGCGGGACTCGATGCCCTCGGCATCCAATGCAGAAGCAATATCTTCGAAAAAGCTCATGGTGGTTTAAAATCCATCCTTCGGAAGCAGAGGTCCCCACGGTAGGCAAGCCGCCGCCCGCGGTCACTGTGGAGTCTACCGCTATTCCCACCCGTATGGTTGGAAGCCCAAAGATTTCACCAGCTCTGGGCGCCCACTTCCCCACTCCAACATGTGGTATCCTTCCCACGCTTGCCGCTTGAGCTCGTGCGGGGCGTTTTCAATATAGGCTTCCGCATCAAAGATCATGGTGGCCCGCTGCTTGAGCCCGTAGCGCGGCCAGCTCATCTTCGGGCGGCCACCGTGGATAAAGGCGGACCAGTGCTGCTGCATGGTGGCGGTAAGTTCTTCCATCTCCGCGCGCGAGCCCCAATTAGTAAGGAAGGACGCGCGCGAAGAATGTGGGTCACCAAAGACGTTGCCCAGCTCCATCGAGTGCATGGCCCCTAGGCCCAACCACTTGAGTACGGCAGAGGCGAAGTCGAAGCGGTACATCCACGTTGGTGCCACCTGCGCGTGGGCGGCGGCGATGCGGGTGGAGGGTGCCCAAAAGAGGGCGTCGGCAAGCAGGTGCGCAAAGTCTTCGCGGGCCACTGCGCCGTCATAAGCGGCAACCACCTCAGGGGCATGCTGGGGATCGAAGGAGGCCAATAGGCGCAGGGCGGCGCGCTCACGGGAGCTTTGGCGCTGGAAGAGGAATTTGCCAAAGCTAGCCTCGTCCGAGTTCGTGCCGATGAGCAGCGGAACTTGATGCTGGTGGCCGTTTTCAAAGGCGGCAATGGGGTGTTCTGGAATAAGCTCCTCATCCACCGTGGGCGCATAGCAAGAATTAAGGTGAATGAGCTCTCCAGCCCGCCACATCATGGACTGGCCGGAGCGCACCAAATCAGCAAAGTTTTCCTGCCGCAGATCCTCTACCGAGGTGCGGCGCGGCAAGGCCAACCGGTGAACCAGCTCGCGCGCCCACAAGGTGGATTGAGCCCGGGAGTGAATCATGGCGATCGGCGGGGACTGGGCGATGGCGCGATGGAATAGGCCCTCCGCGGGCGGGCTCGTCATCAAGGTCAAAACGGCCGCACCGCCGGCAGACTCGCCCATGAGGGTGACAGAGTCAGGGTCACCGCCAAAGGCGGCGATATTATCGCGCACCCACTGCAATGCCAAGATCTGGTCAGCCACCGCCGGGTTGGCACTGCAGTCGCCGCCTAGGCTGCGCAGGTCCAAATAACCCAAAGAGTTAAGGCGGAAATTGATGGATACGTAGACCACGTCCATGCGGGTGGCTAGCTCGAAACCACGAAGCATGAGCATATGAGACGAACCCATAATGAAGCTGCCGCCATGTAAATAGACCACCACAGGAAGCTTCTCCTCGGTGCGCGGGCGCACGATGTCGAGGTACAGGCAGTCCTCGGAGCCGATAATGCGGTCGGTCCAGGAGTACGTGGGCTGCGGGGCCGGCGGGCCGAACTGACTGCAATCGCGCACGCCCTCCCACGCCGGCGCGGGCTGCGGGGCGCGGAAGCGATTGTCCCCAGCGGTGGTATCTCCAAACGGGATACCGCGCCACGTCAACACCGGCCCGGCGCTAATGGGGCGATCGGGGCGCAGGTCCTCTTCAATAACACCGCGCACCCAACCAGAGGTGGTGCGCACCGTCAGCTCATCTGCCAGGGCGTTTCGAGCTTCCTCGTAGGCGCGGCGGGCGCGTTCGTGCGCCTGCTCCGCCTTCAGTCGCGCCGCCGCGGAGGACTCCTCCGGGAAGACATCCCCGGAATCGCGGTAATTCTCGTGCGGCCTAACCATGTCCACTAGCTTAGGTGGCCTGCACGCCCAGGGCGATCTGATTGCGGCGCGGCGGCACATTAATGCAGCCTTTACTATGCTGGGCACGGATAAGTTTTAGCGAAAGAGAAGGACACATGGGTTTATTCACTAAAGATAAAAAGGACAACTCCACCGAGGTGGATACCGTCGATACCTATGACATCGATCCGGAGGACAGCAACCGCTTTACCTCTGCCCTGCTCAACTCTTTGGACCGCGCGGTATCGATACAATCTGGCGTCATCATCAAGTATGTCGAGAGCCTGAAAAAGCGCAATAAGGGCGCAAGCCCACAGAAGCTGCAGGAGCTCATTGACAAGCACTTCCTTAATATCACCTCCGGTACCGGTGCGGCCGCAGGTGCATCCGCCGCCATCCCGGGTATTGGTTTGGTAACCGGCGCTGCCACCATCGCAGGCGAGTCCGTGGTTTTCTTAGAGGCCGCAGCTTGGTACATCTTGGCTTCTGCCTACCTGCGTGGCGATGACATCAAGTCCCCCGAGCGCCGCCGCGCCCTTGTACTCGTCGTGCTCACCGGCTCGAAGGGGTCCGCTTTGGTCGATACCTTTGTCGGGGACCTCAATAGCGTTGCTGGTATGCGCTCGGCCGCTAGCCTGTCCCGATTCTCCGGCCCCACTCTATCTGGCATCAACGGCCGCCTGACCAAGCTTTTTACCAAACAAGTCACCAAACGCCTCAAGTGGGCGTGGGTAAGCAAACTGATGCCCATGGGCATTGGCGCGGTATTAGGCACCACCGCCAATCGCAAGCTGGCCAAGCAGGTCATCGAGCACGCCGGCGAGCAGCTTTCCCCCCTTACCTAAGGCTAGGGGTAGCCAGAAACCGGAAAGTGGGGCTGTTGATACCCCTAACATAGTGAGTTTAGGGGTATGCCCCGTATCATGTAGGCAGACTCTTTGGCGGGTGACGTATGCGCTCGTACAAAGGCCGCACTAAAGTCGAATAAACGACCATTTTAAAGCAGAGAAATGAGGCGAATACCTGCCGTGAGCACATCGAATATCTTCGGCCCCAATGCGTGGCTGATAGACGAGCAGTTCCAGCAGTACTCCAAGGACCCGAGCTCCGTAGATAAGGAGTGGCGCGACTACTTCGAGGCAAACGGCGCGCCTAAGTCTAAGGCCCCAGCCAAGGAGGTCGCGAAGCCGTCTAAGCCAGCCGCGAAGAAGACTGAGGGTACTACTACCGCCCGCAAGCAGGAGGTCCGCGAAACCAACGTGGATAAGTCCGTGTCCAAGGCACAGGAGAAGTCCGCTAAGGCACAGCAGTCCGTAAAGAAGTCTGAGTCCCCGCTGGACCATATTGCGGACTACAAGGGCGGCGAAGAGCGCCAGCTCAAGGGCATGTTCAAGGCCATTGCTAAGAACATGGAAGAATCCCTGGAAATTCCTACCGCTACCACCGTGCGCGATATGCCGGTCAAGCTCATGTGGGAAAACCGCTCCATGATCAATGACCACCTCAAGCGCACCCGCGGTGGCAAGATCTCCTTTACCCACATCATCGGCTACGCCATGGTCAAGGCCGTGCAGCTGCACCCAGATATGAACGTGCGCTACGAGCTCAAGGATGGCAAGCCTTATGTCATCCAGCCCGAGCACATCAACCTGGGCCTAGCCATTGACCTCCCGCAGAAGGATGGCTCCCGCGCGCTGGTCGTTGCCGCCATCAAGGAGTGCGAGACCAAGTCCTTCTCCGAGTTTGTTGCGGCTTATGAGGACATTGTTACCCGTTCCCGCAAGAACAAGCTCACCATGGATGACTTCTCTGGTGTGACCATTAACCTCACCAACCCGGGCGGCATCGGCACCCGCCACTCCATCGCCCGCCTGACTAAGGGCGCGGGCTCCATTATCGGCGTGGGCTCTATGGATTACCCGGCCGAGTTCGCCGGTGCTTCCGCAGATCGCTTGGCTGACCTAGGCGTAGGCCGCCTGGTTACCTTGACCTCCACCTATGACCACCGCGTTATCCAGGGTGCAGAGTCCGGCGAATTCTTGCGCACCATTGGCCAGCTGCTTGTCGACGGCGCGTTCTGGGACGACCTCTTCTCCTCCATGGGCGTGCCTTATGAGCCATTCCGTTGGGCACAGGACGTGCCAAACTCCGGCGTGGACAAGAACACCCGCGTCATGCAGCTCATCGAGTCCTACCGCTCCCGCGGCCACCTGCTTGCCGATACCAACCCGCTGGGTTGGGTACAGCCGGGACTGCCTAACCCGGATCACCGCGACCTCGATATCGCGACCCACGGCCTGACCATTTGGGATCTGGACCGCACCTTCAACGTCGGTGGCTTTGGCGGCAAGGAGCAGATGACTCTGCGCGAGGTGCTGTCTCGCCTGCGCGCCGCCTATACCTTGAAGGTCGGCTCCGAGTACACCCACATCTTGGACCGCGATGAGCGCAGCTGGCTGCAGGACCGCCTCGAGGCTGGCATGCCGAAGCCCACCAACGCGGAGCAGAAGTACATCCTGCAGAAGGTTAATGCCGCCGAGGCATTCGAGAACTTCTTGCAGACCAAGTACGTGGGCCAGAAGCGCTTCTCCCTCGAGGGCGCTGAGACCCTCATTCCGTTGCTGGATTCCATCATCGATACTGCCGCTGGCCAGGATTTGGACGAGGTCGTCATCGGTATGCCGCACCGCGGCCGCCTGAACGTTCTCTTCAATATCGTGGGCAAGCCGCTGGCCGATATCTTCGGCGAGTTCGACGGCAACTACAAGGGCGGCCAGCTCGGCGGCTCCGGTGACGTTAAGTACCACTTGGGTTCTGAGGGCCACCACCTCCAGATGTTCGGCGATGGCGAAATCAAGGTCACCCTTGCTGCCAACCCGTCCCACCTCGAGGCCGTGGACCCAGTCATGGAAGGCATCGCGCGCGCTAAGCAGGACATTTTGGACAAGGGCCCAGAGGGCCACACCGTTGTTCCGGTCATGCTCCACGGCGATGCATCCTTCACCGGCCTGGGCATTGTCCAGGAGACCATCAACCTGTCCCAGCTGCGCGGTTATACCAACGGCGGCACCGTCCACATCGTGGTCAATAACCAGGTGGGCTTCACCACTACCCCGGATTCCGGCCGTTCCACCCACTACGCCACCGACTTGGCCAAGGGCTTCGACTGCCCGGTCTTCCACGTCAATGGCGACGACCCAGAAGCAGTTGTCTGGGTGGGCCAGATGGCTGCCGAGTACCGCCGCCAGTTTGGCAAGGATGTCTTCATCGACCTCATGGTCTACCGCCTGCGCGGTCACAACGAGGCCGATGACCCATCCATGACCCAGCCAGAGCTTTACTCTGTCATCGACGAGCACAAGGCAGTGCGCGAGCGCTACACCAACGACCTCATCGGCCGTGGTGACCTCTCCGCCGAAGACGCCGAAGCAGCCGCACGCGACTTCCACGATCAGATGGAGTCCGTCTTTGCCGAGCACAAGGAAGCTGGCAAGGCTCGCCCGAAGGAGCAGACCGGCATCACCTCCTCCCAGGAGCTCACCCGCGGCCTGGATACCTCTATCACCGCCGAGGAACTCGCCGAGCTGGGTGCCGCCTATGGCAACCCACCAGAGGACTTCGAGTACCACAAGCGCGTGGGCAAGGTAGCCAAGGATCGCGAGAAGTCTTCCCGCGAGGGCGGCATCGACTGGGGTTGGGGCGAACTCATCGCCTTCGGTTCCCTGGCCGGCGAGGGCAAGGTCGTCCGCCTGGCTGGTGAAGATTCCCGCCGCGGTACCTTCACCCAGCGCCACGCCGTTACATTCGACCCACGCAACGGCAATGAGTACAACCCGATGCACGCCATCGCCACCTCCAAGGGCAATGGCGGCAAGTTCATGGTCTACAACTCCGCGCTGACCGAGTACGCTGGCATGGGCTTCGAATACGGCTACACCGTGGGCAACCCAGACGCCCTCGTGGCGTGGGAGGCACAGTTCGGTGACTTCGCCAACGGCGCCCAGACCATTATCGATGAGTACATCTCCTCCGGTGAGGCCAAGTGGGGCCAGCTGTCCAGCCTGGTACTCCTCCTGCCGCACGGCTACGAGGGCCAGGGTCCGGACCACTCCTCCGCCCGCATCGAGCGCTACCTCCAGCTGTGCGCTGAGGGTTCCATGACCGTGGCTCAGCCTTCCACCCCGGCTAACCACTTCCACCTGCTGCGCCGCCAGGCTCTCGGTGAGATGAAGCGTCCATTGGTCGTCTTCACCCCGAAGTCCATGCTGCGCAACAAGGCGGCCACCTCCGCCGTGGAGGACTTCACCGAGGTCAAGCGCTTCCAGTCCGTTATCAACGATCCGAACTACGTTGACGTTGACGGCAAGAAGGTTGGCGATACCGACAAGGTCAAGACCATCATGCTGGTCTCCGGCAAGCTGTACTGGGATCTGGAGAAGAAGCGCGAGGCCGACGGCCGCGATGACATCGCCATCGTCCGCGTGGAGATGCTTCACCCGATTCCGTTCAACCGCCTGCGCGAGGCATTTGAGGCTTACCCGAATGCCACCCAGATTCGCTTCGTACAGGACGAGCCGGCCAACCAGGGTCCATGGCCGTTCTACAATGAGCACCTGCGCACCCTGATCCCAGATATGCCTGAGATGGTTCGCGTTTCCCGCCGTGCCCAGTCCTCGACTGCCACCGGCAATGCCAAGGTGCACCAGATTGAGCAGAAGAACCTGCTGGAAGAGGCTTTTGACATCTAGAGCTCTTCGAAATGTTTAAACCCCAGTGAGGACTCCTCACTGGGGTTTACTCATGCGGGCCAACGTCTTGATTTCTAGCGGTCGTGGAAACACCTGACATGGGTTAGGTGATTGTGTGGAGTCGAAATGGGTTCCGGATTCTGTTGTTGTGGCGCGGTTTGCGTCGTTGGTTCGGGCTGGTAGTTCAATACGGGCGGCTG
>NZ_JAKRDR010000011.1:0-70538 GCF_022345765.1 Corynebacterium nasorum | reverse complement strand
ATCAAGGACAAGGCCAACAAGGTTATCGGCGGCCTGAAGGACGACTAATCCTCGTCCGTATTTCTGCATATCGCTGCGCTGGCACCCCGCTGGCGCAGCGATATTTTGATCAACACTACTTTCACGTCACACAACGCGGTGGCGTGTCCGAGTGGAAGAAGATAATCGCCTGCGAAAGCAACCATTGGCCAGGTCCCAACTGTGGTGCCATAATCACATCGCCAATTCCAGCTTTCTCGGAACCGGCGTCGGGTTTGAGCGGAAAGCAGCAGGTAGAACTACATATGGTAAAGCGTATGTCTTACCATATGCCTACACATATGTCCTGCCATACGGCACATACTGTGGGGAGTATATTCACCCGCACGCCCCGTCGTATCTAGGCGTTTTTCAACGCCCGATACACCGTGGGTCGGGTAACTCCGAATTCCCGCGCCAAGGCTGTTTTCGACTCCCCCGCCAATGCACGCCGCTTAATCTCCGCCACCTGCTGCGGGCTTAGAGCGGGTTTGCGGCCTTTGTACTTTCCGGCCTTTTTGGCCAGCGCAATCCCCTCTGCTTGGCGTTCGCGGATAATGGCCCGTTCAAACTCCGCGAAGCTACCGAGAATACCGAGCATTAAATCCGCACGCGGATCTGTGGTGTCTTTCGCAAAGACAAGATTCTCATGCAGGAAGGTAACAGTCACACCCTTGTTGGTGAGTTCATCAACAATGCCGCGCAGATCCGTAAGTGAACGGGCGAGGCGATCAATCGACGACACGACGAGTTCGTCACCGTCGCGCACATACGCCATGCACTCGACAAGCCCAGGGCGGGCAGTCTTAGTGCGGCCGGAAATCTTATCTTCAAAGAACCGGTCAATCCTGCCGGAAGCATTGAGCAGTTCTTTCTGGCGCTGATTATTCTGCTCTACCGTCGAGACACGGATATAGCCCACCCGCTGCCCATGCGAACCAGAGCTTTTGGCCATTAGTCTTCGCCCCGCGAGGGTTCAAAGGCAGCATTCTCCTGAGCGATAACCGCATCACGATACGACTCGATTGCATCCGAGAGGGTATAAAGCTGAACACCGTCGAGACCATCAGCGTCAGCAAGCAAGGACTGCACAATCCTGCCCAACGCCTGCTGCCCCGACGACAACCCACCATGCAGATCCTTCACCCGCGCCAACGCGGGCACTTCATCAATATGACTTTCAATATGGAAACCGTCAGACGATAACACCACACTCGCCACTTTCTGTAAACATAAGGCCTAGACCCCGCTAGACATGTGTAAAACAATGCTAGGAACGGCCCTATTTTACAGCAAACATTCCGCCGCAGGCACGTGTAACAATAGGGTGTACTTTAGAATTACATTTTGCTTGGTGTCTATCCGACAACGCACAAGTATATGAATTCGATCCCCCCCAATAAAATGGACCCCGTGCACCAGCAGCAAAATACGGGCCCGAACCGCTGTGCCCGATTGCGAAGTGGATCTAGCGGGTTCTAACCCGGAGGGGTAGGCGATTCCACATCCTTAAATATAGGGGTGCGGCACGCTCTATCCACTCAACGTCCTCGTATGGTCCTGTCTTGCTTTGTAAGCGATTGGTACATCTCAAAAACCCTAGTGTTTCCGATCTCTGTCTTCGTATAGATCAAGCGCGTTAGCATTTATTACCCTTAAAGAGTGATTACTAACGAACTTCGAAATTTACTGGCCAAAGCAACTACCCATGCACAGCGTTTTCAAGACGGAGAAGACCACACTGTAGCCGCAGCGCTCCTTACCAAATCAGGAAAACACGTACTCGGTTTGAACGCGCACCATTTCCTCGGTGGTCCTTGCGGGGAGATCTCGGCTTTAGCCAACCATGCTGCTAGTTATCCAGAGGACCCAATCCAAGCAGTAGTCGCCGTATACGGACCTACTGGTCAAATTATTCCTCCCTGCGGTAAATGCCGCCAGGTGCTTTTTGATGTTGATCCGTCCATCCGGTGCATCGTGCGCGGAAGCAATGGACTTGAAGCACCTACCGTAGAAGAACTCTTGCCATTCGCATTCAACTGGCGAAATATGGAACAAGAGCAGCACATCTACATGTGGGAAGGCTACGAGGAATCAATTCGTAGCGGAGAAAAGCAACAAACCATCCGGGTAGATGATCCCTTCCATGAAGGAAGTGCCCAAATTGTCTTCGAGAAAGAATCCGGAGAGGTCGTCACTATTCCGGCACAGGTTACGTCCGTTGTCTCTACCCGGCGAAGTGAATTGTCGGAAAAGCAAGCTCGAAATGACGGTTTTGGCTCTCTTTCCGAGCTTCAGGAAGCGCTAGATACTCACTATCCCGGATTAGCTGCCGATGACGAAGTAGACGTCGTAGGGTTCAAGCTCCAGTAACTCGAACGAGCTCAAAGCGTGTTTGCTTTCTGTAGAAGCAGTAGAAACTACCCCGGAGCAAGGACAACTAATGTCTTGAGGTTGGGCTTTTCGACCCTGGCCCAACTTTGCAACAGCACCAACGAATCAATGTAACGGGCGCTTCGCCGCTGTCGAGTCTGTGCCTCAGGTAGTATGTATCCATGCCGTTTGCAGAGAATGTCGCCGCCCTGCTGGACACTACTGCCTCCATAAGCCGGGAGCGGAGTCGTCCGCAAGAGAGATTATGGGCCCCAGTTGTGGAGTGGGAAGAGCAAGTACTGCGCCGTCTTGCAACGGATCTAGGCGCCATCAATAAACTCCAGAAGAAGTCCCAGGGGAAACTCCAGAAGAAGTCCCAGGGGTCCTACGACTTACCGCAGGCTCTCCAGTACACCAACGACCTCCTGACGCAGATCCAGAATGCCTTCGAGGACTTTGAGCGTGCCTACCCGGTGGAGGCGAAGCAGTTGGATGGCGAGGTGACCGCGGTCCATAAATTTCATCGCATGCTTCTCCCCTCACCGGATGGTGATCCCCCAGTCGTTACATCCCCCCAGAAGGGGAAGAAAGATGGGCGGCCCCTCAAGAAGGCTCTGACCATGAGTAAGACCGTGATCGACAGCATCAAAGATCTGCTGGGTGAATCTGACAAGGTCAAGGTTGCAGCCACCCTCTGGAGTGAGGCTGTAGACCTGCTCTCCGCTTAAGCCATGCCTGGCAGTTCCGCGAGGACAGACACTCGCTGGCGGACCGTTGACTTGTGGATGTCGGTTGGCTAGTCGTCGATGCTGGCTCACCGGTCGAGGCTCAATGTGGTGTGCTCATTGAGAGCCTGAGGCTCTATCCTTCCTCACCGAACATCAACGCTTGGAGATCCTGTTCGCTCGTTACGCGGAGATGGCTCGCACCGGGGACTGAGCTGCCGTATCGTCAGCACTCGTAGGGGCCCGTCCCCGACCATGGCGGGAAGTTCCGGGGCCTGCACGGTCGGTCTTCGCGTCGAGCTGTCCCGTTACCGTGATGGTGTCCCCCCTCACGGGGGACGGTCACCGGGCCCGGCATGGCTTATCTGCCCTGTAGTTTCCATGATCCGGGGGTGTTGCCACCGGGCACCGGGGACAACCGCTGACAGCTAATAGGGACACGGCCCAAACAGAGGTCTCGTCGTAACGTGGGTGCCTGCAACGGATGTCCAAGACACCGGTGACCAGCCGCAACAGAAGGACACCACCATGGAACCGTCCACAACACCCGACATCATCATCGGCCTCGACGTCGGCAAAACCGGCCACCATGCCTGCGCGCTGACCACCACCGGCGAGAGAATCTACGACAAGCCGCTGCCCCAAGACGAAGCCGCACTGCGCGAAATCCTCGCGTCCATGCAGGCCCACGGCAGCGTTCTCATGGTCGTCGATCAACCCAACACCATCGGCGCCCTGCCCATCGCAGTGGCCCGCGACTGCGGTTGCACGGTCGGATACCTCCCCGGCCTAGCCATGCGAAAAGCAGCCGATCTCTACCCCGGACGATCAAAACCGACCGCCGGGATGCATTCATCATCGCCGACACCGCCCGCACCATGCCGCACACACTGCGGGCAGTCGACCGCGACGACGAGACGCTAGCAGCGCTGAAGATGCTCGCCGGATTCGACGACGACATCGCCAAAGACGCCACCCGAACGAAGAACCGCCTTCGCAGCGTGCTCACACAGATTGGTGCTGTTGCAAAGGGTGCTGTTGCAAAGTTCGGGCGACAGGAAGACCTGCGTGAAATAATCACAGCCATGGGCATCTTCTCCGGTCGCCATTTCCCCCGTGAAATCATCCTGTGGGCGGTCCGGTGGTACTGCCGCTACGGGCTCAGCTACCGCGATCTGGAAGAAATGATGACCGAACACGGCGTACCGGTCGATCACAGCACCATCTACCGCTGGGACCAGAAATACGCCCCTGAGCTGGACAAGCAGACCCGGTGGTACCGACAAGTCCCGGATTGGCAGGCCCGGTCCTGGCGGGTGGACGAGACCTATATCCGGGTCGGGGAAAGTGGTGCTACCTCTATCGGGCCATCACCGCGGGTGGGCATGCCCTGGATTTTTACCTGTCCCCAAAGCGTAACGTCGCCGCAGCGAAGCGTTTTCTGGCCAAGACCCTGAGGTCGAACACGATAACCGGGTTCCCGCGGGTGATTAACACCGATAAAGTACCCTCCCTGGCCAGGGCAATCGCCGAGTTGAAGTCAGAGGGAATCTGCCCGCAGACCGTGGAACACCGGCAGGTGAAATACCTCAATAACGTCATTGAAGGAGATTATGGGCGGCTGAAACGGATCCTCGGACCGAAGGGGGCGTTCAAAAACCGGACCACGGCGTACCGGACGTTGAAAGGGATGGAAGCGATGCACTCATTACGGAAAGGCCAAGGCGCGATGTTTGCCTACGGGCAACCGAACCCGGATGCGGTGATCGTCAGCCGGGTGTTCGAGGCTGCCTGAGAACGCCGACCCGCAGCGAGCATCAGAGGATGAAGACTGGGTCGTCACGGCTCTCCGCCTGAAGTTTGCAACAGCACCATGCGGGTTAGGTACCCACACACAAACCATCAGACACTCTCATCATAGTTGTCAAATCGTTGTCACAAACCGGGTCATCGTAAATTATCCCCTGGTGAGACTATTAAATTACGACAGGGCGTGTGAGTTCGAGTCTCACCAGGGGCACAGATAGAAAAGACCTCGCATGTCCGGTAAATCGGAAAGCGGGGTCTTTTTCATGTTCGCCCCTCCTACCGACGTGTAGTTGAACGGGTAGAAGCTTGCCAGGTTTTCAAGCTCTGGAAACATAGATAGGCCGCCAAAAAGCCACAAATACTAGCCTGTGTGACCCGTATGGCTTCCAAGCTCGCCAGTTCCGCCCTCAACGCGAGATAGCCAAAGCCGCAGGCAGAGGCGATGGAGTACACCCCCATTAACAGAAATCTCTTTCTAGTCGCCTTAGCTAACGTCTTTTTAAGGTGGAAAAAGGATGTAACCCACGAAAGGGCTGCTAGGGAGCGAATAAGTAGAAGTACACCCATTATCCACCGCCTCACGCGTGCATCCTCGATTCCGTCGAATGAACTGCGGTGAATAACGACAAAAGCGTCGACATAATCGTCGAACCGAACTATGCACAGAACTAAGCCAAGTACGGAAAGCATGAGAACGAACGCAACAACCGCCAGGAACATTCCTTCGACCTTATCCCCTAGGTTGTCCCCAGACTTCTGTGTTTGATCACTAGACATTTCCCAAACCTCACATCTCGCCGCCTTGTGCTCGAGGCGCCATTTCAGCCGCCAGCGAAGCAATTTAGGACATCGATTCCAAAATTTAAGCACATTTCACGTTACATACCGTAAACTATACTTGACACTCTGACAAGCGAATACTATTTTGGGCTTTGTAAATTTGGCATACCTTCCACATTGAGGAGATTTCATGAACCGATTGCGAATGGAAAGAATTAAAGCGATAGTTTTCACTGCATTGACGCTCATTACATTGTTGGCAATGATGGCCGTGCAATCCCCTTCCCTAGCCTGGATACCCGTCGTGTTGGGTGGAGCCTCCGCTTGGTTTTGGTGGAAGGTGGATTATCTCTCCAAGCAGGGCGAAGATTAAAAACCAAAACGCGCTTAGGTTCTCTCCCCTTATGGCGAAGAACCTAAGCGCTTTGGTGCAGCTAAAGCTTTAAAGCCTGATACTGCAAAATCCCTCTACCCAGTGCTTTAGCCCAACTCGGGCAGAGTCGGGAGGTGATACTTACGCAGGAGCGCGTTAATCTGCGGGATGGAAGCCTTCAGTTGCGGCAGTGCTAGTCCAATGAGGCCAGCCACCCCTGCGATACCAAGGATTGCTCCTAAGATGGCAGGCTTCGAGCTCGTACTGGAGCTCAACGCGGAGCCATCCGTGGCGGGCTGCGTGGTATCGGCCGGCTCGCCATTATTGTGTGCACGGGCGGTAAGCCATTCATCCTTGCCCAGGACGCCCTGAGTCAGGCGGGTCTCGCCGATCCAGCCATACCACGGGTCTTGTGGGCGCTGGTTGTCAAAGCCACCACCCATGACCCACTGCAGGTCGCGAGGGAGGAGCCCCTCGGCGCCTACGGCATTGCGCAGGATGGGCGCGCCGTTGATGAACATTTCGACGCTATCGCGTTCGGGATCATTGACCACGGCGATATGCATCCACTCGTCTTTGGGAACCTCGTGGGACCACACGGTAGAGCCGCTTCCCTGCTTCGGCTCCGCCCACCAGCGCAGCTCGCGGAGGTTAGAGATACCGAACATGACGGTTGGGTCCGTGTCCTCGGAGCCGTCTACCAGTTTATTGATGGCAGAGTCACGGCTGAGCGCACTTCCCCAACCATGCTGTGCGCCGTTGAAATCCTCCGGAATCTTGACAAAGGATTCGAAGATATATCCCTTGGTGGTATCGACGCTATTGGCAGCCGCGCCCTTATCGGTACGGAACTCGGCATTGCCAACTTTGCCGGCAGGGTCAGACCAGAAGAGGGAGCCGGCATCAGAGGACAACGGGTGATGGTCGGTGCTATAGGTCACCCTGTCTCCGAGCATGGCGCCAGCGCGATGCAGGTCGCTGCCAGAATCGCTGGCAATGTCGGGGATGGTGGTGCCACGGCCGGCAGGGGCGCCATCGACAAGCGCATGCCCATCCTTGTCTCGCGCTTCGCCCGGGCGCCAGTGGAATACCGTGTGGTCGTTTGTGGCAAAATCGTCCGCGCCCTTAGGAAGCTCGTCCTCCGCAATGGTGTATGGCCTATAGCCCTCAGCGGCGATGTCGCGGGCGCGCTGCGCTAGGTCCGGCTGGTGGCCCCCGCCCACGGTGAATTCCGGGGCGAAGGAGGAAAAACGCTGTTCAAAATCGAACGGAATGCTATAGCTATCGCCCTTATCATCCAAGGTGAGCTTATCGAACTGCGTGAGCTCCTCATGCGGCTTTTGCGCCACCCACGGCGAAAGCGCGGTCATCTCCAGCTGCTTGCCCGTAAGGTCAAACTCGAGCACGCCTAATAAACCATTTCCGCCCTGGTAGGCCATCTGATAGTCCTGCAAGATGGAAACGACGTCATGTCCTGCATCGTTCTTGTCCACGCGGTATCCGGCACCGTGGTGGTGGCCGCCCATCACGAGAAAGATCTGATCATTGCTCTTGATGAACTTATCCCACAATCCCTTGCCATAGTCATCGGAATAGAAGACGTTTCCTTCACCATCAATATTGAGGGCCTCATGAGTGGTCACAATGACCGGAAGGTCTGGATGCTTATCAATGATGCCTTGTGCCCAGGCAATAGCCTTCTCATCAGCGCGCCAGCCCAGGGCTAGATTGAGATATTTCTGGCCTTCGGCTTCAAAGATATGCGCCTCGGAGTCATTATTGACGGCGGTGTAGCGCTCTTGAAAAGTCTCCGAGTTGGCGGCCTTAGCGCGGTCGGCGCTAAACCACTTGTCATACGGGTGGGCTGCCGCGCCCTCCACGTCCATATCGTGGTTGCCTGGCAGGATCGAATAGTTCAAGTCCGAATCGTCGAGGACCTGCATGGCCTTATCAGCCACCTGTCATTCGCCCTCCACGTTCCACTGGTCTACAACATCACCCAGGTGGGTGACGAAGTCCATGTTCAACTCGTCTTGATGGTCCACTAACCATTGGGTTTGCGCCAAGTAGGGTTCGCTGCCGTAGCGAGCTTGGGCCAGGTTGCCGGTCTCTGGGGTGGAATAGCGCGAATAGAACTGGGTATCCGGCAGTACACCGATGCTAAAACGAGAGCCTTCGCTTGGCGACGCCCCCTCGGGCGCCCCCTCCGCAGCACTTGCTGCCGGCACAAAAATGAGGTTTCCCACCACCGCGGTGACAGTCACCGCGGGCAGGACAAAACGATTCTTCATAGAGAGTCCTTGGTCACTGAAAAGGAATATTTGCACGGGAGAAAGACGGGAATACGCAGGAAATAGTAGGCAGTCAATCTTTCAGTTAGTTGACGCCTACGTAAACACCAGACTGAATAATGGGAAACTTATAGTTTCTTCCATATAAAACAGCCCTGACTGCAGGAGGCCGCGCCTACCATGCCCCAAACTGCATAGTTGCACTTAAGTGTATTATTCTGACAGAATATTCATGAACGAGGATTCGCCTCAATGATTGTTTCACCTCTACGGTTAGAGAAATCACGTCCCTTTCCGTGACGGATAACCAATCGCCTTTCAATGAAAGATATGCATCACTATTAACAGCGGTCCACATGGCCACCACCGGGAAGCACTTTCTCCCCGCCCGCCTAGGCCAGTCGCCCGCCACTCCAGCCCTCTCCCAGGTAGATTTTAAATTTATGCAATACATTTTGAACGCTATCCGCGGTGCCCTCATCGGCATGGCCGAACTTGTGCCCGGAATCTCCGGTGGCACCGTGGCGCTCATCGTGGGTATTTATGAACGCGCAGTCCACAATGCCAATGACCTCATCTCTGGTCGCTTCAAGAGAGTCGAGTGGAGCTTCCTTGTCTCCGTAGCAGTCGGCATGTTTATCGCAGTCTTCGCAATGTCCACCGTGCTATCTAACTTCGTGGAAAATCACGTATCCGCGTCCGGGGCACTATTTTTGGGCATGGTTGCCGTGTCTATTTTCGTACCACTGTCTATGCTGTCCAAGCAGGAGCGGTTGCGCCCTTCTTCCATCATTGCGTTTGTGATCGCCACTATTGCCATCTTCTTTATCACCGGCTTTACTTCCGAGCCGCATGAGAACCCCAGCCTTATCGTGGTTTTCTTTGCCGCCGCCATTGCTGTGTGCGCACTCATCCTGCCGGGCATTTCCGGCTCGCTCATCTTGTTGACCATGGGGCTGTACCAACCCATCATCGGCGCTGTATCGGATCGAGATCTTGGCACCATAGCCGTCTTTGCGCTGGGTGCCTTGTGCGGCCTCGCCGCGTTTATCAAGGTCTTGAACTTCTTACTGGATCATCACCGAGCCCCTACGCTGATGGCCATGGCAGGTTTCATGCTCGGTTCTTTGCGTGCACTGTGGCCGTGGGGTGCTGACCAGGATGCCTCCAGCGGCATTATCATCGGCATGTTCATCATCGGCGCTCTTATCGTTTCCGCGTTCATTTTCATTGACCTGAAGAAAGCACGCGCCATAGATGAAAGGACGGCGCAGAAATAATGCCGCGCACGTTTTCTCGCCGCGCTACAATTGCCGCGGTCCTTATCCCAACTTTGGGTTTAAGCGCTTGCGTCACCAACGAGGAAGATTCCACTCCAGAGGGCTGGGAAGAACCCCACACCTCTGTAGTACCGGAGATTGCCGCCATGTATGACGACAATGATGGCGTCCTCACCGCTGGCACTAACCCGCCCTACGCGCCATTTCAGCTTAAGGATTCCCACGGAGCCCTCCAAGGCGTCGAGCTTGACCTAGCCCGCGCTGTAGCAGGTGTCTTGGGCCTCGACTTCCAGCCCTTGGAGCAGGACTTCTCCATGATCTTGCCGGCCGTGCAATCGGGCCAGATCGATATGGGTGTCTCCGGTTTTACGGATAACCCAGACCGCCGGAATGAATTCGACTTTGTAGACCACCTCTACGCCGGTATCCAGTGGGCCGAGCGCGTGGACGGGCCTAGGAAGGTCGACCCCGATAACCCCTGCGGATTGACAGTCGCAGTGCAGCGCACAACGGTCTCCGAAACCGATGATGTTCGCCCTAAGCAAGAAGCTTGTAATGGCGATCTCACCGTCTTGTCTTATGACACCGGGGATAACGCCGCGCTGGCCGTCCTGATGGGGCGCGCGGATGCCCTGTCTGCGGACTCCCCGGTCACAGCGTGGGCGGTCAATCGCTCTGAGGGAAAAATGCAGCAGGTAGGCGATATGTTCCAAGCCTCGCCGTATGGCTTCGCAGTTCCTAAAGATTCCGATTTGGGCAAGGCATCGGCCGCAGCGCTGCAGCACCTCATCGAAACCGGCGAGTATGCAGAAATTTTGTCCCGCTGGGGCATCGAGGATGGATTAATAGACCAGGCAATGATTAATGAAAGGCCGATCAATGGTTAATGAGAATGCGGCGACGCCGGCTACGGCCAAGCCTAAAGAAGAACCCGCGCAGATCGAGGCCCGCCCGCTGCGCCATCCATGGCGCTGGGTCTTCGCTGGTCTACTCATCGTGCTGGGAGTGTGGTTCATCATTGCCTCCGCCCGCAACGAGGCTTTTGGCTGGGGAACCTATTTCCAGTACCTCTTTGATAAGCGCATCGCGCTCGCTTCCCTGCACACCATCGCCATCACTATTTTGTCGATGATCATCGGCGTTATCGGTGGTGCCGTGCTTGCGGTCATGCGCATGTCACCTAACCCGGTGCTGCGCGCCGTCTCCTGGATTTTCCTCTGGGTATTCCGTGGCACGCCGATTTATGTCCAGCTGGTGTTTTGGGGTCTGCTCTCTGCCATCTACCAGTCCATCAACCTAGGCTTTACCGAGGTGTCTTTGCAGACCATCCTCACCAACGCCTTCTTCCTTGCGGTGATGGGCCTAGGACTTAATGAAGCGGCCTATATGGCTGAGATTGTGCGCTCGGGCATCACTTCCGTTCCAGAGGGCCAAAAGGAGGCCTCCAAGGCACTCGGCATGTCGTGGTGGATGACCATGCGCCGAACCGTCCTTCCGCAGGCCATGCGCATTATCATTCCCCCTACGGGCAATGAGTTTATTTCCTTGCTCAAGACCTCTTCCCTCGTGGTGGCCATTCCTTATACAGAGGAAATCTTCGGCCGTACCACGGATATTTCCGCCGCCCTTTTCCAGCCCATCCCACTACTATTAGTCGCGGCTTCTTGGTACCTCGTGGTTACTTCCCTACTTATGGTGGGTCAGTACTTCTTGGAGCGCCGCTTTGAGCGCGGTGCAACCCGCGAACTCACCGGCCGCCAGCTAGCTGCTCTTGCAGATGCTGAAGGAACCATTCCCCGCAACGTATCCGTGATTTCGGAGGCTCAAAAATAATGGCTACTCCCATGATTTCTGCCCAGAACGTCCACAAGTCCTTCGGGCAGCTTGAAGTCCTCAAAGGCATTAACCTCGAGGTCCAAGCCGGCGAGGTGGCCTGCCTTTTAGGACCTTCGGGGTCCGGCAAGTCTACCTTCCTGCGCTGCGTTAACCACTTGGACAAAGCAACGGCCGGGCGCTTATACGTCGACGGCGAGCTGATTGGCTACCGCGAGAAAAACGGCACCCTCTATGAGATCAGCGAAAAGGAAGCCGCCGAGCAGCGCTCCGATATCGGCATGGTCTTTCAATCCTTCAATCTCTTCCCCCACCGAACGGTGATTGAAAACATCATTGAGGCACCGGTGCAGGTGAAGAAAATCCCAGAGGAAACCGCCCGCGCCCGCGCCATGGAGTTGCTCGAGGATGTTGGCTTAGCCTCCAAGGCCAATAATTACCCCGTACAGCTCTCCGGCGGCCAGCAGCAGCGCGTTGCCATCGCTCGTGCGGTAGCCATGGATCCTAAGCTCATGCTTTTCGACGAACCCACGTCAGCCCTTGACCCAGAGCTTGTCGGCGAAGTACTACGCGTAATGAAGGATCTCGCGGCCGAGGGCATGACCATGCTCGTAGTCACCCATGAGATGGGTTTTGCCCGCGAGGTGGCAGATAAAGTCTTCTTCATGGACGGCGGCGTGGTCATCGAGTCTGGTAGCCCCGCTGAAGTGCTGGATAATCCGCAACAGCCACGTACCAAGGACTTTTTGGCCAATCTACTCTAAGCCCATAGCACATGATTGACTGTGCAAAGGCCCGTCAGCTTCTGTCTCTGCAGAGGCGACGGGCCTTGTTCATGGTGGAGGTGTTTAACCGAGGCTCACCAGGCCGCGAACCAATGCGCTCGCTGCGCCCAGTCCGGCAACACTAAGCGAGAGCACGCGGGCTTTCTCCCGGGGCACACGCTGCGCGATGCGGGTGCCGGCCCAAATCCCGACGAACATTCCCATAACTCCGGCGGGCCACATTACCCAGGGCAAACCATCAAAGTGTGCCGCCCCCGTAAGCGTCTTTGTCATGACAGAAAAGAATCCGCCTACGACAAAAATGGGTTGCAGCGTAGCTGCGTACACTTGCTGAGGCCACTTTGCCGCTTGCGCGTAGACGGTAATAACTGGGCCTGCCACACCGGCCAAGGTATTGGTAAAGCCGCCGAGGATGCCCGCGGAAATAGCTGGGCCTTTGCCTTCCATTGCCGGGACAAACTTCTTGCCAAAGGTCACTACCGTCAGCGCGGCCAGAAGCGCAAGGCCCACAACGATCATAAGACCTGCTGTATCCATGCGCCTAATGAGCAGCGCCGCGGCCAAGGAACCAATCACCATGACCGGGGCTATGAGTCCAAATTTCTTCCAGCTCACATTCTCGCGCACGGAATAAGTGGTCAGCACCGCATTAATGCAGGCTAAAACGTTGATGACCAAGATTCCTTCTACCGGCCCCATAATCAGCATGAGAATAGGACCGCCGATGAGACCGAGGCCCATTCCAGATACTCGCTGGAGGGTCGAACCTACGACCACAACGAGAAAAATGACCAGTGCTAGGCTCACTTTCGGTATTTCTCCTTTACCGCACGGCCTACGGCTTCAGGAAACATGCCGGTCACGTCCCCGCCAAACTTCGCCACCTGCTTACACAGTGAGGAACTGATATAGCCGTATTTTTCGTCCGTGAGCAAAAAGACGGTATCAATGCCGGAAAGGCGCCGATTCATCTGCGCCATAGGCAGCTCATATTCATAATCTAGGGAGCTGCGCAGCCCTTTCACCAAAACATCCACCCCATGCTCAGTGGTGTAGTCCACCAAAAGCCCAGAGCAGTAGTCCACCTTGATGGAAGAATCCACGCTCTGGCGAATTAGTTCCATACGCTCATCCACGCTAAAGAGCCCGGAGGGTTTGTCAGGATTACCGGTTACCAATACGGTGACCTCATCAAACATTTGCTTAGCGCGGTTAATGATGTCGACGTGACCTAAGGTCACGGGGTCGAATGATCCTGGGCACACGGCCTTAGTCATGCTTTTGTCGCTTCCTTTTCTTCAGGGGTTTAGTCTTCGGTTTCCTCGCTGCCAGGGCGGGTATAGACCGCCATATCCATGCGCGCGATGCCAAAGGTACGCTTCTTCAGTTTCTGACCAGTGGGCTCAAAACCTGCAGGCCACGCAGTTGCTGCGGAATCAACGTGGCGCTCAATGACTACCATGGCGTTATCACTTAACACCGGTTCAATGGCGGCGATGAGTTCATCTACCTCATCAAAAGCATAGGGCGGGTCCGCCAACACCAGATCGAAGTGCCGCCGCGGGGCACTTGCCAGGTAGGTGCCTACCTTCATCTCTTGCACGCGCACGCCGGGGTGCTTGACGACGCCCATGTTATGCCGAATGATCTTCACCGCATCCGCCGAAGATTCCACTAGTACAATTTCTTCTGCTCCACGGCTAGCTGCCTCAAGGCCGAGTGCACCGGAACCAGCAAATAGGTCGAGAACCGAAGAACCGGCAAAGCCCCACCGTGCCGCGAGGGATGAAAAAAGCCCTTCACGGGCACGGTCTGCAGTAGGCCGGGTTCCTTCGGCAGGCACCTTAATGGTGCGGCCGCGGGCCTCGCCGGCAATAATGCGCGTCATTTATATTTCTCCAATCTCCATCAAAAGGTCTCCGGCTACCACGTCCCTCAAGCCAGCGACTACAATGCGGTATGCCTTGCTTAGTCTTGGGCTCGCTACGGAAGCGACTAGTTCCGTGGCGTCGACGATCGCGGGCGCGACGCCGATATCAACGGTGCCTCCCCCATTCACCTGGCAGCGGAAGATGCCTGCAAAGGGGACAAGGACGTTCATGCTTCTAGGTTAACCTGTCTTAGTTCTTCTCCAAGTATTCCTGTTCGCTTTCACTCAAGTTGCGCGTGAGTTCCTCGGCCAACTCGGGATTGCGCATCACCATTGCGCGGGCATCCGTATGGGTGCGTTCCACAATGTCTTGGTCATCCGCCAGATTTAATAGCCGCAGCGTACGGTGTGTTCCGGACTGCATGGTGCCCAAAATGTCTCCCTCTTGGCGCTGACGCAAGTCGAGCTCGGCCAGCTCAAATCCGGACGAGGTTTGGGCAATCTGATTGATGCGGCGGAAGGACGGAGTGTTATCGCCTGCCATAGTGTGCAGAAGACAAATAGAGGCATTGCCGCCTCGTCCCACACGCCCACGCAGCTGATGCAACTGGGAGACGCCGAAATGCTCGGCCTCACGGATGAGCATCACCGTAGCATTGGGAACATCCACACCCACCTCGATGACCGTGGTAGAGACCAAGACATCGATCTCTCCCCTAGCAAATGACGTCATAACCTCGTCTTTATTGGGCATCTTTCCATGCAAGATTGCTATGCGCAGCCCTTTAAACGGCCCGTTTTCTAGCTGCTCCGCAAGCTCTAGCACTCCGCCTTTTCCTTCAATGCGCGGGCAGACGATATAGGCTTGGTGGCCGTGGGCCACTTCCTCGCGAATCCGCTCAAGGGCGCGCAATACCCAGGTAGGGCGCCACTCAGCTACCACCGCTGACTGAATAGGTTTGCGGCCACCAGGCAGCTCAGTAAGGGTCGATACGGCAAGGTCGCCGAAGACGGTCATCGCGATGGTGCGAGGAATCGGCGTAGCCGTCATCACCAGTACGTGAGGACTTAGCCCCTCGTTAGCCTTCAGTCTCAGGCTATCGCGCTGCTCTACGCCGAACCGGTGCTGCTCATCTACTACCACTAGTCCAAGGTTGAAGAACTCCACTGTGTCTTGGATGATGGCATGGGTTCCAATAATGATGTCCGCATCTCCGGAAACGATATCCAGCAATGCCTGCCGTTTATCCGCAGTGCGCATCGAGCCGGTGAGAAGTACCACCGTGACGCCTTCAGGAACAGCGGTTCCGATGGAGGCAGCGTGCTGGGAAGCCAGCACCTCAGTAGGCGCTAGAAACGCCGCCTGAGTTCCTGCGTCAACAGCCTGCAGCATAGCGCAGGTAGCCACCATGGTTTTGCCCGAGCCGACCTCGCCTTGCAGCAAACGCATCATGGGCAATGGGCGGGCTAGGTCATCTTCAATCTCACTGATAACACGCCGCTGCCCTTGGGTGAGCTCGAAAGGCAAATGGCTTAGCAGTTCTTCGCGGAAGCCGCCTAAGGTTGCCGGCATGGTCGGAGCGGTTCGAGCTTCCGCATCGCGCTGGCGCAATGCCATCACCAAGCCAATTGACAAAGCCTCGTTATATTTAAGCCTTTGGATAGCACGATAAGGCCCTGCCTTACCAGGCTCGTGAATTTCCCGCACCGCGTTATCCAGGCTGATTATCATTTGATAATCCAGTGGCTCTTCGATGGGCGGGGTCTTAGATAGGACGTAGTGAATAGCCCCCATGATGTACCAGGAGGTCACCTTGGACGTGGCTGGGTACACCGGGATCCATTCTCGTTCCAAAAGGAGCTGGTCGAGCCTCCCAAACTGCGAGAGGTTCCGCAATGAGCCGGTGGCCTTGGGCCGATTCTTCTTTCCAGATTCGGCCGCCGGCTGGCGGTAGTCATCCACTTCACCATCGGGACGGCCGAACGCATCGATTTCCACAAAGTCTGGCTGTTGCAGCTGCGGTTGGTTGCGGAAGAATTTGAGCTTGCCGCTCATCATGACGCGCTGTCCGCGATGCAGCATGCGCATGACGTAATTGGCATTGAAAAAAGTCGCCATAATGCTGTCATCGAGCTGGACATTGATGATGGTGGTCTTGCCCCTGTCATGCCGGTTGAAGCCGGTAATAGTCCCGGTAACGGTGACGATATCGCCCTCCGCAGCGTCTCCTAGGCCCACGTCCTTGTTGTGGCGAATATAGTCTCGCGGATAGTGAGCCAAAAGCTCACCGCAGGTCTCATACCCCAACGCCTTGGTAATCTTCGCGGCGTCTTTCGCCGCAAGAACCTCCGTCAACGGTCGGTTGTCCTGCCAGCCGAGCATTGCTACTCCACTCCGATTTCGGTTGCAATATCCGGAACGTTAAGCGCCACCACATCCACATGTAGCTGTTGGCCCAAATCCTCCTCATCTACGTCAAGGGCGCTTAAGATGGTGACCTGCTCCCCGCCTTCTGCCAAGAGATCGCGACAGGTGGCGCTGATTGACGCAAGGGTTTCCTGGCTGGGATAAGCTACGCGCATGGAATTGGCTGCATCGCGCATAGCAGCGACCACAGCACCGGTATCTGGGTTATTAGGTTCATTGACAGAGATAGCGGCCAAGGCAGCAACTAGCGACTGTGCAGGCACTACTCGCCCGGCACCAGTCTGCGAGCTCAGCCCCGTAACTAGGACAATATCCTCCTCTTCGGCCGCAATGGGTTTCTCCGGTGGCACAACGGTAACGCCCGCAGATTCCAAAAGATCGGTAATAGGCCCGGCCGGCGCGGCTGCGTATACCCGGCGAACAACTGATTCTTCGGCGGCGGGTTCGGTGGGAGCCGGCAGCACCTCAAGGTGCAAGTTGGTCACTTTTCCCTTAGCAAAAGCTGTCTCAATGACGGCGCCCGCCTGCGGAGAGTGGATATGCACATTAGCCCTGTCCTCGGTAGCGCGAGCGATGACCAAGCTATCTCCCATCGGTGCAATTGCCGCCTGCAGCGCGTCGATATCTCCTTCATAGAAAAAGACCACTTCCAGCACGGTGACCTCCTCTGGGGCGGGTAGACCTGCATGCCCAGTAGAGCCCTCAATCTCCGCGAGAAGGGACTCTAAGAGAATCACGAGGCCGGCTCCGCCAGCATCCACTACTCCAGCCTCCTGCAGGGCTGGCAATTGCGATGGGGTGCGCTCTAGAGCAGTCCGAGCGGCCGAGATTGCGCCGCTGACGATGCCGTGCAAGGTCGCGCCAGGACGCGCTGCGGAGTCGTCGGCGGCTTCCGCTGCTGCACGCAAAACCGTAATAACCGTGCCTTCCACTGGCTCGGCGATGGCTCGGTCCACCAACTCCACGGCCTGCTGCAAAGAACGGGCAAAAACGGAACCGTCAATAACTGAGTCCACCGTGGACTCCGCTACGCCGCGCAGAACCTGAGACAACACCATGCCCGAATTTCCGCGTGCCCCACGCACCGCCCCACGCGCGAGGGAATCAGCTACATCGCCACCTTTGTCGAGCTCCGCAACCGCTGCTTCCATGGTGTGCGCCATATTTGAACCAGTATCCGAATCCGGTACGGGAAACACATTGAGGGCGTTAATTTCCTCGCGGCGATGGGCTAATTCCCCCACGGCGCGGGTAGCCCAATTGCGCAGACCGCAGGAATCCAGCGTGCTGGGATATGACATGCGCAATAGTTTACAAGCGCCAGTCTATTTCCTGCGCGCCTTGGTCCCGCAAAAGGGCGTTTGCCCGGGAAAAGGGCCTAGAACCGAAAAAGCCACGGCTGGCAGAAAGCGGTGAGGGGTGTGGAGACTTGATGCACGGGACGTCGGGAAGAAAGCGCTCACACGCTTGCGCATCGCGGCCCCAGAGGATCGCCACCATGGGGCTGCGGTTGAGCGCGCGGATGGCAGCCTCGGTGATTTCTTCCCATCCGATGCGACGGTGCGAGCCTGCTTGGCCTGGGGCTACGGTCAGCACCCTGTTAAGTAGCAATACGCCTTGGTCAGCCCAAGCACTCAAATCGCCGTCCTCTCGGCCGTTGATCCCCACATCATCGTGAAGTTCACGGTAAATATTGACCAAAGAACGCGGGGGCTTCACGCCGGGGCGAGTAGAAAAGGCCATGCCCATGGCATGCCCTGGGGTGGGATACGGGTCTTGGCCCACGATGAGCACACGGACCTCATCCAGTGGCATGCGCAGCGCGCGACAAACATCCTCAGCTGGGGGCAGATATTCCTGGCCCTCAAGGGCGTGAGAAATCCGTGGCCATTGCTCTTCTATTACCGGCGCCAGCACCGGCTCCCATGAAGGGTGATAGGTGGGGTGCATATTTAAAAGCTTCGCCAGCCTTTCTGATAGCTCGGTGTCTTTCCTCCCACCGTAACCCCGCAGCCCCGAGTTACGGTGCCAATTTTCCGGAATCCGGAGGGGGTGTCTTTCGCGGTCGTGCCTATTAATGTGTGGTCTTCACCGCCGCTTAGCACCCATTCCCACGGGTCACGGTCCACAAGGTCTGCGGCCTGGCACAGCAAATCTTCCGGCTGCAAAGCCTGCGGATCCAAATCCATATGTACGCAAGAGTGTTCAGACATCGTGGTGCAGTCTTGGATCAAGCCGTCGGAGTTATCCGTCATGGCGGTAACCCCAGCGGCGCGGGCAATGACACCGCGGCCGGGATTGAGCCAGGGTGCGCAATGGGCGTCAATAAGCGGCTGGAGGTGCTCGTACCCAGCGGGGAGCTGTCGGCCGAAGCGCTCTAACAAGGCCAAGCCGGCGGCCGAGTGGCCAATCTTGCCATGCGCTACCACGTGCTGGCCTGCCCGCGCACCCTCCAAGGTCAGGGCAGGAAGGCTGCCGCCGAGGAAACCCACGGCCGAAATGTTGATGACCAAAAGATCAGACTTCGTGAGGTCACCGCCCACCAACTCGGCATTATAGAAAGAGCTATGCTCCGCAATGCCCTCAGCGATGCCCCGCACGAAGGACACTGGGGTATCACCTGGCGCGGCGATGGCTAAAAGGGCAGCAACGGGTCGCGCCCCCATGGCTTCAACATCGGCGAAGTTGCGCAAGATAGCTTTCTTACCAATCTCGCGCGGGGTAGACCACTCGCGCAGGAAATGACGCCCCTCCACCATCAAATCCGTGGCTGCCACGGTGCGGGAATTCGGTGGTGCGCTAGGCAATACCGCCGCGTCATCTCCGTTGAGCCTGCTCGAGGCCACAGAGGTAATTTCCCGAATGGCGTTGCGTTCTCCCACCTCTGCGAGAGTCTGAGTTAAGTTCACCAGCGTCCTTTCGATACTATGAGCCCTTATGACATCCCAATTTAACCGCACCGCGATCTTCATTTCACTTGGGTTGTCCATAGTGATGGTTCTGGCGGTCCTCTTCGGCGCAAAGTACGTATTCAATAACATCGCCAAAGCACCCGTGGCGGTCTCCCCCGTGGAATCCAAGGAAGCAGATTCACAAGCCTGCCATAGCTTTATCGACTCCCTGCCGGATGAGGTCATGGATAAGCCGCGCGCAGACATTGCCGAGCCTGTGCCCTCCGGTGTCGCTGCGTGGGCAGCTAACTCTGAGGATAAGGTCACCGTGCGCTGCGGCGTGGACATGCCTTTCCAGTACACCGAGTATGCCCAGACCCAAGACCTAGAGGGAGAAAAGTGGTACAAGGTGCGCGATGCCACGCCGGGATCCAACCTAACCACCTGGTATGCGGCGCAGCGCTTCCCTATCGTCGCCGTTACTGCCCCCACCGACGCCGAGCCGGGCGAGCTTAACGACGCCCTCTCAGAACTCAAAGAAAAGCCTGCCCCCGCTCATAAGGCCCCGCTCAAGGAGCTCAAGGCGGGCGATGAGCAAAGGTGCGCCGATATCGCAAAGGCCCTGCCTGATTCGGTGGCCGAGGGCTACCACCGCCGCGAGGTTGCGGAGAAGAATACCTTTGTGTGGAGCGCCGATGGCCGCGAAGACATCGTGGCCCGTTGCGGTGTGGCCAAGCCCGAAAACTATCGTGCTGGGGTAAAGCTGCAGCAAGTCAACGAGATTCCGTGGTTCGAGGACACCACCTTGGCCCACGGCACCACAGCCGGCACGTGGTTCGCCTTCGGCCGCGAAAACTACCTAGCCCTGCACGCCCCACAGGATGCCGCGCAAGCGGCACTGGTGGAGATTGGCGATGTACTCGCCAAGCACACCGCTGAAAAGTAGAAAGTACTCCGTCCCTACTTTGCTAGCGCCTGCTCAATGAGGGCCTCAAGCAAAGCGGGGTACTCCACACCCGAAGCGGCGAGCACCTGGGGATACATCGAAATCGGGGTAAAGCCCGGCAGAGTATTGATTTCATTGATGTACACGGAATCTTCGGTAACGAAGAAATCCACCCGGGATAGGCCCTCACAATTTAGGGCCTCGAATGCGCGAACAGCCATGTCGCGCAGCTTCTCGGTCAACTCAGGCGTGAAAGGCGCAGGGATTTCCGCGGTAACCACATTATCGAGGTACTTTGTGTCAAAGCCATAAAAGCCCTCGTCAGAATCATCAATGCCCGCCAGCAGTGCTGGAACAGACGCCAACAGTGTGCCGTCGGCATAGTGCAAAACACCGATTTCTACCTCTTGGCCTACGATTTCTGGCTCCACCAGGATTTTCTCGTCGTCTTCTAGAGCAAGGTCAACGGCTGCGGGGAATTCTTCCCAGCTATTCACTTTGGATACGCCGATTGATGATCCGCCCCGGGCGGGCTTTACAAAGACGGGCAACCCTAGGTGCTGCTTTTCTTCCTCGCTGAGCTCGGTGCGACCTTTGGGGATTACCTCGGGCGCGACCGGCAGGCCTGCCGCTGCCAGCACCTTCTTGGTAAATTCCTTATCCATCCCCACCGAGGAAGCCAATACGCCCGGCCCGACATAGGGCAGGCCGGAGAGCTCAAAGAGACCTTGGACGGTGCCGTCTTCACCAAAGGGCCCGTGCAGGATGGGAAATACCACATCAACCTCAGCAAAGAGCGTGCCATCGGTGACGTTATGGAACTGGCCCCTGGCATTAGGATCCAGGGAAAGCGTTAGTTCCGCCCCTCGCCTGACTTCTGGCATGACACCATTGACAATCTCTAGTCCCTCAGTGGTGCCGGGCGTCCACGTGCCCTCGCGGGTGATGCCGATAGGCACCACCTCGAATTTTTCAGGATCGAGGTGATTCATGATCGCACCTGCAGAGACGCAGGATACGGAGTGCTCGGTGCTACGGCCGCCATAGATAACGGCCACGCGGGTCTTTTCAGTCATGCCCGCAGATTTTACCCTTGACCTACTCCGACTTCTTGGACCGACCCATCAGAGCGATGATCATATCTTCCACCGCCATGCCCTCGTAGCAGACACCATAAACCGCGTGGGTAATCGGCATCTCTACGTCTGCCTGCTGGGCTAGGCGGTAGATAGAATCACAGGAGTAGACGCCCTCCGCAACCTGCCCGTTGGTGGCGGCCTTGGCCTCTTCAATGGTGCCGCCTTGGCCCAGGCGATAGCCAAAAGTACGGTTGCGCGACAATGTCGAGGTACATGTTGCCACCAAGTCACCCAAGCCAGCCAAGCCGGAGAAGGTAAATGGATCCGCCCCCAACTCCACGCCGAGGCGGGTAATTTCTGCCAAACCGCGGGTAATGATGGTGGCCATGGTGTTATTGCCTAGTCCCTTGCCAGAGGCTATACCGCAGGCTAATGCGATGACGTTTTTGCAGGCGCCGCCGATTTCCGCACCAATAACATCGGTGTTGGTATACGGGCGCAAGTACGGCGCGGCCACCGCCGCCTGGACGCGCTTTGCGCGTTCCTCATCTGGGCAGGCGATTACTGTGGCGGCCACTTGGCCTGCGGCAATCTCTTTAGCCAGGTTCGGGCCAGAAAGTACCGCCACGCGGTCTGCTGGCACTCCCGCCGCATCCATGATGACCTCGCTCATGCGCTTGAGCGTGGTGGTCTCCACACCCTTGGAAATGGAGACCAAGGTTGCGTTTTGAGGCAGATGCGGGGCCCACTTTTCCACGTTGCCGCGCAAGGTTTGGGAGGGAACGCCGAATACGACGACCTCGGCACATGACAATGCTTCCACTTCATCATGAGTCGCCCGCACAGCCGCCGGTAGGCGGGTATCCGGCAAGTAGTCCGGATTAGTGTGGGTCTCGTTGATAGCTTGTGCCAACTCTGCGCGGCGGGCCCACAGGCGAACGTCATTTCCGGCATCCGCAAAGACCTTGGCCAAGGTAGTGCCCCAAGAACCGGCACCCATCACCGCAACATTAACCATGGTGTCTCCTCCAAACGTGCAAAGCAATAACCTCAACTTTAAAGCATGTCTGTCCGACCGTGTGGCAGGGATGCACACCGCGCCTAACCCGTGGGACAATGGGCGCTTAGACGTTGTTTAAATGAAGCCAGTTACTGTGGAAAGGCCCCGTGGAGGCAGACGATGCCCAATATTAAAAAGATGCACGAAACCGACAAGGATCAACAGCACGAGGAATTCATTTCCGGTCGCCATCAAGAAATCCCGGTGGATCCAGGCAAAGAATTCCACCGCACTACCCTTGCCGCCGGCGCCGTTATCTGGCGTGGTTCTCCGCAGGAACCGGAAATCGCGCTAATCCACCGTCCCCATTACGATGATTGGTCCCTGCCCAAAGGCAAGGTCGATCCCGGCGAGTCACTGCCCACCACAGCAGCACGGGAAATCCTGGAAGAGACCGGATTCAGCGTCCGGCTAGGCAAACTCATTGGCAAGGTAACCTATCCGGTCCAGGGGCGGACCAAGGTCGTCTACTACTGGGTCGCTAAGTATTTGGGCGGCACCTATTCCGCCAATAGTGAGACCGATGAGTTGCGCTGGCTGCCTATCGACGAGGCGCAAAATCTCTTGTCCTACGACGTAGATACCGCAGTGGTGGCTAAAGCCGCCAAACGCCTGCGCATCGCGCCGGCCACGCGCGTTCTTTATGTCCGCCACGCCCACGCGCATGAAAGCGGCAGCTGGGAAGGCGATGATAACCTGCGGCCGCTTGATAAGAAGGGGCGTCGCCAAGCGGAAATGCTGGTCCCGATGCTCAGCGCTTATCAGCCCACTGCCATTTACTCTGCGCTGCCCCAACGTTGCCAGCAGACAGCTGCCCCGCTTGCCGACGAACTGGGCAAGGACATCTCCATCAATAAGAACTTTGGCGACGAGGCTTGGGAAAACGACCCAGAAGCAGCCAAGAAAGCCTTCCGCCGCGTGGTAAACGAAGGCGGGGTGCCCGTTATTGTCAGCCAAGGCGGCACCATCCCCGGCATCATCGAGGACCTCGCCCCAAAGTTCCTTAAAAAGCCGGTGGACAAGCTGAAGTTCAAGAAGTCTTCTGTGTGGGTCTTGTCTTTCAACAACGGCGAGCTCACCGGCGCCGATTACCTGGCTAGCCCACTGCCGGTGCGCTAGTTTCCTAGTTCCTCCCCGACCAACAATTAAGGCCCTGCCTTCCATCTCATGCGGTGGACGAGCAGGGCCTTACTTGCGCAATTATCGTGCGGCTGCGGGGTTTTCTAACCGCGCAAGCCGAGCGTGCGACGGACGAAGAGGACCAAAATGAGGGTGTTCAGTGCTGGGAACAGAAGCATGCCGACGAAGGTAAAGCTCAACACTGCGTACAGGACGGCAATCAAGACGGCTACTAGGATGGTCACTCCGACATTCTTCTTCGCTACTTCGATGGAAGCCCCGAAAGTTTCGCCAACGGATAGCTCAGGGCGTGCGGCCTTAACAGCCGGCATCCAAGTAAAGAAGAAGGTGGCGAAAAGTCCCGGAATAATCAGGAGAACGAAGCCCAGGGAAATAACCAGCCACGAAAGCACATTCACCGCCATGAGACCGGCGACATTTTTAAAGCTCAGAAAGTCCATTATTTCCAGCGTCCCGGTATCAACCTGTTTATTAGCAGCCTTGTACCAGGTGCTAATGGACCAAATAAACACTAGGAACATGGCGATAATAGCTAAGAACATTACCGCAATTAACCCACCAGTAAGTGCGGCATCGGAACCCGAGCCACTATTGGCTAGGGCATCAATGGATGTACCGCTGCCTGCTAGGACGAGGGTCAACAGCAAATAGAGAATGGAGACAATTACGATCTGCACCAGTGGACCGAAAATCCACTGCGCCCAATTGCGGCCGAAGTAGCGGAAGCTATCCGCGATGACCTGAATGGCGTCTACGTCACGACCAATAGGGGAATCTTCTCCTTGGTAGGTGCTTCCAGCGTATCCGGGTTGCCCGAACTGTTGCTGACCGTACTGCTGCCCGTAGCCTGGTTGGCCGTTCGCGCCGTTTCCGTAGGGCGCAGATTCACTCGCAGGTCCGGGAGTACCTGGACCATTGTTTCCTGAATTAAAGGAATCATTATTCGAATAGGGATTGCTCATAGATTTAAAGCTAGGGGCATACTTTGTTATAGGAAACTGGAGCAGGTGATTGTTACCCTTACGTTACCAATTTTTACCCCCGCAGCTCCCCCAAGGTTTGTACTCAAGACTCATAGCCAAAAGCAAAGCACCCCCACCGCCCCTTCTTTAGAGAGGACTTTAGGGGTGTTGGCGCAAGTTCATCCCCAACCGCGCTCCCATCTATGGGGCGATAACAGAGGGCTTAAAGCCGGGGCGTCGCTTTTCATAGTCAGCGATATCGCCCTCGTTACGGAGGGTGATATCAATGTCATCGAGGCCCTCCACCAACCGCCAACGGGTGTAATCATCGATGTCAAAGCGGTAGGTATTTTCTCCCACCGTGACCGTTCGCGCTTCCAAGTCAACGGTGACCTGGGCTTCTCCTGATTCCAGCTGCTTCCAGATAAGCTCGATGTCCTCTTGTTCCATCAAACCGGTAAGAAGGCCGGACTTTCCTGCGTTACCGCGGAAGATATCTGCAAAGCGGGAAGAAAACACGGCACGGAACCCGTATTCACTCAACGCCCATACTGCATGCTCCCGGGAGGAACCGGTGCCAAAGTCTCTTCCTGCAAAAAGCACCGACCCATTTTTAAATTGCTCTTGGTTAAGCACGAAGCTTTCTTCGGGGCGCCAATTAGAAAACAGCCCTTCAGAAAAGCCTGTACGCTTAACCGACTTCAGGTAGCGCGCCGGAATGATTTGATCAGTATCCACGTTAGTAACGCGCAGCGGTACGCCAGTTCCGGTATGGGTTATAAATTTCTCCATTATCAATGCCTTTCTAAGCGCTTAATTCAGGTCAGCAGGACTAGACAGGTATCCGGTCACGGCTGTAGCGGCAGCCACCTGGGGCGAGACTAGGTGTGTGCGCCCACCTGGGCCTTGTCGGCCTTCGAAATTGCGGTTGGAGGTTGAAGCTGAGCGCTCTCCCGGCGCTAGTTGGTCTGGATTCATTCCTAGGCACATCGAGCAACCAGCGGTACGCCATTCGGCTCCAAACTGGCGGAAGATCTCATCTAAGCCTTCTTCCTCTGCTTGGGCCTTGACAGCTGCTGAAGACGGCACTACCAGCATCCGCGTATCTTCGGCGATGGTGCGGCCCTTGACCACACCGGCAGCGGCGCGCAAATCTTCAATGCGAGCGTTGGTGCATGAGCCGACGAATACGGTATCTATTTTGATATCGCGCAGCGGAGTCCCCGGCTGCAGGTCCATATATTGGAGGGCCTTTTCTACAGTGGCCGTTTCATTGTCGTCACCGCAGTCTTCTGGATCTGGAACACTCTCCCCTAATGGCAGACCTTGTCCAGGATTGGTTCCCCACGTAACAAACGGGGTCAAGGCAGAACCATCAATCTCAACGACGGTATCGAATTCCGCCCCCTCGTCGGTGGGAAGCGTCTTCCAATAGTCAACCGCAGCATCCCAGTCCGCCCCGCTGGGAGCAAACTCGCGTCCCTTCACATATTCAAAGGTGGTCTCATCTGGGGCGACCATGCCGGCGCGGGCTCCTGCCTCAATAGACATATTGCAGATAGTCATGCGCTCTTCCATGGACATCCTGCGGATCGCCTCACCACGGTACTCAATGATGTGACCTTGTCCGCCGCCGGTACCGATTTTGGCGATTATGGCCAGGATGAGATCTTTGGCGGAGACTCCCTCTTGCAATTCGCCCGTCACCTCAATCGCCATCGTTTTAAAAGGCTTCAAGGAAAGCGTCTGCGTGGCCATGACGTGCTCCACCTCAGAGGTGCCGATGCCCATTGCGATTGAGCCAAAGGCACCATGGGTGGAGGTATGCGAGTCGCCGCAGACAATGGTCATACCTGGCTGGGTGATACCCAATTGTGGGCCAACTGTATGGACAATGCCTTGCTGTGCATCTCCCATGGAATGCAAGCGCACACCAAATTCCTCGCAGTTCTTACGCAGGGTCGATACCTGGGTGCGAGAAACCTCATCCTTGATTTCCAAGAGGTTGCCAGACTTAATGCCTTGCGTGGGAACGTTATGGTCCTCGGTTGCCAAGTGCAGTTCAGGGTGGCGCAGTGTGCGCCCAGCCAGCCGCAGACCATCAAAGGCCTGTGGACTGGTAACTTCATGTAGTAGCTGAAAGTCAATAAAGATGAGGTCTGGTGCCCCAGCATCACCGGGTTGGACGACGTGATCGCGCCACACTTTTTCCGCCAATGTCAGCTTCTGGTTCATAAACATCTCTCCACACTTGAAATCTCATAATTTGGGACGTAGATTTCATTGTATGGGAGAGTATAGCGCAGTTTCCGGAATTAAAGTGTTGGATCGAGCAATGGCCATCATGATGGCCGCCGCCAACCACCCCTCCACCCTCAACGAACTATGTGAAACCACGGGCCTACCTCGGGCGACGGCACACCGGCTAGCCACCGCACTGGAAGCGCACCGCATCCTCGTTCGCACCCCCGAAGGAAAGTGGAAGGCCGGTCCAGCCCTCCCTGGCAACCGTGACCACCTACTGGAAGTGGCGGGTCCAATTATGGAGAAGCTGCGCGAAAACACCGGCGAGTCCATCCAGCTTTACGAGGTCACTGGAAATACCCGCACCTGTATTGCCACTAGGGAACCCGAGTCTGGCCTTCATAATGTCGTCCCCGTCGGACGCCAGCTACCACTTAGCTCCGGATCCGCAGCGCGCATCATTGCCGCCTATGTAGAGGTCAATATCGAAGACGCCTCGTTTACTCTCCAGGACATCGAAGCGGCAAGGAGCCAAGGGTATTCGGAGTCCATTGAAGAACGCGAAGCCGGGCTAGCCTCTATTTCTGCACCGGTTTTCGACGAAGCCGGAACTTTCCTGGCAGTCTTGTCCATTTCCGGATCTGTCGAGCGCTTCCAGCCATCACCCGCCCAAAAGTACGCGGATACCCTCACGGCAGCCGCTCGCGAATTGAGCAGCCAGCTTTAAGCTTCCCCTCGCCCCCCCCCCACCATGCCCGTCTCTGCCCAATCCTTGCAGAGACGGGCAATGCCTTTTTCTACTCATTTAAAAAAAATTTGAGGAAACTCGCCGCCAGCTATTGAAACCAAACTGAAAATACGATTTAATGAAAATACGTTGAAAACAACGGGGACTAATCCCCGCCAGAAAGGACCAGTCATCATGACCCACACCACCCACGAGAACCACACCCACACCCACGGCACCGATTGCGGCCACGTATCCTTCCCACACGGCGACCACACCGACTACCTCCACGAAGGTCATATCCACCGTGAGCACGATGGCCACTGGGACGAGTGCGAGACCACCGAGCACGTAGAAGCCGAGGCTCACACCGACCACACTCATGGTGAAGGCTGCGGCCACGTAGCTATCCCGCACGGCGACCATGTGGACTATCTGCACGACGGCCACCGCCACGCCGCACACGGCGATCACTACGACGAGCACTAGTTGCAGCTCGGGGCTTAGCCCCTCATTATGCGCCGCCTCGGCCCTTCACCTTGTGGGTCCCGGCGGCCATTTCTATGTCTACCCTTCCGCTAAAGAGCGCCCCGAAATTCACACCAGAAACATATCTGCGAGCTCGACAGGACACACTCTCTCATTTCTGTTAAAACTGACAGTCAGACTATTAGTTCTTTCCGGTTGGGTGCTACGGTTCTTCGAGTGATTACTAGTTGGAAGATTTTTCTCCAAGATTTTGTCCGCTTGTGGCGGACCCCGCAGGTCTGGGTGATCCTTATTGGTTTGATGATCACCCCAGCCCTGTATTCCTGGGTAAACATCTCCGGTTTCTGGGATCCCTACGGAAACACAGAACACCTCAAGGTCGCCGTTGTAAATGAGGACAAGGGCGCCACCTCGGAGATGACCGGCCACTTAGACGTCGGCGGACAAATGATTGACAAGCTGCATGATAACGACAGGCTTGGCTGGCAATTCATGGACAGGCAAGAAGCCGAGGACGCCGTTAAGAAGGGCGACGTGTTCGCCTCGGTAATAGTGCCCGAGGACTTCTCGGCCGATTTCGTCAGCCTGTTTAAAGGTACGTATTCTCAGCCCACGCTCGAATACCACGTTAACGAAAAGCTCAATGCAATCGCGCCGAAGATTACTGATACCGGCGCTTCGACTCTGGATACCACTATTAGCACTACTTTCAATGAGCAGGTGGCAGATTCAGTGGCGACGGAGCTTAAAAATTCCGGTGGTGATTTAAGCCAGAAGATTAACCGTTCCGCGGGCGATACCGCGGATTCTTTTTCGGAAACCGCAGACACTGTAGCCAACTCGCGCAGCCAGTTGGCCGACGTTCACGCCACCATCGATGACGCACGCCCGACTATCGCGCAAGCCCGCGAATCACTCGGTACGGTCCAACAGACCGTCGATGACGCGCAGGCCGCGTTGAACGAAGTTAATTCCATTACCGCTGAGGTCCAGCGCGAGGTCACTTCTTTCTCCGATGACGCCACGGCCGCTTATGTGGAAGGAACGACCGCGTTGGCAGACGGCACTGCTTCTGCCAACGCTACCGTGGGCTCGGTATCTGGCAAGCTACGCGGTGCCCTCACTCGCGTCGATGCCGCTTCTGCTGGCGCAGCAGGCATCGTTGGTGAAGCGGATCGGGCTATTGACCAGCTCGATAAGCTCGCCTCATCTCCAGCCCTGCCCCCGCAGGTTTCCCAGCAGATTAAAGATCAGGTGGGAGATTTGCGTGAACGCAATAATCAGAACCGCGCAGTCCTCGGTGACCTGGACTCTCTCAACGGCGATACCAACGACACCATCGATTCGCTCAATAAGACAACGAGCTTGCTGGATAAGATGGCTGCCCAAACGCGCGATGACTCCCACGCGCTGCGCGATAATGTGGCCGAAGGCTTGCCCAAGCTCAATGCCGCGCTTTCCGACGTCACAGCTACCACCGGAAAACTTTCCGCCTCGCTCGAAAGCCAAAAGGCACTGGTGGGCCAGACCGATGGGCTCTTAGGCGGCGTCGACAAGCAGCTCAACCAAGCCCAACAGGTGGTCGAGCGCTTTTCTGTAGACCTCGATGGCATTGAACAGGGACTCCGGGCCTCCCGCAGCGATGTGCTGGCGTTGAGTAATACCGCCAATAACAATTCCATCCTGCAGTCAGTCAAGGGCCTCAATACCGACGAGGTTTCCTCCTTCCTTGCCTCCCCTGCGGAGATGGAAAGCCACGCCGTCTTCCCGGTGAAGCACTATGGCTCGGGCATGTCCTCCCTATTTATCAACCTCACGTTGTGGATCGGCGCTTTCATGCTGCTCATCATCTTCCGCGCTGAGGTAGACCCGCAGGGCCGCAAGAACCTCACCATCACCAAGGCGTACCTTGCCCGCTTCCTTCTACTCTCCTTCTTTGCCATCGCCCAGGCGCTCATCGTGTCCATCGGCAACCTTGCCATTGGAGTGGAGCATGCCAATGCAGTGGCTTATGTCGGTACCGCAGTCATCGTCGGCCTGTGCTATCTGAGCATTACCTATAGCTTGGTGTCTACGTTTGGCCACGTGGGCCGAGGCATCGCGGTGGTCTTTGCCTTCATCCAGATTCCTGGCGCTTCCGGCCTCTACCCGATTGAGATGACGCCAGATTTCTTCCGTGCGGTACACCCGTTCCTCCCCTTTACCTACGGCATTGACGCCATGCGAGAAACCGTCGGAGGTTTCTACGGTAACCATTACGCACGTGATCTCTGCGCCCTCATCGGCATGGCGGCGATTGCTTACCTCATCGGTTCGGTGATGCGCCGTGGCTTGTCCAACGTCAATATGTTGGTCAACGACGAACTGCGCAAGGGTGGATTGGTTATCAATGAACAGGTCCACCTTGTAGGAAGCCGCTACCGTTTCACCGATCTCCTCTATGCCTTGAACGACCGCGAGGCTTATCAACAAAGCCTTGAGAATAAGTGGGGCATGGCGCGCAGGAACTACTCTCAGTTGATGAAAATCACCGTGGCGGTGGGCCTGGCGCTGGTTGTCGCTTTGGGTATCTACTCACGCATTAACCCTGGAGAAAAGGCCATCATCTTCGGCCTGGCCTGCCTGGTTACGCTCATCGCGGTGGGTGTTATCTGTTCCCTCGAGTACGTCAAGCAGAGCATCGCACATGATAACCGCCTGGCGGATCTTAGCGACGAGGAAATCCAGGAGCACCTCGAGCACCAGCAGGAACATCCAAACCGCTACCTCCTGGAAGATTTGGACGAGGAATCCGCACCTGCTGATACCACCGAGACCAAAGAAATACCCGCCGTTGAAGGCGATGACTCCGGAAAGGGCGGCGAGTAAGTCATGAAAAACATTCTGACCATCCTCCGCGATGACCTCCACGCCATTCGCACCAATGTAATGACCGCAGTCATTATCTTCGGTCTTGCTATCATTCCGTTGCTTTTTACCTCCTTCAACGTGCTGGCCAGCTGGGATCCTTTTGCCAATACCAACCAGCTCAAGATTGCTGTTGCCAGCGAAGATGAGGGACACGAAAGCGACCTAGCCTCATTGAAGCTTAATTTGGGCGATGAGGTGCTCTCGCAGCTCAGCCGCAATCACGATATTGATTGGGTCATTACCGACAGCGCCGATGCGGTCGAGGGAACAAAATCCGGTGAATACTATGCTGGCATCGTCCTGCCAAAGGACTTCAGCGCAGATCTGCTTACCTTTTATGTAGAAGGAACCGAGCCCAGCAAGCTCAATCTCTATACCAATGAGAAGAAGAACGCGCTGTCTACCAACATCACACAAAAGAGTGCGGACGGCGTCATTCAAAAAATCGACGAGTCCTTCACCCGCGTGGTATCTAACGTTGGTCTCGGCGTCGTATCCGATTTAGATAAATACCTCAACGAGGACGACACCCAGACGGCACTCAATAACCTTCACAACCGCATCAATAACGTCAGCACTCGCCTCGATGCGGCTTCAGGCACTGTAGGTGCCCTAAGCAATCTTGTCGATTCCACCCTCCCGCTTACGCAGGCAGCGGATAATATCCTCGCCGAGGCCGGCCGCCAGGCCACGGAGACGGACAATGCCCAAGGCGAGAACCCCATCGACATTCTGCGCTCCACCCTCAATGACTCTGCAGGTTCACTAGACGCTTCCTTGGCGGCTACAACACAAAGCTACGATGCGCTTTCTGCCCAGGTGGATGAGTTGCTCAATAACGCAAGTAACGCCACCGCACAAACGGCGCAGACCTACCGCAGCGCAGCTGAACGTGTAGATGAGCAAACGAGCGCCTTTGAGGGCGTACGCGCTTCCATCAAGGAGCAAGCCGATAAAGCGGCGCTGCCGGCTCCAGTCGCTGGCGGCTATAAGGCGTTGATGGGCCAGATTGATGCTTCTATCGCCCAGAGCAACGCGCTACATGATTCGTTGGTTTCGACCGCCGATGATATTGAGCAGGGCCGTGGTACCTCGCAAGAATCGCGCCAGCGCACCAAGGATGCCATCGCCAATGCGAAGCACGCCGCAGAGAAGGCGCGCACTTCCTATAACGAGAACCTCAAGCCCCAGCTGGATCAGCTCAACCAAAGCGTCTCTGTAGTGGCCGGCGATATTGATGCTGTTAAGCAGGACATAGCTGGTATTCGCGACTCGGTTTCTCAAGATAACGAGTCCCCACAGCAAAGCCTAGCCCGCGCCCGCGATACTACTGCTAGCCTTGCCGGCACCCTGCGAGAGCAAAGCGGCCGTTTCGCGGACATGGGACGCAAGATCGACGAGGTTCGCCATGGCGGCGACCTAAGCAAACTGGCCGATATCGTTGGCTCTGACCCAGAGCTACTCGCCTCCCGCATTGCTGCTCCTGTGGCTGTGGACCGTGAACCGGTCTATCCTGTGGCCGCCTTCGGCGTAGGCATGACACCGTTCTACCTCACCTTGTCGCTGTGGGTAGGTGCCCTCCTAGCGTGCGTGCTGGTCCATACCAACGCCGAACGCAAGTACTTGCGAAAAGACGAGAACGGCAAGTACGACGAAAGCGATTTCACCCGTGGCCAGGCATTCTTCGGTCGCTTTGCCACGCTCGCGTTGGTCGGTCTGGCTCAAGCCACCTTGGTGGTGCTTAGCCTCATTTTCTTCGTCCAAATCGAGCCTGCACACCCGTTCATGCTCATGTTCGCAGCATGGGTAGTCTCGCTAGTATTCATGTTGATCATTTACTCACTGGTCATCACACTCGATAGTGCCGGCAAGGCCTTGGCGGTATTGTTGCTTGTGATACAAGTGTCTGGTTCCGGCGGCGCCTACCCGTTGCCATTGCTGACTGAATGGTTCCAGAACGTCAGCCCTTGGCTGCCAGCTACTTATGCTATCGATGCCTTCCGCAGCGCCATTGCGGGCATCTACCATGGCGATATTTGGCGTGAGCTGGGCATGCTGCTGCTGTTTACCATCCCGGCATTGCTCGTCGGGCTCCTTATCCGCCGCGCCATGGACGCCTATCATAAGCGCCTACAAAAGGCGATTAAGAAGACGAAGGTGATGGCATAGCCAGCGCTTGGCGACGCCCTCCTTACACAGCCCAGCGAGCCGTTTCACGGCCCGTTGGGCTTCTTCCTTGCTGCGGTCTAGCGCAGGGCGCAGCTGACCACTCAGAACTCACTGTAGGGAGGTGCAACGCCGCCTGCTGCACTGTTTAGGGCGCTCGACGAGAATCGAGCGAGAATTGAAGAATACAGGCGCCTGAGGGCCGAGAGATTTATGGGCCACCAACCGCAAAAAATGCGCCTGGAACTAAAAACAAAAAGCTGCGAGCCATTAAGCTCGCAGCTTGCTATTGGTACCCCGTACGGGATTTGAACCCGTGTTACCGGCGTGAGAGGCCGGCGTCCTAGGCCGCTAGACGAACGGGGCGCGTTCGCAGCAAGCACACACTGTGCGTTGCGGACTCGTTAAGAGTAAACGATGGGTTAACTGAGCACAAATCGCACGCTTAGGGGCGGTTTTGAGGGCGGAGGCTAGGAAAACGAAAAGGGTCCCGAGTCTTCTACTGCAGTGAGGTTTCTTCATGGCCGAGGTGCGGATCGAATCAGTGGTTATTCCGCATGCAATCTGTGGATAGTCCGTGGCCGAGAACGCTGTGCTAGTAGGACTCGGGATGGCGCTGTGCGTCGAAGTGCATATACTGCAGGCTCCTATACTTCGTACAAATGTTGGTGGGAAGGAAGTTGTGGATTATAGCGTTACTACCTGGCTATGCTTTCGGCCTGTGCGCCTTCGCTGTGGTGCGTTTCGATTTCTGTCACCCGCTCTCCTTTCTGTCTGTTTTCTGCTGTACTTGCAGTCTATGCCTGTACTTGCAGGACTGGAAGGGGTTTGCACAACTTCGCGGTGGTCTTAACCCTGGTCTTATCGGCGGCGCGTCGCTGCCTGCGCGAAAGCTACCAATGGTCCGGGGTTAGGTTATAACCAGTCCCCCATGCTTGACCACATCTCCACGTGGCCTTTAGACGACACCTCACAATCGATACCTTCCCCTTTAAGCCCCGAAAGGATACCGACTCGGATATGAAAAATCCTCCAGCGCTAAGCTGGAGGTCTTTGTACCCCGTACGGGATTTGAACCCGTGTTACCGGCGTGAGAGGCCGGCGTCCTAGGCCGCTAGACGAACGGGGCATAGAACTAGTGAGCCTGCCGTTTAAAGCATTTTCACTGCTGGCCTACCAGGACTCGAACCTAGAATGGCGGTACCAGAAACCGCTGTGTTGCCAATTACACCATAGGCCATTTGCTAACTCGCTAGGGAAGCTAACTGCCTTTCAGCCGTTCTCCCTTGCTCGCTGCAACGTGTAATAACTATAATGATCTTCGCGTAAACTGCCAAATCGCCAGCGCATAACGCTTTTTCAGCCCATAAAGACGGCATTAAAAATGCGGTGAATGACAGTGCTGTAGTTCAGCCGTCATCCACCGCGCTAACGCGAGAGGAGTTCTTAATCCCAGCGTTGACTGCAGCGCTTGCCGCAGCGTTACCTACTGCGCCGCCGGGACGTAGGGAGTCACCTCGCGTGCGGCACGCAGGCGGGCCAAGGTAGATTCCTTACCCAGCAGCTCCATGGACTCAAAGAGCGGTGGGGAAACCTGGGCACCAGAAATAGCTACGCGCAGCGCACCATAAGCCTTACGAGGCTTCAGCTCTAGGTCTTCAATAAGCGCCTGGGAAAGGGCCGCCTCGATATTCTCGGTCTTCCACTCGGCAACGCCTTCGAGGGTTTCAATACCTACCTCCAGAGGCTGCACGGCCTCTTCCTTGAGGTTCTTCTTCGCTGCCTTCTCATCGAGTTGAAGTTCCGCATCTGGGGTAACCAAGAAGCTCATGAGGCCATAAGCATCGGAAAGCGTCTTGATACGGGTCTGTACCAGATCTGCCGCGAAGGCAAATTTCTCGCCGTCATAGTCGGCCGGAAAGTCGGTGTATTCCGTCAGGTAGTTGCGCAGACGGAAGGCAAACTCTTCTGGTTCCAGCTGGCGGATATGGTCGGCATTGATAGCCTCGAGCTTCTTCTGATCAAAGCGGGCCGGATTCCCCAGCACATCGTGGACATCAAAGTTCTTCACCAAATCTTCCATGCTGAAAATATCCTGGTCTGCAGACAGCGACCACCCTAGCAGGGAGAGATAGTTAAGCATGCCCTCCGGGATAATGCCATTATCACGGTGGTTGAACAGGTTGGACTGCGGATCACGCTTAGAGAGCTTCTTATTACCCTCGCCCATCACGAACGGTAGGTGACCAAACTCTGGAGTGAACTCGGCAATGCCGATCTTCTGCAGGGCGTCGTAAAGCGCGAGCTGCCGCGGAGTAGAAGACAGCAGATCTTCACCGCGCAGCACATGGGTGATGCGCATTAGGGCATCATCCACCGGGTTAACCAGGGTGTAGAGCGGCGCACCGTTGGAACGAGCAACCACGTAATCCGGCTGGGTTTCAGACTTGAAGGTCATTTCCCCGCGGACCAAGTCAATCCAGGTCCAGTCCTGATCCGGCATGCGTAGGCGCCACACCGGCTTGCGGCCTTCGGCCTCAAAAGCGTCGATCTGCTCCTGGGTGAGATCACGGTCAAAGTTGTCATAGCCCAACTTCGGGTCACGGCCAGCCGCCTTGTGGCGCTCCTCTACCTCTTGGGCGGTGGAATATGCCGGGTAGACAAAGCCACCTTCGATGAGCTTGTCTAGGACTTCCTTGTAGATGTCCATGCGCTGGGACTGACGGTAAGGCTCGTGCGGGCCACCGACATTGATGCCCTCATCCCAGCCCAGCCCAAGCCAGGTCAGGGAATCAATGATGGCCTGGTAGGACTCTTCAGAGTCACGGGCGGCATCGGTGTCCTCGATGCGAAATACCAGCTTTCCGCCGGTATGACGGGCGTAGGCCCAGTTGAATAGTGCGGTGCGCACCATGCCTACGTGCGGTGTGCCGGTTGGGGATGGACAGAATCTAACGCGTACTTCAGTCATGCCCACCATCGTAGTGGAGCCGCCGATTCCAGTCCGCACCAGCCCAGGCGCCCCTGAAACCTGCCCGGCGCGTAGCGGTTTGCAGTTTATTCCTACACGCAAATTGGGGTAATTGGAAACAGGTTTCACTACAAAACCACAGGTCAATGAAACTGACTTCCATTAGGGCTAACAGGTTATGGGAATCATTTTCTATAGTTTCTGGTGAACTTGTGAGAACTGTAGAAAGGCCTTCCCAACTGTGGCTTCCCCACGCACCCGTTTCCTTGCCACGCTGAGCACGTTGGCGCTAATCACTCCCGCCACGGCTGTCGCGGGCCCGGATGATGGCAAGCACATCGCTACCAATACCCACGTTGACTCCCCCAAGTCTTTCTGGGAGAACAACGATTTCGTCCTGAAATCCGAGTTTGGCGGTCAAGAGCCCCCGATAGCCGACACCGTTGCCTGGGTGGGCAAGGGCTACAGCGCCACGGATAACAGCAACCAGTATCTCTATACGCTTCCGGCAAACGGGACCCAAGACTACATTGGGGCACCTGGTACAACCTACTACACAGCGCCGCACCAAGTATCCGGCAATACTTCACCCATTTGGCTGGGCTTTGGCGCCGATACCTCCTTGCCCACGGACAAATTCCGTGACGGGGTCGCGTTCCTTGATTTGCTCAGCGTCGATGGCCCCGGCGAGGTAGAGCTTTTTACCAATAAAGATGATGAGGCCGGCACCCAGCTGCACCGCATGCTCGGTTCCTTCCCGGATTCGCCGCACTCTGCTTACCTTGTTGCCGGCACGCATACGCACAACTCCACGCTGTTTACCAAGCCCGGACGATACCGCCTGACCTACCGCACTAGTGCGCGCGGAAAGGACGGCCAGCTCATAGCCAATGAGCCACAGACCACCACCATCCAAGTGGGCGGGCAGAAACCCAAAGAAGAAAAGACGCCGAGCCTCAAGGAACGCTTCGCACAGTCCGCAGCCGGTAACGCCGCTGCTGCAGGCTACAGCCTGCGCATGGCGCCCAAGTCCAAACCCGAAAAAGACGGTGATGACAAGCTCACCACCATCTCCTTCGATGCCAAGAACAAGGCGCAAGGCACCCTTACGCTGCTTATCGACGGCTACTTCCTCACCGACCTTCCCGTTAAGGATGGGCATGCTCAGTGGGACGAATACATGGGCCCCGACCCTTCCCAAGTACAGGCCGTATTTACCCCAGAGGGCGATGCCCCACGCTGGATATCCCAACCCCTTGACTTCCAACCCGGTAAATCCAGCCACACCGATTCTTCTGCCGCCGCAGATACGTGGCAGGAAACCTCCCAACCACGCCAGCTTGCCCCCACCCAGGAAACCGAGCTAAAGGAGTTGGGCTACACCATCCGCATGCGCAAGCAGGGCGATGGCGGCACCAAGATCGTGGTGGATACCGAGGATAAAAACTTCAACGGCCTACTCACCGGCGGGCTCTATGACACCAAAGGGGCGAAATACCCCACCGTGGATCTGGAAACCCCTATTACTAATGGCCACGGCGAGGTCTCCTTTGATGAGGGCGAGTACTTCAAGGGCTATTTTGCCAAGGTTAACCTCTTCCCCCATTCCACTCTGAAGGCCGGACATGCCAGCAGCGTAATCACCGAGTCCTTTGCTTTCGGCGAAAATTATGAAGTCAATGGGAAATTTTCTACTTCCACTGACGAACCGGAGACTACTCCCGGCGAGCAAGATACTCCGTCTTCAGCGCCGCAGCCAGGCACCGAAAAACCGCAAACCGGCAATGCACAATGCAGCGACAAGTACCTATTAGACCGTGGGCATGTAGATATCAAGGCCCAGCCTGCCGAGGGAGGCTTTGCAACGGTTCTGCGCGATGACACGGCGCAGGTAGACAAGAAATCTGTTGACCGCAAACTCGATGATGTTGTACTCGGCGTACACGATAATGCTCTTACCCCACGCAATAAGAAGCTCGCGGGCAAAGAGTTCGACTTCCTAGGAAAGCCCGGTGAGCGCTTCTATCACCTGCCGCAAACCCAGGACCAAAACATCATTTGGCCCGGCTATAACACCCAGGATCTGGACTATTCCTTAACCAAGGACAATGCCGTCAACCTCAACTTGAAGCCCACCTCCACGCCGGACGGCGCCGAGTGGGGCGCATTCATCGATGGCACCCATGGCAAGGGCTTTTCGGTCCTCGCCAATTCTGCGGCTAAAGACTACACCATCGAAACCAACTTTTCGGCCCATACCCATACGCACTGGGCCTTTTCCAAGCCTGGCTTGTACACCTTTGAGGCCACCTATACGGCCACGGGCACAGACGGCAAGGAGCTAAAGTCCGCGCCCCAAACCCTCACCTTTGCCGTGGGCGATAAGACGTTGGATTCCTGTTCCTTCCGCGCGCCGGGCACGGCCGGAAGCGGAGAGCCCAGCGAAAATCCAACGGATAAGCCTTCCGCGGAGCCTTCCCAGAAGCCTTCCACCCAACCATCCACCCCAGATACGCCGGACAAGCCAGCTCACCCCGGTAGGCCAGAAGAGCCCACAGGGTCCTCGTTTAGCCCGTGGAGCCTGGTCCTCCCAGCGGTTCTCGTGGTGGTTTTCAAGGCCTTTTATAACTTCTTCCGCGATAACGAGGACCTCATCCGCAAACGCTTCGGCCTCAACTTCTAAGCCTCTTCTACCCCACCAACTAGACGGGAAACCACAATGCATCATTCACCATCCTTTGCCCCTCGGCGCGTCCCGCTGCGGCGCCGATTCATTCACGTATTCGCCGCCGTCTTTGCCACAGCATTGGCCTTCTTCTCCCCTGCCGCGGCACTTGCCTTTGATGAGGTCTTCGACTCTGGCCACGTAGACGCCTTTTATGTCACAGCCCCAGATGGTCAGCTCCACCTATCGATGAAGGAAGACATCACTGGATCGGGCGTTCCACGCTCCGGCGATGATGTGGCGCTCAAGGTTGTGGAGGACGCTTGGTCCGATGCCACCGAGGCCGTGCCGGAGATCGGCCAGCCCACCTATTTCCTGCCGCAGACCCAGGATCAACGCATCATTTGGCCCGGCTGGGATACCCAGCCTGCACGCGATGGCGGCTTTGACAACGTTGACCTAGAATTCGCCGAAGTCTCTGGACCTGGTTCAGTGTATGTTTTTGAAACGAGCGGCTTTGGCGATGTGAAGACGGTGACCGATTCCGGCTCAATGGAGCTCACCAGCGGCGAGGTCATCAACCAGCCCAATCCTGCTCACCGGCACGTCAACTGGGCCTTTAGCGAGGCCGGCACGTACACCATGACGGTGCAAGCCCATTCCAACGGTGAATCCAGCAATGCTGTGACCTACACCTGGGAGGTGGGCGACGGCGGCGATGCATCCGCAGCGGATCGATCGGCTGATACTGGCGAGGTTAGCAATGACCAAGAAGCTACGAGCACCCCGCGTTCAGCAGACAAGGGCGGCGCTGCAGCCGCAGATAAATCCGGTGCAGCTACGGATAAAGAGTGCACCCCGGGTATGACGCCGCAAATCAAGGACGATACTGTCTCTCCTTCCCAGTGGCGCGATGCTGATGACGCTACCTTTTATCTCTCCGATAAATCCAGCGTCGATCTGCCCCAAGAGGTAGGCCCAGTGCCAGCTGGTCAGGCGTGGATGATTGGTTCTACCCAGGTCGATGGCGTGCCGTGGCTCGGTGCTAATACCCAAAGTCCAACCATGCGCGAGAATATCCCTGGCGATGTCACCTGGGAGTTAGCAGGCTTCAAGGGCCCTGGCCCGATGATGGTCTACTCCCAGGGCGGACTGGGAAAGATTGTGGGCGATGAGTGGTTCCGAGGCAATGCCGATGCGGCGGAGGGCACCTATTCGATTGCCCCCAATACGCACGTGCACCCCAACTGGGTCTTTGGTGCGCAGGGCACCTACGACGTCACCATCCGCCAGGTGGCCAAGACCGGTGAGGGCAAGCAAGTCGCCGGCGAAGCGACACTTCACTTCGTGGTCGGCGGCGACAAGCCGGCGGAAGCCTTTGACAACGGGCACTTCGACCTAGGCGCTGCGGTAAATCCGGAGGGCGGAGACTGCGGGGATGGTGCTGCGGCAGGTGGGGCGTCGGCAAGCGCTGGTGGCTCTACCACAAGCACCGGAACAAGCACTGGCCAGGCCGCGCAGGCCCCTAGCAAGGGCGGTTCTTTAGCCAATACGGGGACTCCCATTGTTCCCTTTGGCATCGGAGCACTGGGCTTGGGCATGCTTTTCCTCGGCCTAGGCATTGCCCGCCTAGCTGTAGCTAAGGCAGCGGACTAATGGCGCGTGCGCTTTCCCATAGAGGCAGGCTTCGGACCATAGGCGCGCTGCTGGGCTCCTGCCTGCTAGCCACTGGTTGTGCCCCCTCGGCCGCGTTGGATGCTGGAGACGGAGAGAAATTCACCGTGGTGGCCACCACCCCGATCCTCGCGGATCTCGCGCGCAACATTGCGGGAGAAGATGCCCGCGTACAAAACCTTATCCCCAGTGGAAAAGATCCGCATACCTTTGAGCCAACGCTGCGCACGGTCCGCGATGTTGCCAATGCCGATTTGGCGCTGAGCAATGGCTACTTGCTGGAGCCGCAGTCTCTCATCGATACACTGCACGAATCCACCGATGCCCCCGTGGTGGAAGTCGCCGATGCTGCCTCCACCCGCGGTGCCACTCTCGTGCCGCTGGTAGAAGATGTCTCGCTCGAGGCAATTTGGCTGGGCCTGCGTATCAGCGGCGCACAACAGCGCTCTTCCGGAGTGGACTTCCGCATGGTCTCTGCCGACGGACCAGGTAACGTCGCCGCCTATGTGGTCTCTACCTTCGGCACCCCGGAGGTCCTTTTTAACTCGGCCGATGGCATCGATGAAAAAGAAGACTCAGTGACCCTGCCGGCCAACGCTCACACGCATGTCTCTTGGGGATTTTCCCAGCCAGGGATCTATCACCTCGGGTTCCAAGCAGAGGGCACCGACGTCCAACACCTCACTGTGGCCGTCGGAGTAAACCCACCTAAAGGCATGCAAGTGATAGATTCCGGACACCTGGATATTGCAGGTGACCTAGCCAAACACAGCATTGACTTGCGCGATCAGGACAAGCGTTTCGACCCTGCCACCACCGTGATGTCCATCCCCTCTTCAGTGCTGCAGCCCATTCCGCCTGATCCTGCCTACCGCTTCCTGGGCAGGCCGGGCGCGGATACCTACCTATTGCCGCAAGCGGTCCTAGGAAAACACATCCACGGCGAGGTGGACCCGCACCTATGGCACAACGTGGACAACGCCATCGCCTACGTCGATGTCATTGCCGAGGAAATGGCGCAAGCAGATCCTTCTCACGGGGCGTCCTACCGCCAACGGGCGGAGGCCTACACCCAGCGCCTGCGGAATACGGATACCTATGTTGACCGCGCCATTTCTTCTATCCCTAAAGAAAACCGGCACCTCGTGACCACCCACCACGGCTACGCCTATCTGGAGCAAGGATATGACATGTCGGTGGCCGGCTTCGTCACTCCCAATCCGGCCATCGAGCCTTCCCCGCGCGAGGTCATTTCCTTGCGTCGCACGCTGGAGAACCTACATCTGCCAGCCGTGTTTGTAGAACCCGTGCAGCAGGCAAGCGCCGAGACATTGAAGCAGGCTGCAGCGGAGCAAGGCGTGGAGCTGTGCCCCATCTACGGCGACACGTTCGATGACACCGTCAGCTCCTACATCGACCTTATGAAATTTAACGCTGATTCCCTTCAGCGCTGCCTCACCCCCAACCCCACCGATGGAGATAAAAATGCTTAAATTCGCTACTCGTACCGCCACCCGCACCGCCGCCTGCGTCCTTACTGCAGGCCTGGCATTTTCTACCAGTCCTGCTTGGGCGGGCGACCTCGCCCAGGTGGTCGGCGCCGATGAACACGTTGCCCCACAGGGCGAGGAAAAGGTCATCGATACCGGTCACGTAGACGTTGGTGCCCTGCTTAATGGCACGGATTCTGAGCTTATGGCCCGCGATGATGCCGGCGATAAGCCAGTCTGGCGTCACCTGGATGACCTCGTGTTTTCCGTGGGCGATAAGGCACAGCAAACCCTTCCCGATACAGATGACTTTGGCTTCGTTGGCGCTGAATCCGGCGATAAGGTCTGGGTAGTTCCCCAAACCGAACAAGTCGGTGTTCCCTGGCTGGGGTGGAATACCCAGGCTCCCTCACTTGTCGACGCCGCCGATCGTGGAGTCACCATGGAATTCCTCGGCCATTCCGGGCCAGGCGATTTCTCCCTCTTCCTGCAAAACGGCGGCTTCGAAGCGCCACAGCTCTTGTGGTCCACCGCGCAGAAGAGCGACGAGGACTTCTGGGTAGACCTCAATACCCACACCCACGCCAACTGGACGTTTACGGAGCCAGGCACCCATCAGGTAGGCATCAGGGTAAAGGGCAAGACCAAGGACGGTGCTGATTTCAGCACCGATGGCGTACTCACCTTCGCCGTGGGTGATGATGCCGACGTCCAAGCGGCCCAGGACACCACCTGGAATCCAGACGATGCCCAGACCGCGGGCTCCTCTATTCCCACCTGGGTTTTTGTCCTCGCCGGTGTCGGCGCCGTAGTACTGCTACTGGCCCTGGGACTCGCCCTGCGTTCAGCCAAGCGGGGCGATAACCGTGGCTAAACCGCTTATTTCCGTTGCTGATCTCAACGTCTCGCTCTCGCATCGCAGCGTCATCACCGATGCCAACCTCACCGTCTGCCCGGGCGAATTCATCGGGCTCCTCGGGCCCAATGGTGCTGGTAAGACCACTCTCATGCGCGCGATTTTAAGGCTTATTCCTTCCTCCGGAACTCGCAGCATCTCCGGCACTGTGGGGTATGTTCCCCAGCGCCACGAGGTGGAATGGGGCTTTCCCATCAATGTCTATCGCACCGTTCTCAGCGGCCGCACCGGCCTTATCGGCTGGCTCAAGCGACCGCGCGCCACGGACCACGCCGCGGCGGCAGAGGCGCTTCGTTTGGTTCACATGGAAGAATTTTCTACCCGCCCCATCGAAGAACTCTCCGGTGGTCAACGCCAGCGCGTGCTCATCGCCCGGGCCCTCGCCACACAACCACACGTGCTGCTGCTCGATGAGCCCTTTACCGGGCTAGATGCGCCCAATACCGAATCGCTTCTCGAGCTTTTTGAAGAGCTTTCCCACCGCGGCACCTCCATCATTATGTCCACTCATAACCTTTCTGAAGCCGCACATTCCTGCCACCGCCTCATTCTTTTTAACGGCACCGTGGTAGCCGATGATTCCGCTTCGCGCCTTCTTCGCCAGACGGATCCGTGGACGCACACCTTTGGCGTGCGTGCCGGTTCGCCTTTGCTTTCTGCCATTGGAGTCTCCGCATGATAGAAATTTCCTTCCTCGATTTCCTGCGCGACCTGGTCAATCCCCACCTTGACTTCCTCGCTCGCGCGGTAGGCATCTCCTTGCTGGCGGCCATCGTGTGCGGCGTCATCGGCTGCTATGTCGTGCTGCGCGGCATGGCCTTTATTGGCGATGCCGTCTCCCACGCGGTATTTCCTGGCCTAGCCATTGCCTTCTCCCTGCAAGCCTCGGTGCTCGTGGGTGGCGCAGTCGCCGGTGCGGTTGTGGCCTTGCTCATCGCCGCCTTTTCGCAGCGTCGCCACGTACGAGCGGATTCCATCATCGGTATCTTCTTCGCCGCGGCCTTCGCCTTGGGCATGGTGATCATCTCGCGCACCGATGGCTATAGTGCCTCGTTGACAAACTTCCTCTTCGGCTCACTCACCGGCGTATCCCGCACCGATATCATCATCGCGGCCTGCGTATGTGCCGTGGTTATCGCCATCGTTATAGCCTTTGGCCCCCAGCTCAACGCCACGTGCTTGGACCGGGAAACCGCTCGCGCGATGGGCTTGCCCGTCTTTGTGCTGGATATCATTTTGTACCTGTGCGTCACGGCCGCAGTGGTCATTTCCGTAAGCACGATCGGCAATATCTTGGTCCTCGCACTGCTTATCACTCCGGCCGCGACGGCACGCCTACTTAGCGCAAACCTCACGACCATGATGTGGCTATCCGCCCTCATTGGCGCGCTATCTAGCTTCCTCGGTATCTACCTAGCATGGGCCATTGACCTGCCAGCCGGCGCCTCCATCGTGCTCACCCTTACCGTAATTTTCTTGGGCGTTTGGGCCATCCACCCACTGCTCGGCGCCCGCAAGCACGCAGGTGCCTCGCTTTCCGACGCCCCACACCCCACCCCACGAAAGGAATCCGTCTCCTCATGAAACCTGTCTGCCGCACCGCGGTGGCCCTTGGCGCCGCCGGACTTATTAGCCTCGGCGCCCTTCCGGGAGCGGGAGTAGAACCCTTCGAGCCCGCCACCGCATATGCCGAAGAATCCACCGAGGAATGCTCTTCCAGCGACTTCGACCTCATCACCAAGGGCCACCAGGACATGGCGCTCAGCGGCGATTCCGGTGATCTCAGCTTCACGGTGAAAGATGATGACAAGGGCGTCGAGCATGACTCTGAGTCCTTCGCCATTGAGGTATCTGATGACCTTAAACAACCGCTATCAGAGCTCGGTGATTCTTCCCTGCCCGATGAAGGTTGGATTCTGCCGCAAACGCAAGACCCCGATGCTCCTTGGCTAGGTTTTAATACCCAAGAGCTGTCTCAGGATCTCCTCGCCACTGGAGACACCGCTAACTTGAGCATGGCTATCGCACAGGGCCCCGAAGATGGCCGCATCCTGGCCTACCAGGTGAATCTTGGTGACCCCAAGGTGCTTATGGACACTGCCGATGGCTCTGCCTGGGACTACCCCGGCAACTCCCATTCCCACCCGGCCTTTGCCTTTACCGAGCCGGGTACTTACGCGGTGAGTTTTACCTTCGAGCTTCCCGACGGCACCCGACACCACTTGCATGCTGGCTTCCTCGTCGGAAAGCAGGCAGATGCGAAAGATCTATGCGGCGTGGACTATACCGATGCGGACGCTGCTACCGGCAACGGTGGCGACTCAAATAGCCGCCCCAAGCAACTGGAAAAAGACGTCAAAGACGTAGACAAAGCCATCGCCGGGCTAGACAAAGAACTCGACAATACCCTGCAGGAGGGCCAGAAATTCCTAGACGGTGGCAAGCCACAAGAAGACAAGAAGGGTTCTGACGAGGACAGCGCGGGCAAGCGCAAGCAGCCCTCCCGCACCAAGGAAAAAGACGCTGGGAAGGATGGAGCGCCACATAAGACGCCGTCCACGGGTTCGGCTCACGCCTCTGGTACTACGCGAAAGTCTGGTGCTGGTTCTGGGGCTACGACCCACCATTCGACTAGCCGTGTCAATGATTCTGCCTCCACTGCGAAATCCGGAAAAAGCGGAGGCGCTGGCACGGGCTCGCACCGTTCTGCTTCCACCAGCGGTTCTTCCCACTCGACGGCCAAAAAGTCCACCGGCTCTCGGGACGCAAAGTCCGCAAAGCGTACCAAGGGCAAGGCCGCAGGCACCGCTGGTGCAGAGAGGGTGCCGGATGCCGGCGCTGCGGAAGGCAAAAACACTGGAAATGTACTGACTAATGCCGCTGCGTATACCGCCACCCTGGCTAAAAGCAGCTTCTGGGCGGGCCTTTTAGCCGGACTAGGCGCATTCGCTCTGGTGCTCGGAATCGGCCTGTTGGTCTATGTCCAGTTCTTCCGCAAGAAGAAGGCCCCAGCCCAGCAGCCGGCCGATAATGCCACGGCTCACTTGCCGCGCGTCGACTAGCGCAGTGCTGATTGTCGGCCAACAATAGAACGAGGCCCAGAGGATCTCTCCTCTGGGCCTCATCCGTGGCTAAGCGCCGCTGTTTTTATACCCTGGTCTTGGACGAGAGGAAGTCCCAGACCACCTTTGGAGTATCTGGCTGCCAGAACCAGGTGTGGTCTTCTGGAACCTTGACCAGCTGTACGTCCTTTTGGCAACCGTTGAAGTTCAGGCGTTCGGAACCGCCAGCCTCTGGAGTCGCCTGGAAGGTCATATCGCATCGATTGCGTTTCAGGTAGCCGCCAAGCACGGTGCGCACCGGCAAGTAGCCAGCCTCGTGCCGGTCACCGCCTTCATAGGTCATCATCTTGTCATTGACGCCATGCATGATGAGGGTACTCATCGGCGCATCGGCACAGTTGACCTCGACCGGGTTATAAAAAGCACCCGAGACCATGGCTACAGCGGCGAAGGTATCTTGGGCGTGGCAGCCCAGCACTGAGGTAAAGCCGCCGCCATTGGACATACCCATGGCGTACACGCGGTTGCGGTCAACGTGGTAGTCCTTGTCCACAGAGTCAAGAATGCGTTTGATGAAGCGGATGTCCTCACCATCGCGCGTCTTGGCATAAGGTGCTGCCTCCCAAGCACGCTCAAAACCCTCCGGGTAGACGATGATTGCCTCGTTATTGGCTTCAGTGGTCTGCATGCGTGCGTAGCTGGAATAGTTTTCCGGGGAATCTCCCCATCCACCGAAGCCGAAAAGTACAGGCGCAGCCTTTTCCGGCGAATAGTTATTGGGAATGCGCAATAGATACCTGCGGGTCTTTCCCTCGTGCTCCATAGTGAGCGACTGTATGGAGCCCGGCTTAAATGGCGGGTTGGGGTTGATGCTGGCATCTACCATCGCTGGCCGCGGCGCCGGCTCCGGAAGCGATGATCCCTCTGGAGCAGGTGCCGGGTTGTCTTGGTCAGCACCTTTATCTGCTGGTGCCGGGGTGGATTCTTTCACGCCTTCTGGAACGAGGTGGGATCCATCTGGCTGCGGGATAACCGGCTTCGCGTTTTCGGGTGCCGGCCCCGGTGCCGGTGCTGGTGCCGGTGCTGGTGCCGGTGCTGGCTGTGGTGCGTTTGCTGGGGCCGGCGCAGGTGCAGGTGCAGGCGCTTCTTGCGCGTGGGCAGGAGACACGCTCAGCAGCGCCCCGCAAGCCAGCACACCAACAACAATCAGGTAAAGGAAATAGCGAAGAAAATTAGTAACATTAGCCACAAGGTTAAAACTAACCACATTTTTCACTAGAGACACTGTTTACACGCCCAGTGCACACTCAATTCTGTAAGAAAAGCCCAAGGCATTAAGCTATATTTTCATGCACGAAGACAGACCAAGCACCGCCCCCGATTTTTTGCTCTCACGGGCAACGGGGTCTGTCCGTACCCAAGGGGCGCGCCACACTTTTAATGACGCCGATGCGGCAATTTCCGCTCTCCGCAGCAAGGATGTAGAGATGGTCGTCGGTGCGATCCCCTTCGATTCGGACACCCCCGCGGCACTAACCGTACCGGAGGCCATCATCCGCGAAGAGGGCCCGCTGGAACCGCACGCTTATTATCGCAACCAGAGTTTAAGCTCCCGCGTAGTTGGCTTCGATCCAGAGCCTGAGGAACACCTTCGCCGCGTGGAGGCAGCCATCGGCACGATTGAAACCTCCAAACTAGAAAAGGTAGTTCTAGCCCGCGCGGTAGACATCGAATTCCCTGAAGCCATCGATCCGCGCCTCGTAGCGGCGCGCCTTATCGATCTCTCCGCCAACCGTGACGGGTTCATTGCTGATCTCTCTCCCGCTGGAAGGCCGGGCGCGATGCTGGTCGGCTCCTCCCCGGAGGTTCTAGTCAAGCGTCAAGGCTCGACTGTGTCAGCCTTTCCCTTGGCGGGTTCGTCTCCGCGCCGCGCCTCGGCGGCCGAGGATCACCTCGCAGGACAGGACCTCTTGCATTCTTCCAAGGATCTCCACGAACACGCTTTTGTGGTCGACCACCTGCGCCGGGCGCTCACCCCATTGTGCGAGCGACTAGATATTCCGGACGTCCCACAACTGATAAGCACAAATGAAATGTGGCACCTTGGCACGCCGATTTCCGGAACGCTCAAGGATAAAGACTTGACTGCGCTCGAGCTTGCCCTAGCGGTCCATCCCACACCGGCTATCTGTGGCACCCCGGCCGAAGCCGCCCAAGCCCTTATTGAGACTGCGGAGACTGACCGTGGTTTCTATGCCGGCGCGGTCGGCTGGTGCGATAGTTCAGGTGACGGCGAATTTATGGTAGCCATTCGCTGCGCAGAGGTTGCCGGCGATGGACTCTCCGCACGCGCTTGGGCTGGTGGAGGCATCGTCGGCGATTCTGATGCCCAAGCGGAGTTGGAAGAAACCACCGCTAAGCTGCGCACCATTTTGAAGGCGCTAAGCCTCTAGCCCACGCGCTTGGCGACGAGCACGACGTCGGTGCGGTGGTGCGCACCTGCACCTTCAGCCAGGTGGCGCTCCTGGCGAGTTAGGGTAATAGTTTTTAATTCCTGCAGGTTGTGCGCCAACCATTCCGGCATCGCCAGTTCTGTGGACTCCATATCGTGGTGAACAAAAAGCAGTGTTCCCCCTGGAGCTACCAAGTGCTCAAGCTTTTCGACCTCTTCCGACGTTGCGCGTATCCCACCGTAGTGGACGCTTACCAAGTCAAAGGGCTCATGGCTAAAGCCACTAAACATAGCAACCTGTGCGGCAACGCCGAGGGCGCGAGTGCGGGCTACGGCCGTCGGGGCGAAGTCAATGCCCAACACATCCTAGCCGTGGTTTTAAGCCAGAGCGCGTCCGCGCCTTCTCCGCAGCCAATGTCCAGGGCAGAGCCAGGCGCAAGCTCCGCAGCATAATCGACAAGGGTGGAGTTCGGCTTTCCTGACCACACGCGATCAGTGCTGCGGTACCGCTCCTCCATTTCCGCGGGAGTGGGAACGTAGGGGCGATGCTCGCTCTGGTGGGAGTTATGCACGGTCGATGGAATTGCGTAGGGTACCCAGGCCTGGGATCTCGATTTCGATGGTATCCCCCGGGACCATCGGAGCGGTGCCCGCCGGTGAACCAGTAGTAATGACATCGCCGGGAAGCAAGGTATAGGCGGCGGAAATCTCTTCTAAGATGCCGCCCATCTTCACAATCATCTGGTCCGTATTGGAATCCTGCTTTTGCTCACGAGAGCCCTCGTGTGTCAGGTAGGCATTAATCTTCTGGTCATCCAGATTCAAGCTGTCCAGATCCGTCTCAATCCATGGGCCGAGCGGGCAGAAAGTGTCGATCCCCTTGGCACGAGCCCATTGTCCGTCCTTGAACTGCAGGTCACGGGAGGAAACATCATTGCAAATGGTGTAGCCCAGTACGTGGTCTTGCCAGTTCTCGGCCTTGATATTCTTCGACGGTTTGGAAATGACTACGGCAAGCTCGCCCTCAAACTCTACATTGGTGGCATAGTCTGGGATCTTGATCGCGGCATCCGGGCCGATGACCGCGGTGGACGGCTTGATAAAGATGGTGGGCGGCAAGCTATCGGCAGACTTCTTGAAGACTTCCGCAACATGGTCCGCATAGTTGCGGCCCAGCGCCACAACCTTGGTAGGCAGGGTCGGTGCCAAGAGGCGAACCTCGTTAAGCTTCCACTCGCGTCCGGTTGGCTCCGGCGGAGTGAAAGGCGTGCCAGCAATTTCTTTTGCTACTAGCTCTTGCATCGGGGCGTCTTTCGGCCCATCGATAATGGCGAAACAGATTCCTTCTGGGTGTGCAATTCGTCCTAAACGCATAGCGGTAATCCTACTCAATCGCTCCCTTTACATGTGTGCAAAGGTTACGGTGTTAATTAGTTAATTTGAGTAAATTGCGGTGTCCTTGCAAACGCCATTGCAAGCCCCTGGAAGAGGGGATGAAAGCAACCGTTCGGATCCGGGGGCGTCGGCAAGCGCATCGTGCAGGGCAGGTTTGCTCCTATGTAGCTAGGGCGCGCGAAATTCGGTCGCCGACGTCAGTGGTCTTCACCGGCCCATCGCCGCGTTGGGCAACGTCTTGCGCTACCGCATCCTCTACCCTTTGCGCATTGGCTTCATCGCCTACGTGTCGAAGGAGCATGGCCGCCGACAAAATAGCAGCCGTCGGATCCGCGATCCCCTTCCCAGCGATATCCGGTGCAGAACCATGGACCGGCTCGAACATCGAGGGATTCGCTCCTGAAGCATCAATATTTCCGGAGGCAGCAAGGCCAATGCCACCCACTACGGCACCGGCAAGATCGGTAAGAATGTCTCCAAAAAGGTTATCGGTAACTATTACGTCATATCGCGCCGGATCCGAAACCATATAAATGGTCGCAGCATCGATATGTTGGTAGTCCACCTGAACCTCTGGAAACTCAGCGGCGATGTCATCGACAGTGCGCTGCCACAGCCCACCCGCATTGACCAATACATTGGTTTTGTGCACCAAGGTCAGGTGCTTGCGGCGCTGCTCAGCCCGCGCAAAGGCATCGCGCACTACGCGCTCCACGCCAAAGCGGGTGTTTTGTGATACCTCACTAGCCACCTCATGCTCAGTGCCCTCGCGCAAGGTACCACCGTTTCCGCAGTACAGCCCCTCGGTGCCCTCGCGCACCACCACAAAATCAATGTCTCCAGGATCGGCCAACGGCGAAGAAGCAGTGGGATACAGCTTGGAAGGACGGAGGTTTACGTAGTGATCCAGCGCAAATCGCATCTTGAGCAATAGCCCTCGCTCCAATACGCCTGGAGGCACTTTACCCGGGGCACCAATAGCCCCCAATAAGATGGCATCGTGTTCGCGGAGACTAGCTAAATCCGCATCCGTGAGAAGCTCCCCGTTGCGTAGGTAGCGCCGGGCACCAAGGTCATACTCGGTGGTGTCAATATCGGAGCGAACGGCATGCAGCACCTTGAGAGCCTCAGCCGTTACCTCGGGCCCAATACCATCCCCACCAATTACCGCAAGTTTCATTATGTAGGATTCCTTTCTCATAGAGTGGATTTAACCAACTCTATCAAAAAGGACCCGCGCAGCGCAGGAAGTTACCTGTCACTACGCGGGATATGCTCCACGGATTCTGCACCAGCAGCTTTATGCGTCCATATCCAGCTGTTCACACTGCGCACCTAATGCCGCATTGACCTCAGCAATGAGAGACTCCGGAACCTCGGCTTCCACACGCAGAATAAGAACCGCATCAGATTCCTGCTTGCCATACGTAAGCGCCGCCGCCACGATATTGATTCCAGCAGCACCTAGCTTGGTACCCACCGTTCCCAACGCGCCCGGAGCATCTGCATAGCGGAAGAAAAGATTGCGACCAGTAGCGCGCATATCGACGCCGCGGCCGTTAATACGAATAAACTTCTCGGTTCCATCGATGCCAATAAGCGCACCGGTCAGCGAGGAAGTTTCTCCATCAGCACCGATAACTTTCACCTGCAAGGAGGAGCGGTGCCCCTTGGATTCCGCGTTGGTAGATACCTCCACCTCTACCCCACGGCTCTGCGCAATCTGCATGGCATTAACAAATGTCACCGGCTCCGATGTCACGCCACTAAACAGACCCCGGACAGCAGAAAGACCTAAAACTTCTACATCCTCGGTAGACAGCTCACCGCAAGCTTCTACTTCAACGGCAACGGGTGCCTGCCCCAGCAGACGTCCAGCCGTAAGTCCTAGCTTGCGCGCGAGATCCAACCAACCAGCAACTTCTTCTCCTACAGCACCACCGGAGACATTTACCGCATCCGGGACAAACTCACCAGCGAGAGCCTTGAGCACCGAAGCCGCCACATCGGTTCCTGCTCGGTCCTGGGCCTCTACAGTGGAGGCTCCCAAGTGTGGGGAAACGGTGACCTGCGGCAGCTTAAAGAGCGGAGAATCAGTACATGGTTCCGTAGCAAAGACATCGAAACCCGCGCCCCGGTGATGGCCCTGTTCGATAGACTCAGCCAAGGCCTCCTCATCCACCAATCCGCCGCGAGCCGCATTAATGAGAATCTGCCCCTTCTTCGCCTTATCCAAAAGCTCCTTATCAAACATTCCGGCAGTCTCTGGGGTCTTCGGAAGGTGAATGGTCACAAAATCGGAACGAGACATGAGCTCTTCCAATCCGACCAGTTCCACGCCCAGTGTCGCCGCACGAGCCGGGTTGGCATAGGGGTCGTGGGCAATGATGGTCGTTTCAAAAGACTTCAGACGCTGTGCGAAGAGCTGACCAATGTGTCCAAAACCAACAATACCGATGGTCTTTCCATATACCTCCACGCCCTTGAAAGAAGAACGCTTCCATTCCCCCTCGCGCAGCGACTGGTCGGCTGCTGGTACCTGACGCGCCGTCGCCAAGAGCAATGCAATGGCCTGTTCGCACGCCGAGTGAATATTAGACGTAGGTGCATTTACCACCATGACGCCCTTTTCCGTTGCCGCCGGAATATCAACGTTATCTAGGCCTACTCCTGCGCGGCCCACAATTTTTAGCTTTGGAGCTGCTTCTAAAACCTCTGCATCAACAGTAGTTGCAGAACGCACCAGCAAAGCCTCTGCATCCGGAACTGCGGCGAGCAACTCCGCACGGTTTGGACCGTCCACCCAACGAACCTCAACTGAATCCCCCAAGGCCGTAACTGTGGATTGAGCTAATTTATCGGCAATAAGGACTACCGGCTTCGACATATCTTCCTTCGCTTAAGTGTGATGCGGTGCACGCGGAATTCCCGCGTGTCAAGGAAGTGTAGTTCAGGAAGGAGCGCCCTGCTTGATTTTTGCCTTAAATTCTTTCACTCGACCGAATTCCGGTCCAAGGGCTACTAAGGCACCATCTTCAAGGCCTGCAACAGCGGCCATGCTGTGCTTATCCTCCAATGGATCAACAGTCGGCACTACCAACACCTTGCCGCCATAGGCTGCCGCCGTAATGACGTTCGCGATGGGACTATCTTTTGTCGCGATGATATTCGGCGCCATCTGGGCATCCCTGCGGGACTGTGCTGGGACAGGTTTTTTCTTTTTCCCATCAGCCTCAGGCTCGCCTTCATACGGCACCCATGCGGGCCGCAGCTCCACTTGGGGAGTCTTGTCCAATCGCGCAATATCTTTGACCATTTGCTCAGGGGAAGCTACCACCTTGGAGCCGTATTGGAATGCCGTAAACTCTCCCAGCGCTTTGTGCGTACCTGGATCCTTAATCACCTCGAAGTCCCCAGATGTTTGTGTCCACGGCACATCGCCGACAATCACCAAGCGTCGTACTCCCAGGTCCGTGAGTAGCTTATGGATTTCCAATCGCCTAGCGTCGTCATACTGCACCGCAGGCAAATGCTGGTTTACCGCCAACGTTGCTGCACGCAGAATAGATTTATCATCCGCGGTAAAGAGGACGAGCGAATCGGAATCTTCAAAAAATAGGCGGCTAGCCTCGATGCCTATGGGGTCATTGACAATGACGAATCTGCCGTCAAATTTCGGGTCAATCAGCCGGTTTTGGTTCTCCGCTTTGGCCTTATTGAGGTCAATTTCAGACTCATCCAAATCAGACAATCCCCGCCTGACCAGTTTGGTTTCAGTAACTGGCGTGCCACAGGCAGCTAATGCGAGCGATGCGACAAGCACTGTGGCAGTCAGGCGCACAGATTTAGCGATCAAAAGCTTGCGGGCCTTCCTCTCCACCAAACAGGTTTGCTTCATCCACATCACGGATGACAGGTTTACCTAAAGCATATTCCACGATGTCAAGGAACCGTTGACGACGGTCTGCTAGGAATTCTCGCGGCTGTGACGCCCGCAGGTAATTCAAATTCATATCGTGGGACGCTAGTACCTCATCAAATTGCCTGTCTTCCATGATGGACTTGGACTGAACGCGCGGCAGGTAGCGATCGGGAGCGAAGCCATCGAGTACTACCTCAGTTCGCTTGCCCATTGGGGTGTAGTTCATCACGGACTCCGCCAAAACGGGGTCCACTCCGTGGCGCTTGCACCAATTCAGCGGGAACACCGGGAAAAAGCCCGGCTTGAGCTCTTCAAATGTGCGCCTATTAAACGCCTTTCCTGTGCGCCAATCCTTTGCGCCGCGCGCCATAAGGAGGGCATAGAGACCATGCCATACACCGTCATTATCATCCACAGAGAGCAAACGGGATTCCCGGAAGGTGGCATCGGTGACAGTCTTCGGGGCCTCATCCGTTGCGCCCGCTACCCACTCGGTGACCTCATCCACGTCGCGAGCGGCGCGCAGCTGCACTGCAGACGAGCCATAAAGCTCGCCGAAGACGCCGCACCAGAACCATTGGTTCATGCGGTCCCACGATTGCTGGGTGGACAGCGCTCCCCCGCGTTTAGCCAGGCGGGCAATGATGACGGCTAGAGGAACAATCTGTTCATTAAACGGAACCTGATCCGTATTAAGGATGCATCGTTCCGCCAAAAACTCAGATACCTCACGGAAAGTAATGCGTAAATCATTGGCCGCCGCCTTATACTCCGTTAGGGACAGCTTTAAGATGTCCTCGCGCTGCCCACCAGCACGGCCCTTTTCTCCGGAGACTAAAAGCGATACTGCAGAAAGAAATTCTGTGCGCCCAATTCCGTCCAAAGCTGGGGACGTACGCAGATCCTTTTCCACTTCTTGCCAATCAGTGGCCAGGTGGAACGTGGGATCCTCGGAAGCAAATACTGCGGTGAATAAATCGAATACGTCCATTTGCAGGCCTGCCGAATTTGCCTGCGCGAAAATTGACCCGATGCCGGCTCGCTCTGTTTCTCGGGAAAGCCGAATCATCGGCAGGTCATAGCCGGACAATGGTCTAACGATGCGGTTATTAAACGCTGCTAGCTCCGCGCTGTATTCCTGTTTGGTCGATGCAAGCTCAAAGAGCATGCCAACGCCATCTTCACTCAATAGTGAAGCAACAGGAATGCACATATTCTCTAGGGCGTCTTCCCGTGAAAGAATGTCCCCCTCAATCGTCGGTGCGAAGTGCGATCGAATTTTTCCTTTGTGATCGACTGCAAAGATGGCGTCATCCGGCATAATCTCGCCCCGCACGGCAGCTCGAATATCAATGAAGAAACGGCGATGAATTTTCTTCTTGCGGAAGTCAGTTGTGTCTACAAAGCCCTCGCCGTTGAAGCAGTGATACAGCGTGGTCAAACGCTGCTGTCCATCTAAAAGGAGCAAGCCGGGGTCAACGCCGGTATCCGGCGCGCCGGCGAGGGCGCGGGGGCGAAAGCGCATCTTTTCGTTTCGAGTATCAAGTGCCATAAGCGCCCCGATGGGATAGCCGCGAAGCACAGAAACAATGAGTGAACGGATGCGATCTTCGTCCCATGCATAGCTGCGTTGGAAATCAGGTAGCTGGATGTCCCCGCGATTAATCCGTGCAAAGAGGTCTCTGAGATCATAACTTGGCGTCGTAAAGCCCATGCCCGACATCCTACCCCCAAGGATTAATTCTTTCCTGCCGATAATTCAGAAAAACCCACGGTGAACACCCCTAATTCACCGTGGGTTTGGCGCTATTCGCGTGGCCTTATGTGCTAGGCCGTAGCATCCAGTGGGTTCTTGACCCAGCTCATCAAATCGCGCAGCTTAGCGCCGGTCTTTTCAATCTCGTGCTGTGCAAATTCCTCGCGCAGGTCCTCCAATTCCTTGTTGCCGCCCTCAATATTGGCCAGCAGGCGCTTGGTGAAGGTGCCATCCTGAATATCAGACAAGATGTCTTTCATGCGCTGCTTGGTATCGGCATTGATAACGCGGGGACCGGAAATGTAGCCGCCAAACTCTGCGGTATCAGATACCGAGTAGTTCATATTGGCGACGCCGCCTTCAAACATCAGGTCCACAATCAGCTTCATCTCATGGAGAACCTCAAAGTAGGCCATTTCTGGCTCGTATCCAGCCTCAGTCAGAACCTCAAAGCCGGTACGAATCAGGTATTCCACACCGCCACACAAGACAGCCTGCTCCCCGAAGAGGTCAGTAACCGTCTCTGCTTCGAAGGTAGTCGGGATAACGCCGGCACGCGCACCACCGATGGCTGCGGCATAGGACAAGGTCAAATCATGGCCTTCACCCTTCGGATCCTGCTCAGTAGCAATGAGGCACGGAACTCCCTTGCCATCTACAAACTGTCGGCGAACCAAGTGACCAGGCCCCTTAGGAGCAACCATTCCGACGGTGACACTGGCCTGCGGCTCAATCAGCTTGAAGTGAATATTCAAACCGTGACCAAACAGCAGTGCATTGCCATCTTCCAGGTTAGGGGCGATTTCCTCTTCAAAGATCTGCTTCTGAGAGGTATCTGGCGCCAGCAGCATAATGACGTCTGCCCACTTAGCAGCCTCTGCCACGGTCTTAACCTCAAAACCTGCTTCCTCAGCCTTATCCGCCGACTTGGAACCCTCGCGCAGGCCGATAACAACCTCAACGCCGGAGTCACGCAGGTTTTGCGAGTGTGCATGACCTTGGGAACCGTAGCCGATGACGGCTACCTTGCGGTTTTGAATGATGGACAGATCCGCATCATCGTCATAAAAGGTCTCAATTGCCATGTCCTAATCCTCAATTCTGTAGTGATTGAAAGTTCAATGAATCAACGTCCCACCCACTATTGTATCAGTGTATGGGATTTAATGCCCACCTAGTGAGACATTAATTTCGGGGCGGAGCCAATGCTTTGGGCCCACGCCCTAAGGCCACGTCGCCCGACTGCACCAGCTCGAGTACACCAAAAGGTTCTAATACATCCAGTAGCGCCGCCAGCTTTCCCGGGGTACCAGTCGCTTCTACTACCACGGATTCTTGCGCCACATCTACCACGCGAGCGCGGAAGATATTGACGGCATCGACAACCTGGGGCCGGTTGGTATTATTTGCAGCCACCTTGACCATCATCAGAGCTCGCGCCACGGTTGCGTCAGCCTCAAGCTCAACTATCTTGATGACCGGAACAATTTTATTGAGCTGCTTAGTTACCTGCTCCATAATTGTCTCGGATGCATCAACCACGATAGTCAGCCGGTTGATACCCGGATTTTCCGTTTGGGCGGAAACTAAGGAAATGATGCTGTAACCGCGCCGCGAAAACATTCCGGTCACCCGCGACAGGATTCCCTCTACGTCTTCCACCAGGACCGACAAGGTATGCCGGGAAACGTCAGTGGGTGCCATGCCTATACCTCCTGGATGGTCTCGTCGATATCGGCTGGACTTTCTGCTGCCGATTCAGTTTCATCGAATAGCGGGCGCAAACCGCGGGCGTATTGAATCTCTTCGTTAGACGCCCCACCGCCAATCATCGGCCACACCTGGGCATCTTCTCCAACGATGAAGTCAATAACCACAGGGCGGTCATTGATTGCACGGGCCCGTTCAATCGCTGGCACCACTTCTTCCTCGCAGGTGACCCGGATGGCTTCACACCCCAGCGCTTCTGCCAAGCGGACAAAGTCCGGGGTATAGACATCGCGCTCTCGCAGCTTGGTATGGGAGTAGTTCTCATTAAAGAACAGGGTTTGCCACTGGCGGACCATACCTAGGTTGCCGTTATTAATAACGGCAACCTTGAATGGAAAGCCCTCCAAAGCTGCGGTGGTTAGCTCCTGGTTGGTCATCTGGAAGCAGCCATCACCGTCAATCGCCCATACCTCTTTATCTGGGCATGCTGCTTTGGCGCCAAGGGCTGCTGGTACCGCGTAGCCCATGGTTCCAGCTCCGCCGGAGTTAATCCAGGAACGCGGCTGTTCAAAGTCAATAAACTGTGCCGACCACATCTGGTGCTGCCCCACTCCGGCACAATAAATTGCCTCGGGGCCTACGGTTTCACTGAGCTTCTCCAAGACAAATTGAGGATTTAGCTGCCCATCCGGAGTGGGATCATAACCACGGGGAAACCGCTCTTTGAGTCCGTCAAGGTAGTCCCGCCATGGACCTGTCTGCGGCAGATCCAGAGAGAAGTCTTTACGGTATTCCTTTAAAAGTCCCGCTAGTACTTTTTGCGCATCACCCACGATAGGCACGTCCACCTCACGGATTTTGCCGATTTCAGCAGGATCGATATCCGCATGAATCACCTGGGCCTCAGGGGCAAAGGTTGAGGTATCCCCAGTTACTCGATCATCGAAGCGCGCGCCGATGGCAATGAGCAGATCCGCACGTTGCATCGCCGCGACCGCCGGAACGGTGCCGTGCATGCCCGGCATGCCCATATGCAGCGGATGAGACTCTGGAAAGGACCCCAAGGCCATGAGTGTGGTCACGACTGGAATTCCGGTACATTCCGCAAATGCACGCAGCTCCCGTGCCGCCTCTGCCTTGATGACACCACCTCCGGCATAAATAACCGGCTTTTCTGCTTGCGCGATGAGTTCAACCGCTTGCGCGATTTGACGGTGGTGTGGCTTGGTCGTTGGCTTATATCCAGGCAAATCGAATTCGGTTGGGAAAGAGTAGTCCAAGTGGCCATTTTGAACGTCTTTCGGAATATCCACTAGGACCGGTCCTGGGCGCCCTGTAGAAGCCAAATGGAATGCTGCAGCAATAGCAGCGGGAATCTGCCTAGGCTCCGTCACGATGTAGTTATGCTTGGTAATCGGCATTGTCACACCACGGATATCGGCCTCCTGGAAGGCATCGGTTCCCAAAAGATTGCTTCCCACTTGGCCGGTGATAGCGACGATGGGGACGGAATCCAGGTTGGCGTCGGCAAGCGCTGTCACCAAGTTAGTCGCACCCGGCCCCGAGGTGGCAATGCACACCCCCACCTTGCCAGAAGCCTGCGCATAGCCTTCCGCAGCATGTCCAGCTCCCTGTTCATGACGGGTGAGCACATGCCGCAGCTTGGTCGAGGTATGCAAAGCATCGTAGAGCGGAAGCACGGCACCGCCTGGAATGCCGAAGACAAGATCGGTTCCCAAATCTTCAAGAGTGCGGACAATGGCGTGGGCACCACTCATCCGCTCCGGAGCGTGGGCGCGTGAGGCTGCAGCCACCGAAGCGGGCGTGGGCGAAGTTGTCGTAACCACGGTTAATGTGCTCCTTGGATTGCTCTAATACTGGTCGTGATCATCATCGTTAACGCCTTTAGATATGAACAAAGCCCCCGCGGGCTGGTGTGTCTGCGGGGGCGAAAAGCGTCGACGTCATGAGCGCCGCGGTCACCGCCGCATTGGTACTACCTGAAGTCGAATAATGATCATGAGCATGACTATACACCGATAGGTATTACGGTTATGACAGTTACCCCCATTTGGGATCGGCTTCCCACATGGTGAGACATACCTGAAAATAGGTTAGCCCTCACCCACCCCTGTGAATTAGGCTTGCACACTATGACTCCACCACCTAAGGACAATAAACCTCATCAGTCCACCACCCAGGCAGAGGTTTTCAAGCCATCCCGTGACCACATCTTGGGCATCCTTATCCTGTCCACCATTGCGCTATTGAGCATTGGGTGGGCCCCCAAATACCTCGCATGGCTGTTCATCATCCCCATCCTCGGATTGTGGTGGGTCATAAAATCCCGCACCAAGGTCTCAGAATCCGGGATCGACATTTCCTATGCTTTCCGGAAAAAGGTACAGATCCCTTGGGACGATTTTGCCGGTATCGGGTTCCAACGCTCCCGCACCTTTGCTCGTACGAGAAGCGGCGTGGAGCACAACCTGCCTGGTATCACCTTTAACTCGCTCCCACGCCTTTCGGAGGCCTCCCGCGGCCGCATCCCGGACGCCCTTACCCAGGGCCGTGAAGCGGCAGATGAAAAGGTGGTTATCGTCCACCGCGACGGCCAGCAAGTCCTCCTCAGCAAAGAAGAGTATGCGGACTACCTTGAGCGCCACCCCGAGCTCAAGCCCTCGGCCGAAAACTAAATACGCCACCGACGCTCTCCCCCACATCCCTTGAAGGAATGGTGACTTTAAACCATGTTCCCGCTGCGCTCAAAAGTAACTACCGTCGGCCGCCAGGCCTCTGGCGCCCGGGCCCTGTGGCGCGCAACCGGCACCAAGGAAAATGACTTTGGTAAACCGATCGTGGCCATCGCCAACTCCTATACCCAATTCGTCCCCGGCCACGTGCACCTTAAAAACGTCGGCGATATTGTCGCCGATGTCGTACGTGAGGCCGGCGGAGTGCCCAAGGAATTCAACACCATCGCAGTCGATGATGGCATTGCCATGGGCCATAGCGGCATGCTGTACTCGCTTCCCTCCCGCGAAATCATCTCCGATTCCATCGAGTACATGGCCAATGCCCACACTGCCGACGCCCTGGTATGCATCTCCAACTGCGATAAAATCACCCCCGGCATGCTCAATGCTGCCCTGCGCTTGAATATCCCCACCATCTTTGTCTCCGGTGGGCCAATGGAGGCAGGAAAGGCGGTCGTTGTAGACGGCGTAGCCCACGCCCCAACCGACCTCATTACGGCGATTACGGCCTCCGCCAATGATGAGGTCTCGGATGAAGGACTGACCCAGGTCGAAGCATCTGCCTGCCCCACCTGTGGTTCCTGCTCCGGCATGTTTACCGCCAACTCTATGAACTGCCTGACCGAGGCCCTTGGCCTAGCGCTGCCCGGCAACGGTACTACCTTGGCCACCCACACGGCCCGCCGCGGCCTATTCGAAAAGGCCGGCACCACCATCGTCGATATGTGCCGTCGCTATTACGGCGAAGAAGACGAATCGGTGCTTCCGCGCAACATCGCTACCAAGGAAGCTTTCACTAACGCCATGGCCCTAGACATGGCCATGGGCGGCTCCACCAATACCATCCTGCACACCTTGGCGGCCGCGCAGGAAGGCGAGGTGGACTTCACCCTGGATGACATCAACGACATCTCCTACCGCGTACCCTGCCTGTCCAAGGTAGCGCCCAACGGGACCTACCACATTGAAGATGTTCACCGCGCCGGCGGCATTCCCGCCATCTTGGGCGAGCTTCGCCGCGCCGGGCACCTCAACCTCAAGGTACATACAGCGCTATATGACAACGCCGAACAGTGGCTCGATGACTGGGATATCCGCAACCCTCACGCCACCGAGGAGGCCCGCGAACTCTACTACGCCGCCCCCGGCGGCGTGCGCACCACGGAGCCCTTCTCCCAATCCAACCGCTGGGACGAGCTCGATACCGACGCCGCCAATGGCTGCATCCACGACGCCGAGCATGCCTTTTCTTCCGACGGTGGCCTCGTTGTCCTGCGCGGCAACCTCGCTCCCGACGGGGCCATCGTCAAGGCAGCGGGCGTCGAAGAGGAGCTGTGGACCTTCTCCGGCCCTGCACGAATCGTAGAGTCCCAGGAGGAAGCGGTATCTATCATCCTCAATAAGGAGGTTCAGCCGGGCGATGTCGTGGTCATCCGCTATGAAGGCCCGGCCGGTGGCCCTGGCATGCAAGAGATGCTCCACCCGACTTCCTTCCTCAAGGGCGCCGGTTTGGGCAAGGCATGTGCCTTGATTACCGACGGCCGCTTCTCCGGCGGTACTTCCGGCCTATCCATTGGCCACATCTCCCCCGAGGCTGCTCACCAAGGACTTATCGGGCTCATCGAAAACGGCGACACCATCTCTATTAATATCCACGAGCGCGAGCTCACCCTAGACGTGGATGAGGAAGTACTGAAGCGCCGCCGCGCCGCCCAAGAACAGCGCGAATCCCCTTGGACCCCAGTAAGCCGCAACCGCCCGATCACTAAGGCACTGCGTGCATATGCGGCAATGGCAACCTCAGCTGACCGCGGCGCGGTTCGCGTGGTTGACGGTTATGTGAATTAGCAGGAGATAGCTGCTAAATTGCTGTGCTTCGGTGGGGTGCGCGCCTTTTGCCTGCAAATCGCATAAAATATCCTGCGATGAGATTCGCGCGTACCCCGTTATTCCGCTATGCCCTGACCTTACTGGGGCTCATTCTTGGCGCTCGGAAGATCGTCCAAGATATCCACATTACGGACTTCCCCATCGATATGGTGGTCTACCGCGAAGGCGTCAAGGCCTTCCTTGAACACCGCTCTGTCTACAGCGAACCCATGCTGGCCGGCGATATTCAATTGCCCTTTATTTATCCACCCTTTGGCGCGTTGGTCATGGTCCCCTTGACGGCCTTCGACGGTATTGACCACGATATGGCAGGCGACATCGTGGTCGTCCTCTCTGATCTTCTCGTGCTCCTATGCCTCTACCTTGTATTCAAGGCAGTGCTGAAAAAGCCAGAGTTCCTCCTGCCCGTCACCGCCATTACTTGGGCAATTGTATTGCGCTTTGAGCCGGTTGACCTCAATAACGGCTTTGCCCAGATCAACATCGTGGTCATGACGCTCGTTGTCCTCGACCTCGTTCCGCGCCGGCGCTTCCTACCGCAAGGAATCCTGATCGGTCTGGCGGCCGCCATCAAAATAACCCCGCTGGCCATGCTGCTTTATTTCCTCGTGCGCAAGGAGTGGAAGCAGATTGCCACAGCGCTCCTTTCCGCTGTTGCGGCCACCCTCCTTGCCGCAGCCTTCCGCTGGGACGCGTTCGTGGAGTTCTTCAGTTCCAAATTGCTCGATATGGGCTCTGGCGGCGACTTCGGCGTAGGCACTGATTACCAGTCCAATAGCTCTATCAAGGGCGCCATTCAGCGCATGTATTCTTCTTCCGAGGCCATGGATGCCAATGGTCTGGCTATCAACATTGCGTGGATCACCTCCTCCCTCGTGGTCATTGCATTCGCGGCGTGGCTTATTAAGCGCCTGTGCGAAGAGCATTTGCTTGTCGACGCCCAATTGGTCACCGCCCTCACCCTCCTGCTCATCTCCCCCGTTTCCTGGTCACACCACTGGGTCTGGCTCACGCTCATCATCCCAGTCTTTCTTTACCGCGCCTGGACCTGGCTGCCATCTGGATGGGCCGCGGGCAGCCTGCTTACCGTTCTCATCGCCTGGGCAGCCATGCTTCTGACCGTCCCGCCCAAGTGGTGGTGGGGCGACCAGGTCGATGTCCACGCCATGGAGCGCTACCAAAAGTTTTGGGTAGATGACTTCGTCTGGCTAACCATACTGTCCGTCGCGCTTTATACGGCCGCGCTATACGCCGCCCGGCGCAACCAAACTGCGCGCACCGCTACTCCTGCCCCGCTAGCGTCTTAAGCGCCGAAAGGTGCGAATCGAATGCCGTCTTACCTTTGGCCGTGAGCATCACCCACACCGTGTCCTTGCCACGCGAGGATCCATACTCGCGAAAGCGGCTGATATAACCCTCTTTTTCCAAGGCGCTTAATTGCTTAGAAAGCGTGGCATCGGATTGATTCACCTTGTCCCGGATCGCCGCGAAGCGCATCTCCTTATTAATGGCGCCTTCCACTGCCCCGGCAGCATTAAGTACCGCACAAATCTTAAACCGATTGAGCGGGTGAATTACTGGATCAAGCTCACTCATCACCGCTCGCCTGCTTGTCGTTTCCATGGTCACGCGTGGACATATCCATCGCCCCTGAGTTGAGGACCCAAAATACAGCACAACCCCACAGCGTAAAAACGATGGCCGCAATTACCAAGTGCCCTTCGAGAAAGTTCGGGAAAAATACCGGAGCAAAAAACGCTATAGAACTGGTGTAGAACATTTTATCTGGCTTCGGCTGGTTGAAAGGATCTTGCCTATAGCTCGGGCGCACATCGCTCTGATGGGTACCAATCCAAAAAAGAACTGCCATCCAGGCAACGAAGAAGCCGACAAACACCCACGGAGAAATATCCTTTCCCCACTGGCTAATGATGAAATAGCCCCCTGCAAGCACCACTGCTGCCAGAGCATTGAGCGCGGTTTTTCGCCACCCCCTAGGCTTCCTTTGTATTTCCCTGTTGAACGCCAGTGCCTCGTGCACACTGTCATCCATATTCGTCGCTTCCTTTCACCCTCGACCCTGCGTTGTTTTCCACTTTAGAAAGTATCATACTTTCCCTCCTGGAAAGCAAGGGGTAAAAGAAAATCCGCCGCGTGCGCGACGGATTATTTTTTGGCGATTATTTCAGCGGATTAACTCCCGCACCGAAGAACCACAGTGCTACGAGAATCGCTACGCCGATAAGCACAAAGACCCAGGAGGTGCCCAGCGGGCGGCGTGCCCAGGAGCGCTTGAAGTCTACGGAAATAAAGCCCGGGCCAGTAAACTGCAGGCCCACAGCAATAACGAAGAGGACCAAAGAAAGCCAGACGGAATCTGGCCAGCTAAAGACGTCCAAACCGGCATCGGTCTGCGCTAGCTCGTGGACAGCGCTAAAGCCGGTCACCACCAAGCCCAGCATGGCAGCCAGAGGCGTAATGAGTCCCAGCAACAGGAATACACCAGCGATAAGCTGCATGGTCGGAACCGCAATCGACAGCGCGGTATCCCAAGCATAGTTGGCAAAATCACCCTCTAGACCGGACAAGCCCTGGCTATCGCCGAGCTCGAAGAAGGTTTTTGCACCGGCAATGATTAGGTAGGCGCTCAGTGCGATGCGAATGAATAGCAGACCAAAGTCGATAGTGCCGCGGCGCCCATAGCGGTGGTAGCCTTCTTTTTCTTCCTGTTCCGCCTGCAAGCGGGCCTCGCGCTCCTCTGCGGTTTCTGCGCTGGCGGCACCTTCTTCAGGGGCGTCGGCAGTAGCAAGTGCCGATTCCTCCTCGGCACTAACCGGCGTGGCCGACTCCGGTTGCGCAAACGCTACAGTTTCCTCGCTGGCGCCGCTTTGCTGACGCGCGGCTTCATTCGCGCTGGAGTAGGACATTACCTCAGTTTCAGGGTGGTCTTGCCGCGCCTGGAAAGGCTTGATCTCCTGCGGCTCAGCGCGGCCGGCGCGCTCGAAGAGGCCAGGCTTCGAGTTCTTCTCGCTGGAAACGGAATCTTTGCTCGCGGGCTTGGCGTTGTAGGTAGGCACGCCCATGTCTTCATCTAACGGTGTGGCTTTATCCGGCTGTTTATCGCTCATAGCTCCAATTTAAGGCACGGGCCTGCGCTTTTGTGGTACCCGCCACGGCGCGCCGTTGCAGCAAACTGGCTAGAGTGCTTCCAAGCCGCTTGCGGCCTCAATCACCGAACGCGTGAGCTCACCCAAAACCTCCGATTCCAAACGCCAACGCTGCCAATAGAGGTCGATATCGAGCGGGGAGCCGTCGAGAAGCACCAGCTCTTTCGCCTCCAAAAGCGGCAGTGCCTGGGCTTGGGGCAGCAATCCCCACCCTAGGCCGACCCGAACCGCCTCGAGGTAGCCCTCGGAAGAGGGAATCTGCGACACCCGGGCACGCACCACGGCCGAATCAATGAAGCGCTCGCGCATGGCATCATCCAATACCTGATCGTTGGGACCATATCCCACCAAAGGCATGGTTTCCCAGGTCAGCCGACCGCTATGGAAGCTTTCTGCAATATGTGGCGCCGCGACTGGAAAGTAGCGCATAGTGCCCAAAAAGCTAGACTCGCAACCCGAAACTGGTGTGGCCTCCCTCGTTACTGCGCCCAGCACATCGCCACGCCGCAACATGGCTAAGGTGCGTGCTTCATCCTCAATCCGGATGCGCAAGGCGACGTCACCCCGCCGCGCGGTATCGCTTAGAACCCTCCTAAACCACGTCGCCAAAGAATCCGAATTTACTGCGACAGACAGCGGGACCCGAGCTAGGCGATGGCCGAGGCGGGCATCCGTTTCTGCCTGCACTAACGCCATGCGGCGCGCGGACTGAACAAGGATCTCGCCCGCTTCCGTGGCGGTTACCGGGGTGGCACGGCGAAGGAGTACTCGTCCGGTGCTCGATTCCAAGGCCTTGATACGCTGACTCACCGCAGACGGCGATATACCGAGCACGGCTGCGGCAACATCGAAGCTGCCTTCGTCCACGATCGCAAGCAAGGTTTCTAGGTGCACCGGATTCATGAAGCCATTCTAAACCAACTGAAGAAGCATTAACTGGACTAATCCAGCCTAAGAAATCACACTAGAAGGCATGTCCATCGTGCTTGCTGGTTTCTTTCTGGGATTATCGCTCATCGTGGCCGTCGGCCCGCAAAATGCCATGCTGCTTAAATTCGGCATCCGCCGTGATCACATCGGTTTAATCATTGCCGTCTGCGCGCTTTCCGACGTCATCCTGATTACCTCCGGCACAGCCGGCGTGGGCTACCTGGTCGAAAAGTTTCCCAACGCCCTGCAAGTCCTGAAATACGTTGGCGCGGCTTACCTGGCCTATTTTACTTTTACCTGCTTCCGCGATGCGTTAAAGACGAAGGGCGAGGCCATTGAGGTCGAATCCACACAGCCTAAGGTCCCGCAGGAAGTAGCCACCTTCGATGGTTCCACGTCACGCAGCACGACGAAGACTAAAACTCGGGTGGAGATAAAGCGCTCCCCCTCCTGGGTTAAGCCACTATTGACCGCCCTGGCCTTAACGTGGCTGAACCCAGGCGCCTACGTAGACGTGGTGGTCATGCTCGGCAGCATCGCCAACCAATACGGCGAATCAGGGCGCTGGCTTTTCGCCGTGGGTGCTATCTGCGCCAGCTTCACTTGGTTCCCCTTCATCGGCTTTGGCGCTGCACGTTTTTCCCATGTGTTGTCCCGACCCACGGTATGGCGTTGGATCAACTTCGGTATCGGCGTCATCATGATTGGCCTAACGCTCAAGTTGCTCCTGCTCTAGGGGCCGGGTTCAAAGGGCCGCCTAATTGCCGCGAACGCGCGACGCGGTCGCACCGGCCCACCGGTTGATTCCGGCGTCGTGGGCGACGTCGTCAATCGCGCCCAGCTCCTCTGCACTGAAGTCGAGGTTGTCCAGTGCCCCTAGGTTATGCTCGAGCTGCTCCACCGAAGAAGCGCCCAACAGCGCCGAGGTTAGCGTGCGATCGCCTTGGTCGCGCAGTACCCACGAAATAGCCATCTGAGCTAGAGACTGTCCACGCTTACGCGCAATATCGTTGAGGTCGCGAATCATGGACAGGTTCTCCTCGTTGAGCCAGCCCTTTTCCAAGGTCTTATCTTGTGCCGCGCGAGAGTCTGCGGGAATGCCATCGATATAGCGATCGGTCAGCATGCCCTGTGCCAGCGGCCCGAAGCCGATGACTCCCAATCCGCTACGCCCGGTGACGTCAAGCAACGACTCGCCATCTTCGCCCGGACGCTCAATCCAGCGGTTGAGAATGGAATAGCTTGGCTGATGAATCAGCAATGGGCAGCCTTCGTCTTCCATGAATTCCACGGCCTCCGCGGTAAGCTCCGGACCGTAGGAAGAAATGCCCACGTAGAGGGCCTTGCCGGAAGCTACGATATCGCGCAGTGCATAAAGGGTTTCTTCCAGCGGGGTATCTGGATCCGGGCGGTGGTGATAAAAAATGTCCACGTAGTCCAAGCCCATTCGCTTGAGGGACGCGTCCAAGGAGCTCACCAGGTACTTGCGGGAGCCACCAAAGCCGTAGGGGGAATCATTCATCACCCAGCCGGCCTTGGAAGAGATGATCATTTCATCACGGAAGGGACGGAAATCGCGGGCGAAGATGCGGCCGAAGTTGTCTTCGGCGGCGCCAGGTTCTGGGCCATAGTTATTGGCCAAATCGAAATGAGTAATCCCCCGGTCATACGCTGCACGTAGAATCTCGCGCTGCGTGGCCAGGGGACGATCGTCACCGAAGTTCTGCCATAGGCCAAGGGAAATGGCCGGCAGCTTCAGCCCAGAGTTGCCTACTCGGCGGTACTCCATCGAATCATAACGGTCAGATGCGGGTGCATAGATACTCATGGCACCCATTGTCCGCTTAATTCTTCGGTTTGTCAGTCTGCGGAAGCTCCTCATCTTCCTCGGGGTCGCCGGATGCCCCGGTTTCTTCGACCCACTTTTCAATTTCCTCCGGGGTGCGGTCGGTTTCTACCGCATCGCGCTCGGTGTAGTAGGAGTAATCGTGGCGCTTTTCTTCGTACTTTTCCTTGTCAAAGTCCACGTCATCGTCGCCGTCGAGCTCTTCGGTGACTTCCTCCACCAGCTCATCGTAGAGGGCCTCGTTGTCCATATTGGAGTCCTCGATGTGCTGGCCAATTTCATCGTCGTAACGCTCGGCGTCGTAATCCTTGTCTGGGTGCAGCTTCAGGTGCATGAGGGCTCGTACGCGCTCGCGACGCACTGCCTCGTCCTGGATCTGGGACTGGCTACGGAACCACGCAAAAACCAAGATGGCGACCATGAGGATTCCCATGTAGCCAATGATTGGATAGATGTAGTTCATCAAGGTCTTAAAGCCGGCAAAGGAAACAGCGAAACCAGCCAAGCAGCCGATGACGAAGATGACCGGGTAGCGCTTCTCATGGCCGGCAGACAGGCGCTTACCCAGCGCGTAGAACATGCCGATGGCGGTATTGAAGATCATCAAGTAAATGATGACCGCCATGACAGCGCCCAATGTGGGATTGACGTCATCGACCAGAGACAACATCGGAATATCGGAGCCTTGTGCCTTATCCGAGTTCATCAGCAAAGAGAAACCGGCAAGACCCATCATGACGGAGTAGATAATGCCGCCCACGACGCCGCCCCAGCCGGCCTCGCGCGGGCTAATATTATCGCCGCCGATAACCAGGGACATAGATACGGCTAGCATCAGAGCAAGGCCGTTGTAGTTCAGTGCGGAAATCAGCCAGTTGCCAATCGGAGTATCGATCTGACTCGAAGCGTCTAGGGCCGCCCCAATGTCATCCGGCATATTGAGTCCGGTGTAGATGGCTACGCCAATGACCGCAATGATGATGGACGGTGTGACCGTACCGATAACCTTGGAAACCTTATCCACGTCGAGCATGCCGACGAGCAAGACCAAGACCAGCATGAGCGTGGAACCAATCCACGTCTTCCAGCCAAATTGCTGTTCCATGTTGGAGCCGGCACCGGCCAGCATCACAAAACCAATGGCAAAGAGGGTGATGATGACCGCCACATCCAGCAATTTGGAGACGATCGGGTGGGTGACATTGCGGAAAACAGTATTGTGTTCCGAGGCGTGGAAATAGCTTCCCAGCTGCAAGAACACTGTACCCGCGAGGGTCATGACGAGTGCGGCGATAATGATGCCAGGAATGCCCCAGGTGCCAAAGGCAGTGAAGTACTGCACCACCTCTTGTCCCGTGGCAAAGCCTGCGCCGACCAACAAGCCCACGAAGGACATTGCAATGGCGATAATGTTTTTAGAAGACACAGTTGCCTAACTTTTGTAGCGAATATCTCTCGCATACTGGTGCGCGCGGCCCCTTTGTCCCCCGCTCCCCAGCACGTGGGCTACGCAACACCGATATGCGTTCCTTAAGGAATGGTACGTAAGTGACCCGCCAAACACCTACTGATGCATACCGATGTTGTGCTAAATCACATATGGGGATTCAGCGAAATCAACCAAACGCCTTAGTCTTCGAAGGTCGCGGTATCAATCACAAAGCGGAATTTCACGTCCCCGGCTACCACGCGCTCATAGGCAGCATCGACATCGTTGACGCCGATCTTCTCAATGACGGCACCAATGCCGTACTCGGCACAAAAGTCCAGCATCTCCTGGGTCTCAGCGATACCGCCGATATTATTGCCCGTCAGCACCTTACCGCCGCCGACGAGGCTGCCCATATGGATTCCCAGCTCCTCTGGTGGCAGCCCTACCACGGACATGATGCCGCGCGGCTTGAGCAGCTGCAGGTAATCATCGAGAGAGTACTGGGCAGAAATGGTGGACAGGATGACATCGAATTCGCCGCGGTGGTTGGCAAAGAAGTCCTCGTCTTCACCGGTGGCCAAAATGTGCTTCGCACCAAGCTCGTAGGCCTCCTTCTCCTTGCGCAAGGAGCGGGAAATCACGGTCACTTCCGCACCCTTTGCCGCCGCGATTTGGACACCCATGTGGCCCAATCCGCCTAAGCCCACTACAGCGACCTTGTCACCTTCCTTGACCTGCCAGCGTGCCAGCGGCGAATAGGTGGTAATTCCCGCGCACAGCAGCGGGGCCGCTTCGTCAAAATCGATGCCCTCTGGGATGGTGCATACAAATCCTTCGTTGACGACTACCTTCTGAGCGTAGCCACCTTGGGTAATGGTGCCGTCCACGTCCTCGGAGTTATAGGTTCCTACATTGCCGTTAAGGCAGTTCTGCTCCTGTCCATTGCGGCATTGCTCGCACTCGCCACAGGAATTTACTAAGCATCCCACGCCAACGCGGTCGCCGACCTTGAATTTAGTGACCTTATCGCCCACGGCTTCTACAACACCGGCGATCTCATGGCCCACCGTCAGTGGGAAGTGGGCTTCGCCCCACTCGTTTTGAATGGTGTGGATATCGGAGTGGCAAATGCCCGCAGCTTTGATATCAATGACCACGTCATCCTCGCGCGGATCGCGGCGCTCGATTTCTACGACCTTAAAGGGGGCGGAATCAAGCGGTGGATGCGCCACGCTTGAATAGTTCGTTAAGTATTTCACGTGGGGTTGCGCCGCCGAGGATTTGTCGGGGTGTTTCGTTGAGCTCATTTTGCACCCACGCGACAT
>NZ_JAKRDR010000010.1:0-91649 GCF_022345765.1 Corynebacterium nasorum | reverse complement strand
CAGGCTAACTGCCTCGCCTGCCACCACGCGCTCAACAGCAGCATCCTTAACATCCTTCGGAGTCCAACGCGTCACAACTACCTCCCGGTCGAAGTGGCGCATTCACCCCTTGACAGCACGAACCATAGTTGGCCATTTTGGAATAGCTTAAATACGTCCTTGCGTTTGATTGAATCAATATGCGATATGAATAGAAAATTTTTCCGAAATATCTCCATATAGTTGAGGTAATCGTGGGCCAGGGAATATGGTGGGTGAGTGACCACAATGTCGGATTGATAAAGAAATTCCAAGCATTCGTCGCTTCGGAAGTCGCCGTTTTTCGTTAACTTCCATTCTGAGCCGTTGTCTCCATCGTAAATGTATAGGCTTCCTTGGCGCCTATAATTGGAAGGTCCTGTTGCAATAAGTTTCTTGAGTCTAAGTTGATGGAAATGGTTTTGAAAGTAGCGGACAAAGCTTGATTCTTTTGAGGATTCAGCGTTGCAGTACACCACTTTTTCTTCGAACACGGAGGTGTAGTGCCTGAGCTCCTTTTCGATGTCGGTTTCTTGGGTAAGTAGGTCATCGTTTCGGGCCAGTCGAGCACGCCTCCATGCACGTAGGTCTTCGGGATTAGTCAATGCTTTCTCCTGTTGTTTCTTGAAACTTTGCTAATGCACAATCTTTCTGATTGCACGAAGTAATCGTTTGGTTAGTGGGACCTTCGCATTTTGGGAGGCTGAGACTCCTTGCGAAGATTATAGGAGCTGTGTGCGAGATGGCGCCTATCGGGCAGAGTAGTAAGAACCGTGTTTTATACTGGTGTAAGTGTTGTGACGCTATTTTGGGGGTTTTATGCGTAATCGGGGGAATCTTGTCCATGGTGTGCCGAATGTTTCGGCCGGTGGTGGTGCGTGGATTGGCCGGTCGGTGTCGAGTCCTTTTGCGGTGCCTTTATCGGCGAGTGAGCCATTGCGTCGGCTTCCAGGCGTCGGGATGGCCCCTGCGGGTTATGTATCTGCTGATGGTGTGTCTGTCGATGCGTCGGTAGATACTGAGGAGTCTAAATCGTGGTCTGGTTTGTCGATGAGTACTGTCTCCTCACCGGATGGGGTGAGCCTGTCTGTGGCTTTTATGGAGTTGGGGAATTCGGCGGTGATGCGGCTGACTCACCCTGATGGTGGCGTCAAAGAGTTGTTTGATTCTTCGCGTGTGAGGGTTGAGGAGCGACTTGATGGGGCGTTGCCTTATCGTTCGTTGAATTTTGATTTGTTGGCTTCTGATGGGCAGCGTGTGCGTTTGTTTGTCCCGCGTGCGGTGGTGACGTCGATTGATTCGCAGGCGTTTAATCGCAGTGAGTTGGCTGGCAGTGTGGTGACGCTGTCGTGTACGCCGGATGCGAATGGTGTGTGTTTGTACCGTCTGGTGGATAGGAATCCTCAGGAGCCTACCGGGCGCGACGATATAGGGCCGGCTTTTGCGTTCGCTGGCAAGGTACGCGAGTGGGTGGACTATTTTACCGGTGATGGCAGGTTGACGAATCTTGGTGCTATCCGGGTGAATGTGTCTACTGCTCTGGATATTATTTCTCGTCTTTCTGAGAGGTCATTGTTGGATGCGGTGGATCAGTTGATTAATCGTGTCGAGCACACGGTTGCGGATATGACTGATTCAGAGTTGCTGCGCATCATTGCGGATTGGGCTCCGCGGGACCTTATTAGCGGCGCTAACTTGGATAACTTTCGCGCGGCTTTTGACCATGCAATGTCGTGGCTGCGCCGGCGGAGTAAGTCGGTGGCGCATGCGTTGAAGAAGATTGCCACACTGTGGTCGAGTGTTGGCGTTGGTGGCTTTATTGCTGGCTTGGCTAATGGTGATGTGCAGCAGGCTATTGGTGATTTCCTGTCGACGGCGGGGGCGAATTGGCAGGATTGGTTGGATGCCATTATGCGTGGTGATGTTGACCATCTGATTGATAATGCGATTGCGTCGGTGAATTTCCCTGCTTTGGGTGATGCTTTGGCCGATCTGGTGTCCTCTGCTGGTTTTTCACAGTGGGCTGGGCCTATTCGTGCGTGGGCTGGGCGTTTGGGCCAGATGTCTGGCGATGTTGGAAAGATGGTTGGTAACGCGCTGCGTGGCTTTTTGAACAGGCAGAACATCACCGACGTTAATGAGTTCATTCGTGATGCGATGCGCCGCTGGAATGATATTTCCGGGGATTTCATCAAGCGCATGAGCTCGGGTGAGATTCTGTCGGATATTGCTCGTGCGGGTAGTAATCTCTACCGCGCGGCGCAACAGCTGTGGGGCACGGTTGTTGACATTGTTCGGGATAATTGGGGTGTTTTCAATCCGTCGAATCTTGTGAAGGCGTGGAATGCCTTTATTGGTGCGCTGGACCCGGCTCAGTATGGCGATATTGCGAACAGGTTTTTAACGGACTGGTCGAATCCTCCTGCTCTTGCCAATGACGTGGGTTTGTTGGTTACTGCGGTGGCTAGTGACATTGGCCAGGGCTGGATTGGTGCGTTGAATGCTTTGAATTTGGGGCAGGTGCTTCCACAGCTTACTGGGGCGTGGGATGCGTTTCTTGATGGCGTCAATAAGGCTATTGCACAGCTTTCGACACAGGATTTGATTCTTGTGGGTGCGATGTTGGCGTTGCCGGTGATGGCTTTGGCGGCCGGGGTGGCGTTGACGTTGGTGCTGTTGGTGTTTGGCAAACCATTGCTTGCAGTTCCGGTTGCTTTATCGACCGCGGGACTGTTGTTGGGCATGCTGGTTGTGGCCTTGAAGTTTTTCGGCTTTGGGCTCAGCGGAGTGGTGCTGCCGTGGGCGGCGGACTTGATTGTGATTGCTCTTCTGACTGGGCATCCGCTGGCGGCGTTGTTTATTTTTTGGTCGGTGGTCAATGGTGCGAAGTTCATCATTTTAGATTTCCCACTTGTTGTTATTGCTGGCGCGTTGCCGGTTACATTGAAGTCCATTGTTCTGTTTGTGGCTGCAGGATGGGCTTTAGCTCATCTCGCAGCATTAGCTGCAATCGTTCTGATGGTGGTGACGAAGGCTCGTATTTTACTGCGGGTTACGCAGCCTTTGCGTTTGACCGGTGTGGAGAAAGCGGTTGTTGCGGTTGCTATTGCTGTGACGACGTTCGTCATTGTGGCGTTGTTTGCCTCTACTGTTGTGGGGCTCATTATCTTTTTGATGCTTCGCAGCTCTACTCTGTCAGGCCGGTCACTGTTGTTGAATTTGGTTCGCACGGTGGTTGTTGGTGGGGTGTTCTTACCTCTCATTGGGGCGGGCACCGCGTTGGCGGTTTTGCGTTTGTTGCGGTTCCGTGTGCACTCTATTCCGCCGGTGGTCACTGCGGTTGCGGTGTCGTTGCCGATTATGCAGGTATTGGCATTCCGGTCACTGGTAACGGCACGGCTTGCAGGTAAGCAGCTTCAGACGGCAATGCTGGTTATTCGTCCGTTAGTACGCTTTGTTTTGGCGGTACTGTTTTTACTGTTTTCCACCGTAGGGGCTTTGTTGCCGGTAGCTGGGGCTGGGGCAACTGCATTTGTGACAGCACTTATTGCTATTCCGGCGTCGATTATTTTCTATGTGGCTTCTGTGGCGTGGGTGGCGTCGAATGTGGCGGCGTTTCCGCTTTTGAAGAAGGCAGTCGCTCCGGTGTTGTTGGCGTTGGGGGCTATTGTTGCTTTGTCGTTTGTGGCCACGGCGGTTGCCACAATCTTGCTTCTGCCGATTTTAGCGCCGCCGGTGATTGCTGCTGGCGCCGCCGTAGCGGCAGCTTTCGCCACGGTGGGTGTTACTGTAGCGCTGTTTATCGGCCATCAGCTGTCCTTAATAGTGACTGGACTGCGTGGTGCCGGCCAATTGCTGCTGCGCGTGGTAACTGCGGGTGTCATGCTTGCCGGCGTCGGGTTTATGGCTACTGGTGTTTTCGCGGGAATTGGACCGTGGATTATCCGGCTGGTGCTTCAGGGCGTTCAGGTAGTGCGCTCTGTTGTTGCTGTAGGTTTTATTCCGTTTTTCGCTGCACCGACCCGGTTTTTATATCCACTGCGTGCTGTAGGCACCACTGTGGTTAGCCTAATCTCTGCAGTAGTACTGATAGTGGCGTTGTTGACGCTTCCTGCACTGTTTTTGCCGTACAGAGGCCTGCTGTATCGCGTGTTGATTCCACTGTCGATGAATGTTTTCTTGCTGAAGTGGAATCTTTACAGCATCAGCGTACAAGCTGTTGCCTGGTTCCTTTTGGCCGCTTACGGTGGGGTGTCAGCAGCGGCGTGGGCTGCGTGGGCTGCGGCTGGTGGACCAGCTAATCCGGCAACGAATACCATTTGGCTTGTCGCCGGCGGCGCAGGAAATTTGGGCATCGCACAGTTGGCAATCATGCTCGTGGGCTATATAGTGGCCAAGCCTCAACGTGTGCTTCGCCACCTACTGACTCCTTTTGTCCTTCCCTGGACTTTCTTGGATGCATTTGGCATCGATACTGTCACTACGTTGGGGGTCGCGCTAGCGCATGTCGTCGCTCGTACGCGGGGAATCGTTGGTCGTGTACTCCGTCCTATCCTTCCGCTGATGGTAGGCGTTCTCGCCTCGAGCGTTATTGCGGCAGCGCGATGGATGGGCTGGAAGCTTCCTATCATTGCTGCTCGCTTGCTTACCCCTGTTGCAATTGTGCTGGGCGTGAATCATCGTTTTGTCATCGCTGCACTTGTTGTTCTCACGTGGGTTGGGCAACGTCTTAAGAAGTGGCCAAAGTTCGCCCTCAGTAGTATTGCTACCGTTGTTTCTGCCATTGTGGTCGCACTTGCTACTGCCCGCGGGGCACGCCACTTACTCTTGGACGCTGGAGTTATCGCTGGTGCCTTCCCGTGGATGAAGGTCCAAAAGTTGGAGCGACTCGCATTGGGGTTGATGATTTCTGCCTTCGTGACCATGTTTGTGGGTGTACCAATGCTGCTGGCCGCGCGAAAGTTGGCTCAGCCGTGGAGGATATTAGCCAAGGTGTCACTGTTGACAATTGCGGTCACGTTTGCAGCGGCGGCGTTGACGATTGTTCCTGGTGTGGCGGGCGCGATTATTTTGTTCTTGTCTGCAGCTACGTTTGTGGGCATGCTTGCCACTCACCCGAGGGTTCTTTTAACGCCGTTGGCTGGACTGCTTACGGTGGTGGCTGGTCTTGTTCTTGCCGCTTCGGTTGCATTCGTTGTTGCCGGTACACCGATGCGTGTTGGCAGGCGCCTCTTCCGCCGTGCCCGTTTGGCCGCGGTCGTCGCGGCTACTCCCATCATCGTGTGGGCTGTGTTGATTTTGTCTGCTGCCCTGTTGATTGTCACGGTGGCAAGTATCTCGCATACGATTCGGGCCGTTGACCTTATTTCATCCATTGCGGTTTTCGCGGCGGTGGTAGGTCTTTTGGGTGTTGTTTTGGGCTCGCTGGCGCTGACACTATTCAACCGTGTGACAGGAGTGGCAATTGCCGGCATTGTGACTGTCACGTTTATTGCCGTATCTGGGCTTATCCTCATCTTAAGCCTGGTGCCGATTTATCTGCGTGTTGTCAATACGATTGCGTTCCCACTGGTGGGTATTCCGTTGGATATTTTCAACCTTCTCACCCGGCATTCGCCGGTGGGGCGACTATTGCGACTGTGGATTATCGGTCAGTTAGCGGTTGTGGCTGCAGTATCTATTGGCCTCGTGGCTTTAGTGGTTGTCCTCAATGTTGCTGGGGCTGTTACTGGTTTCATGGCGTCAACTGGCCTTGCGGTAGCAATCGTGCTTGTGTACCTGTATTCCTTTATCCCAATTGTCGCTGTACTCATTTTGGCTTACTTCGCAATCGCAGCCGGTTTGGGATGGTTGCTAGCTAGCTTTGGGCCGTAAACAGCCGTACATAAGTGCTGCTATCATGAGGGTGCAAGGATTGCAGTAGTCTCCTTCCAGCAAGGTAGGAGACTGCGCAAGTCCGCATGTAAAACACGTATTCGATTCGGGGGAATTGTTTCTTATGGCTGCAAAGAAGAACGCCAAGAAAAACACCACAACCGCAGACAACTGGTTCAACTACACCACAAACAACGGTGACAAAATCAGCCTGCCGCCCATTGACTCCATCATCACCGTAGGAGACCGCCGCCGCGCCAAGCGAGACGGCCTCGATGATGAAGACTTCTCCTGGATGATTCTTGAACGCGCCGCCGATAAATCCGACGCCGGCACCCTCGATATCATCGATAACATGCACATGGACGAGTTCAACACGTTCATGCAGGACTGGAGCGAAGGCGGCGACAAAAGCTAGCCTTGGCGAAATCGTCTCCCTCATCGACGCCGTCGACTCCGACACCCGATTCGCTATGGCAGTCGAAAGGGAACTCATCGAAGCCGGCATCAGGTGGAGGTGGATAAACGACGGCACAGACCGTGTCACGTGGAATGATGCCATCGCTTTGATTGCCACCGCCGGCCCAGACTCGGCGCTGGTGCGCAATGCACAAAAGAAAGACTGGGAATGGAACCTTACCAATCAGCTCCTGGCGCATATTGCTGACCAGCAGGCGATGAGTGCTTGGGGCGGTAAGGGGCAAAAGCCTAAGCCTATCCCCCGCCCCGGAGTCGACGACAAGAAAACCGAAACTGCTGGAATTCAGGCAGAAGGACTGACAAAACAAGAAATGGACGAATGGCTGGGCAATGACTGGCCTGGCATTGACGGGGGTTAAGCATGGGTGCAAACTTCGATGTTGGTACCGGCTGGGTCAGTATCGTGCCGAAAATGGGAGATTTCTCCCAAGTACGCAAGCAGATTGATAAAGCGGTCGTCAGCCCTTCTAGCTCGTGGGGCGAAAAGCTGGGAAGTAAAATCACCGGCGGGTTGAAGAAGACCATGAAGGCTGGTGCGGTTGCTACTACTGCGGCGGCTGGCGTGAGTGCTGGCAAAGCCTTTAGTGATGGTTTTAACCGCCTTGCCACTACCGACAAGGCAGAAAAGGCCCTTGAGGGTTTGGGTTACAAGGGCAAAGACATCGACCAGATTATGGGCAATGTCAATAAGTCCATTGAGGGCACCTCCTTCCTCATGGGTGATACCGCCCAGGTTGCCTCCGTCATGCTCAGCTCGGGCATTAAGCCGGGGCAGGACCTTCAGGACACGCTAAGCCGTGTTGCCGACTCTGCCGCCCATTCTGGTGTCTCTATGGGTGAGATGGGCTCTATTTGGTCCAAGGTTGCTGCCCGCGGCCACGTTGACGGTGAAGTTATGCACCAGTTGATGGAACGAGGAATCGGCCTGCAACAAAAACTTGCCGACCAAATGGGCGTATCTAAAGAAGAAGTCACCGACATGATTAGCGAAGGTAAGGTCTCATTCGAGGACTTTTCTAACGCCATGAACGACATGTTCGACGGCGCCGCGAAAAAGCAACGCGAAACATTCAAAGGCTCCTTCGACACCATGAAAGCGTTCCGTTCTCAGGTGACCGCGAAATTCGAAAAACCGTTTTATGACGGTATGATTCCCGTCTTTAACGCACTGTCGGACGGGTTCCAGCAAATTAAGCCGGTGGTGGGAGAATTCGCAGAAAATCTATCTGAAAAGATTACCCCTGTCTTTGACCACTTGGCTGATGACGTCATCCCGAAAATGTTCGACATTATCGAGAACATTAACTTCAATTCAATCATTGACTCTTTATCTCCTTTACAGGATTTAGCTAGTCAGGCTGGTCCATATGTGGAGGAGTTGGCAGATGCTGCTTTACAGCTTGTTAGTGCAATTGCGCCTGCTTTACCCCCGATTGTCGGCGCTTTGGCTGCTGTTGCTGTGGGAAGTCTTCCTATAATCACCGATTTGATTCGCGTAATCACTCCCATTATTTCCGGTGTCATTGTCCCGACTATCGCCAAGCTCGGCGACGAAATGCAAAAGCACCCAGGGTTGGCTGCTGCGGCTGCTGGTGGGTTTATGACGTGGGCTAAAGTCATTACGCCGATCACTCGCGGGTTTAAGGCGTTTAAGGCAGGCGGCGACATTATCGCATCATTCGGGCCGAAGTTGGGCCCTGCGATAAAGGGGTTTATGGGATTCCGTAAGGCTTTGGGCGGAATCATTAAGGTCGGGCGCATCATCTTCACTGGGCTGCGTACCTTGCCTGCACTGTTGGCGGCTATTTTTGACACAAACCCAATTGGCCTTATTGTCACAGCTATTGCCGCCGTCGTTGCAGGCATTACACTCTTTTTGACAAAGACCGAGGTCGGGCATCAAATCTTGTCGAAGATTGGTGACGCGCTCCGCAGCTTCTGGGAATGGATTCAGCCTGTCTTTTCGTCTATTGGTGAGTGGTTTGCGAAAGCGTGGGGTGTGATTCAACAGGTAGCTCCTTATATCATCACCGCGCTTATCACGCCTATTGTTATTCAATTCAATATTCTCAAAGCACTTCTCATGGCTGGATTTAACGTCATTAAGATGGGCTGGGAGCTACTCGTAACCGGCATTCAAGCCCTGTGGGAAAACGTACTCAAACCCGCATGGGACGCTGTCGCACAAGCAGTGCACTTCCTATGGGAAGCAGCTATCCAACCAATCCTCAACCTGATAAAGCAGCTCTGGGAAGCCGTTGTAAATGGCATCAAGGCCCTCATCGATACGGTACTTATCCCAGCGTGGGACGCGATGAGCCAATTCTTGTCCGCTATCTGGAATAACGCTATTCAGCCAGTATTTAACGGGATAAAAAATGTCTGGAACATGGTTGTCGACGGCATTAAGGCCATTATTGACAACGTCCTACTCCCCGCCTGGCAGCACATGTCAGACTTCATTAAAGGCATTGTTGATGCACACGTTCGTCCTGCTTTTGACCGCATGAAGCAAGGGGTTGACCAAGTTAAGCAGTGGTTTGAAAAAGCCGCTGATGGAATCAAATCCGCATGGAACAGTGTCTGGGAAACTATTAAGTCAATTGCCGGCAAAATTGCCAACGTCGCCTACAACAACGGCATTCGCCCCGCATGGAACGCTGTATCCAAGGTAACTGGTGTAGAAAAGCTTCCTGAGGTCAGCTTTGCTACTGGTGGTGTCATGCCCGGCTACACCCCAGGCCGCGACATACACACTTTCTTCTCGCCTACCGGAGGCACGCTCAACCTATCCGGTGGTGAGGCCATCATGCGCCCAGAATGGACCAGAGCAGTCGGCGGCCCAGCAGCAGTCGCACGTATGAACGCTACAGCACAAGCAGGAAAAGGCACCGGACTTTCCGGCTCCTTCGCTGACGGCGGTGTTATCGGCGCCATCAAATCCACAGCAGGCAAAGCATGGAACGTCACTGACGACGTCATCAACAAAGCCATCGAGCTCGGTGGTGACTTCGCCAACGCAGCAAAGAAACTCTTCGATGGCAAAATCAACGCTGTTAAAGACAAACTCGGCATCAGCAGCGGCACCGACCTAGCCAAATCCGTCGCACCCGCCTATCTGACTAAAGGCGCCGAAAACGCATGGAACTGGCTCAAAGACAAAGTCGCCGCTGTAGCCAAAAAGGTCAAGGAGCACTTAAGCGTCGGCGGCGACGTCAACAAGTATCGCGGACTTGTCACCCGCCTGTTGAAAGAAAAAGGCCAGCCCGCCTCCCTCGTCGATACCGTGCTGCGCCGCATGCAACAAGAATCCGGAGGCAACCCGCACGCCATCAACGATTGGGACTCCAACGCCGTCAACGGCACCCCATCCAAGGGACTTATGCAAACCATCGACCCCACATTCCAATCCTACAAAGACCCCGGATTCGACGACATTTGGGACCCGGAAGCCAACATCCGCTCCTCCATGAACTACGCCATGGCTACCTACGGTTCTCTCTCCGCGGCCTACGACCGCGCCGGAGGCTACAAAAACGGCGGTGTACTACCTGCATTCTTACGCGACTCCGGTGGTGTACTCCCCAATAACTCTGTTGCAGTCAACACGTCCGGCCAATCAGAATGGGTACTTAACTCCCAACAGATGACTAATTTCGCTGAAGGCATTACTTATGCCGCCAAGCACCTGGACGCCACCGCTCAGACCTTCTCAGAAGGCGTCGAAGCATGGCTTAACGGTCAAGAAGAACGCGTCGGCGCCCCCATCGAATGGGGCTCACAATTCCTCGGCGACGTACTCGCCGACATCACCGACGACCTCGGCTCCCCCTGGGGAATCGACGGGGCCAACGCCCCAGACATTCTTGACAATCAAGGCCGTGTCAAAGTCGCTGTCGCAGGCACCTCCGACGACCCCGGAAAAACCGCCCTCCCACCAGTCGAAGTTCACCTCAACATGAACGGCGACAATATGGAAGTCTCCTCCGACGATGTACGCCGCGGCGTCAACCAAGCCCTCGACGATTATCAACGCCGCATCGAAGCACTCGAACGCGGAGTCAAAATCAACACCTTCACCACCCCAATGGTCGTCTAGCAGGAGGAAAGCACAGTGGACATCCAACTAACCGACTATAAAGGCCACACCTGGCACCTCGCCGGCCACAGGGAAGGAGACGAAGGCGTCACCCTACATAAAATCTCCGGCACCACCGGAAAACTATCCGACCACCCAGTACTAACCACCCAACACTTCCCCACCCACACCTACGATACGGCCACCCCAGAGCCCATCACCCCAACACTGACAGTCAGCATCACCCACACCACCGAACTGACCACTGAAACCACTATCCGCCGCTTCCTCGACGGCCTCGACTTCTACAAACCCGCCCTCCTCACGTTCCATCAACCCCGACAACCCGAACTCCAACTCTTCGTCCACCTCGAGTCCCCCATCGGACTTCCCGAAGAAACCGCCCCCACAGACACCACCACCCTCGAAATACACCTCACCGCCCAAGACGGCCGATACTTCGGCCCAGAACACACCTCCACCGGAATCACCACCATCGAAAACACCGGACAACTCCCCCTCTGGCCCACCATCCACTGGAAAGGCCTCACAGCCCGCGTCACCGAAGACAAAAACGGCCCCATCATCCTCCCACCAGCACTCGGCACAACCGGCCTCATCTACCACACCAACCCCGACACCGGAGGCCTTATCACCGACACACACGGCTACCCCAACCACAACGCCTGGGCCACACTACGAGGCATCGCCTGGACACGCCCCATCATGCCCGGCGACGCCACCACCATCGACTGCCACAAATGCCACATCCACTGGCGCAACCAATACCTACAACCCTGGGCACAAACAGGAGGAATAGTAAGCAATGCAGGAACATCAAATAGCGCAAATGGCCGCACTTGGGCAACGGCATCAGGACGACCACACGCCGTTCGTCTATTTGACTGACAAATACCTCACCCCACAAACCATCATCACCGGCTACACCCAACTCAAAGCAAACGACAAAGTCAACGACGCCGGCACCGTCACCCTCGAAGTACCCACCAAACACCCCATCGTCGACCTCCTCATACCACCACTAGCCTTCGACGGAGACCCCAACTCCACCCTGCGCAAACTCACCGACATCCAACAATTCCTCGTCATCGAATACGGCCACACCCGCTACACCTACTTCGTCGACACCATCATCGACCACGCACAACAACACAACCCCACCGTCGAAATCACCGGCACCTCCATCCACGACATGGCCAACTACCTCGTCATGGAATCCAACCCACTAGCCATCAAAGCCATCCAACCCAAATACATGGACGTCCGCGCCGGCGACTCCCTCCGAGTCATTAAAACATTCATCCTGATGAACCTACGCCGCCTCTACCAATTCGACCTCCTCCCCGACGCCGACCCCTGGTCCCCCATCGCCTGGCGCGACTACGCCGACTGGCCGATTATGGTCAACCCACTGCACAAATCCACCACCACCCCATGGACCGTGCTTGCCGCCCGCTTCGACTCACTAGCAGACCTAACAAAAGAAACACTCGACGCGGCCGGACTCCGCCTAACCATCACCCTCTGGATGCCATGGGACAAACAACCATTCCCCACCCACACCCGACTGTGGAAACCCACCTTCATCATCGACATCATCCCACTGACCAACGACTCCTCAGTCGCCGGACACGTCCACGAAGGCGTCAAAAACATCACCCGCAAATGGGACCCCGAAGACAACGTCTCCACCGTCGGACTCGGCGACCGCACCAACCCAGACGGCTACAAACCCTGGATACTTATCCGACCCACCCACATCGACTACGCCACCAGCGACATCACCATCACCCGCTCCAAATACGCAGACGTCACCGTCGGTGGAAAATCCCCCAACGCCATCAACCAACTGTTGAAGCGAGCAAGCGCCACTTTCGTCGGCGGAGCCATCGCCGGAGCCAAAAACGCCTGGCCCGGAAACGACAAACAACTCGACGACCTACAAAACAAACTCGAAAAAGCCACCGGCAAACTCACCGAAGACAAACTACTCGCCTTCACACACCACCAAGCCACCCGCAGAGCACGACACCTCGGCCCCTACCGACGCCGCGAGCTTGTCGCCTCCGGAGAAGGCTTCACCATCGAAGGCCAACAACAAGCCTTTGAGGCACTCGCCAAAGGCAAAGGCAACCTCTCAGCCTCATTCAAACTCACCGACACTTGCCCCTACCAACTCGGCTACGAAATAAACGTCGGCGACCAAATCGGCATCCAATGGCGAAACATGAACCTCTCCACCTGGATTGATGAAGCCACCATCAGCCACACGCCCGGCACACCACCCAGAACCGAACTAGCTGTCGGCGAAGCACAACCCCGCCAATCCGCCCTACAACAACTCAACGAAAACCAAAAACACATCTCCGCCACAACCAAACGACTCAAAACCCTCATAGGGTAAAATCACCACACAGGAACACCAGTTCCACACACAACGGGGGATAAAACATGGGAGTATGCCTAAACCGCAACACACCACCAGGCGCATGGGTCGTCAACCAACCCATACTCAACGCCACCAACCAACTACACGCGCTCTTCTTCGGCCCAGATGACTACACCACCGGCCGAAACACCATCGAAGCGCTCACACCAGCCCTACACAGCTGGCTCAACAACTAAAACCACAAAACAAGGGGGAAAATAATCATGCCACTGTACGGACTCGACGTGTCTGAACACAACAACGGACTCAACCTACACACCGCACAACAAGAAGGCTACGACTTCGCCATCATCCGCATCTGCGACGGAACCTACAAAGACCCCATCTTCAACTCCCACCTGAAGGACGCAGAAAACGCAGGACTCATCACCAGCGGATACTGGTACCTCCGCGCCCCCTCCGAAGGCACCACCATCGCACAACAAGTCGACACCATCGACCAACAATTACAAGGCCGCAAAGACCTCCCCATCTGGATAGACGTCGAATCCATCGACCCTTCAGGCAACGCCCTCCTCTCCGGAAACGACGTCTGGGCAGCAAAACACGAACTCGAATGCCGCGGCTACACCGTCCCCGGCATCTACTCCGGCGCCTGGTACTGGGAGAAAATGATAGGCGGCGAACCCTCCATGGACGGCCTCGGCGCCCTCTGGGTCTCCAACTACGGAGCTCAAAACAGTCACGGCACCGCCGCACAACTCTACCCAGGCGACGACAGCCCACGCTGGAACTACCCACTCGGCGACCACACCCCCGACATCCTCCAATACGGCTCCAACGGCCACGCCGCCGGATACCCCGGAGTCGTAGACATCAACGCCTACCGCGGCACCCACGACGACCTCAAACACCTACTCAACCAATAACCCCGTACACACCAGAAAGGAGAAACAACTATGCCAAAGCACGCACAAAACATCATCCACCCACAACAATTCCAACTCGACCGCGGCATCACCCACTCCCCCTGGTACATCCGACAAACCATCTACACCATCACCGGTATCATCGCCCTCACCGTCACCGCATTCGGTATTGCCAGCCCCGACCAAGTTGATACCTGGCTCCAAAACACCAGTGGTATCACTGCCACCATTGCCAGCGCCCTCGCCGCCATCACCACCGGCGAACACTCTGACTATCGGCCCACTCCAGCCCAGCCACCACAGGAGGCGCAACCAAACCCGCACACCCCTGCGCCACCACGTCCTACGCCCACCACTCCACAAGGAGCAACGCCAGGACACCCCGCACCCAACCCACAACAACCGCCCCAATAACCCAACAACACGCAAAGGAGGCACACCATGACACCACTAACAACCATCATCGCCACAGGCACCACCAGCACCATCACCGGCATAGCCTCCTGGATAACCGCCACCATCAACGCCCGCTCAAAAGAAAAACAAACCCAAGAACAAACCCGCTACCCCGAATGGAAAGCATTCGTCGACACCATCCAACAAGAAACCAACCAACTCACCGACCGAGTCAACAACCTACAAAACCAAGTCGACACACTCCGCGAACAAATACACACCCTCAACCACAAATACAACACCGCAATCAACCACATCACCGAATGGCGCCAAGCACACCCCAACGACATCCCACAACACCCAGCACCAACCGCAATCAAACCCGACCTCTAAACCACCATGAACAACAAAAACCCACACCACCCAGGAACGCCACACCACCTACGCCAACAAATCCGAAACCGCGACAACCACACCTGCCAACAATGCGGCAAACCAGGACACGAAGTAGACCACATCACCCCAATAAGCCAAGGCGGAACACACAACCCCAACAACCTCCGCGTCCTCTGCCACCAATGCCACACCAACAAAACCACCCAAGAAACCCGCACCGGCAAACACAAAAAGAAAAAACTCCTCCACCTCCCACAACAACCCCACCCCGGACTAGCCAACTAACCACAATCACCACACCAGCAACACTCAAAACATTTCACTCAAAACCAAAATTCTGGCATTCCACTGAAAAACCGATATCCTAGACAAAGGAAACTCAAGCAAACAGCAAACTAAAAGGAAACTAAAGATGAAATCCCCCACTAAATACACAGCAGCAATACTAGCCACCACCACCGCCCTGGCCGCAGGAAACACCACCGCACTCGCAGCCACACCAGGCAACACCGTACTAGTCGGCGACAGCGTAGTAGCCAACCCAACATTCTCCGACTACTGGAAAAACAAGGCAAACGCCAAAACCAACACCGGAGTAGGCTGCGTCACCGACGGCTCCATCGCCGACGAAATCGCAAATGCATCCGGCGGCGCCCACGTAGACCAATACCAATGCGCCGGCGCCTCCTTCGCAACCGGCGGCCACCACATTGACGATTCACTTCGCACAGCCGCACAACACGGCGACCTTAACCCACAAACCAAAAACGTCGTCATCGTCGCCGGCGCCAACGACACCTACCCATACAAACAAGACATCCAAGCATCAGACCACGCAATCCGAAACGGCCTACGCAGCGCACTGCAAGTAGCACACAAAAACGCCCCCAACGCCAAAATCACCGTCGTCGGCTACCCACACATATCCGACGGCGCCAACACCTGCCTCACATCAGCAACCATTCCACTACCCGCCGCAGCCGTTGCAGAAAATGAAAAACGAGTCCAAAACACCCTGCGCGAAGTTTCAGACCAAAACGACGCAACCTTCCTAGACGCACAGCCGATGTCCACCGGACACGACAACTGCTCCCGAGACCGCTGGTGGGTCAACCTAATCGATCTCTTGCCACCAGCACCAGGAAACCTACCCCTCCACCTCAACGCCAACGGCACCCACGCCTACGGCCAATACATCGGAAAAAATATCGCAAAATAGACCCCACCCCACCCAAATTCCCGTGCACCACACCCACCACACGGGAATTTCCCATCAGCAAAAAGGAACAACCCCCGTGAAACCAACAAAAATAAGCGCCGCACTCGCCACCGCAACAATCACAACCACACTCCTAACCCCCACAGCACAAGCCCTCCAACCAGGAGACAAATACGTAGCACTCGGAGACTCCTACGCCTCAACCGGCACAATCACACAACCTGTCCCTGGCAGCACACCAGCCTGCGTCAAAGACCAAGACAACTACCCACACCAACTAGCCAAACAACTCAACCTACAACTCGACGACGCCTCCTGCGCCTGGGCATTCACCTACCAATACGACAACCCCCAACACCACGCACTCCCCCTCACCGCCCCAACCCCACAAAAACAACACCTGACACCCGACACCAAACTCGTCACCATCACACTCGGAGGAAACGACGCCGGACTAGCAGCACTGTTCACCGCCTGCGCACCCCACATCCAAATCCCCGGACTCCCCGACTGCTCCCCCACCGCCAAACCCATAACAGACGCCAGCATCCACAACCCCGACACCACCGGCCGAAACCTAAAACAACGCCTCATCGACATCGCAAACGACACCAAAAAACGAGCCCCCCAAGCCCAAATCCTCTTCACCGGCTACTACACAGCAGCCACCCCAGAACACCGCTGCCCCGAAAGCGGCTACCTCTCCCTCAACGACCGCAAATACATCAACAGCTTCCTCACCGAAGTCAACAACACCATCCAGCAAGCAGCACAAGAAACACACACCACCTACATCACCCCACCAAACGACCCCGAAGGATGGTGCAAACCCCCACAACAACGAAACACCAACTACTACGGCATGCCTGAACACAATCTCATCGCACACCCCACCCCACTAGGCCAAAAACACATGGCCCAAAAAATAGCCCAAAACACCCACTAAAACCACAACTTGGCACGCACCCCACCAACTCATGTACGATGAAAAACGCGCGCCAAAAGCGCGCAACCACCTCCCGAACCAGAAAGGAAACTAAAATGATCGCAGACATCGTATCCAACGCACAAGAAGCAGCACACACCGCCGTATCCAACGGCTGGGACATCCTCGAACAGGCAAGCCTCTTCGTACGCAACCTGCCATACCTCATCCCAGACGCACTCAACGAGTTCAACCGCAACATCACCGGCTTCTAAAACAAAAGCGCACAACAGCCCCCGAGACCACCACACCTCGGGGGCTTACTCATACCCCCACCCAGGGGCAACCCCCGCCCCCACAACTCCCCAACCCACGGGCGACCAAGGCGTTTAGGGCGTGTACGGGTCTCGAGGTTAGTTGGGCGCATCTCTTGGTTAATGCGCTGGTTTCTATTGCAGAACGCTTGGCGACACAGTAATGGCCTCAAAGGAAGTTCTCCTTTGAGGCCATTAGTGGTCTATTTAGCGTCCGAAGTTTTGAACCGCAAAGAGCTTGCCTTGTGGGTTGACGGCTATTCCTGTGCCGACGGTTTTGGCTTCGGGGTCTAGAAGAATTTCGCGGTGTGAGGGTGAATTAACCCAGAGTTGGACGAGTTGTGCGTCGGAATAGTCGTCCCATGCCTGAAGAACGTTTTCTCCACCTGGTGGTAGCTCGGCTGGGTAAGTCTTCCAGTGTTCTGGGCGGTGGTGTAGGTTGTCGGTTTGACAGACGTGGTCAGCCCAGTTTTGAGCAATATTGTTTAGGGCCGGGTTTTCAGTTACGGGTTTGAGTCCGTGTTGTGCTCTTACTTCATTGATTTTGAGGACGATTGAGTGTGCGCGGACTCCTTCTGGTTTTAGTTCGTTGACCGTTGCGGGGTTTGGCCCTCCTGGTCCTTGGGCTTGCGCTGGTGGGGTTGGTATTGCGAGTTCGCCGCCGACTAGTGCTGCGGCTGCGGCAGCTGGTGCTGCGATTTTTTCTACTGGTTCGGGCATGATTTCATCCGACATTGGTAGTTCCTCCTTGAATTTCGGGGTGGGAGTGATACCGGTATTAATTTTACAGTGTTTTGTGGGTTTTTATTTTTGGAAGAATCTTGGGCTGTAGATGTCGACTTGCTCCCAGTTGCCTTTGTTATCGCTGATCGTTACTCTTCCTGGCGGTAGGTTTGTGGGTTTGGGGTCGAGGGGTGTTGGTTTTCGGCCAAGTACGTGTGCGGCTTGGTTTGTGGTTGATACGTTGGCGCATATTTGGGTGTTGGTTTGGTCTCGTATGGGGGTTGGCAGTGTGGTTGGTGTGGGGTTCGCGGTGACGATGATGACGATGATTCCCACTTGGTGGCAGTTTTGCATCGCGTTTGTGGCTTTTGCGATTCTTGATTCTGTTTGGGGTGCTGGCGTATTGGACCTGACCCCCATTTGGTGGACACCTGATATCCAGCCCAGTCGAGCTGGGAAGAAAGGTAATCTACCACCATGTCCAGGTACTCCGAACAGTTCAAACGCGATGCCGTGGCCCTCTATGAAAATAATGAGGACCTCTCGTTGAACTCAACATCAGCAGAGCTCGGCATCAACCGAGCCTCGCTGCATTCATGGGTCAAAAAGTACGGCACGGGCAAACGCGCCCGCATTAAAGCCGTGCACGATCAGGCCCAAGCTGCGAATGATTCTGCGCGAATCCGCCAACTAGAAAAGGAAGTCTCTAAACTGCGCGAAGAACGCGATATTCTACGTAAAGCTGCTAAGTATTTTGCCGAAGAGACACGCTGGTGATCCGCTTCCAGTTTGTCTATGACCACCGAACCGAATACTCGGCTCACACGGATGTGTGATGTGTTAAAGCTTAATCGCTCCTCGTTTTATAAATGGGTGCAAACCCGTAAAAAGTGCAGGTTAAAGATGTATTCCGATGCCCTTATTGGTGCAAGAATTACAACTATCTTCGATGATGAGCACGGCCTTTATGGTGCTAAACGCATCGCCGCAAGCCTCAACGACGATACGGACTTCGGCCCGACCAATCATAAGAAGTTTGCACGCATCATGAAATCCATGGGGCTAAAAGGTTTTACCAAACGGCGTCGATGCATCACCGCCAAGCGCAAACCTGTCCACCGAGTCATGCCGGACTTAGTAGGCCGTACATTCACAGCTAACGAGCCGAACCGTGTGTATGTCGGCGACATTACCTACCTGCCGTGTAAGGGTGGCAAGAACATGTATTTGGCCACAGTCATTGACACCTATTCGCGGAAACTTGCAGGTTATGCGCTCGCAGACCACATGCGCGTGTCACTGGTCATTGATGCTCTAGCCCACGCACACGGTGTGCGTGGCAGTCTTGACGGGGCTATTTTTCATTCCGATCACGGCAGCGTGTACACCTCACAAGCCTTTAGAAATTACTGCTCGTCGTTGGGTGTACGCCAGTCCATGGGAGCGGTAGGAACGAGTGCTGATAACGCCCTAGCAGAATCGTTTAACGCTACTTTAAAGCGGGAAGTGCTGCGTGATCGGAAAGTCTTTGACAATCCGATCACCTGCCGTCAAGAAGTATTCCGGTGGTGCACACGCTACAACACACGCCGGCGACACTCCTGGTGCAATCTCGTAGCTCCTGATGTTTTTGAAGCCGAGACTTCAGCTACACTAACTAAAGCAGCATAGCTAACCCCCGACGTGTCCACTTTCCGGGGGTCAGGCCCCTCATAGACCATGCCCATCACGCCGAGAGGGACTCGCACCTGCTTCATCTGAATGCCGTTATCCATGGTGCGCCCCTGCAGGATCTCACCTACTGGGTCTTGCAGGCCAGCGACCTGGCGCAGGCCATCCGCAATGCCCTCGACGCGGGCAGCGTCCAAGGTCAGGCGGTCAATCAAAGGATCGGACATGCCGCGCTCGCGACCTGCCTCAATATCCTGCTGGTTGGCAGCAAGGATGTCATCGGTGTGGGCAATGAGATTTTCGGCTGCGCGCTGCAAGATCTCATTCTTGCGCGGCGTGGACAGCTGCGCCACGACGGGCGCAACGTCCTTAGCAGCACGGGCTTTGGACAGAACTTCTTCGCGTTCAGTGTTGCCCATGTCATACCAGAGTAACGTACCTGCCCGAGTTTTTCAGCCACCCGCCTCGTACCTCGCCATTTACCCAAATTGGGCAGGCCACGCAGGAAAACTGCTCCCCTCTACCCTCACCCGAAAGTGCGTTAAAGCTCACAATATCAAAGCCTATTGTTCAATTGCTTGAAATACTTACTTGGGTATGTTTATTCTTTGTTTGATAAGTTTCACTCTGAAATAAGGAGCCCTCATGAAAAAGAACGTGGCCAAGCTGGGCCTGATGCTGACCTTGAGCGGGGTCGCCCTCGCCGCCTGCAGCACGGATGACGGCGGCAATGGTTCCGACGCTGGCTCCGGATCGGGCGACGACCAGACCATCAAAGCCGTCGCAACCACCACGCAGATCTGCGATTACCTCACCCAGATTGCACAAGGCGGCATGACGCTCCACAAGGTGGATTCCAGCGGCAAGGAAACCACCGAGGGCGATGGCGATACCACGCTCGATCTCACCTGCCTATTGGCGCCGAACGCCAGCGCGCACGAGCACGAGATGACCCCGCAGCAGATGAGCGCCATGGCGGATGCGGACTTTTTCTTTAAAAACGGCGTCGACCTCGAGCACTTCCTCGATAACGCCGTGGAGTCCTCCGGCTTCGACGGCGAGACCATCGTCACCGCAGGCGATGACGATTCCAACCACAAGGTAGACCTTCGCCCGTGGCCCTTCCCCGGCGAGGACGGTGAGAAACCAGAATTCAACCACGATCCGCACGTCTGGACCTCCCCTAAGAACGCTAAGATCCAGGTAGAAAACATCGTCGATGCCTTGGCCGATAAGGAACCTTCCGTTAAGGAGGTCGGTGAAAAATACACCAAGCAGCTCGACGAACTGGATAAGTGGGTATCCGAGTCTTTGGAGACCGTCCCTGAGCAGGACCGCGTGCTCTTTACCTCGCACGATGCCTTCGGCTACTTCTCCAACGACTATGGCGTGAAGTTCATCGGCTCGGCGCTCACGGACTTCAATAACCAGCAAGACGCCACCTCTTCGCACATCGAGGACGCCGCCAAGGAGGTCCGCGATTCCGGCGCCAAGGCCATCTTCGCGGAAAACTCCAATAACTCTAAGTCCATCAAAGCCATCGCTCGCGCCGCTGGGGTCAAGGCCATTACGGATGAAGACGCGCTATACGGCGACTCCTTGGGTGTGCCGAATAGCGACGGCGCCACCTACATTGGCTCCATCATCCACAACGTCACCACCCTCGTAGACGCCTGGGACGGTGAAGCGGCCGATCTGCCAGAAAGCCTGGACGACGCACAATGAGTACACCGCTTTTAGAGCTTTCCCACGCCTCCTGCGGCTATGGCACCACCACCATCGTGGAAGATGTCTCCTTGACCATCCACGAAGGTGAGGCCATCGCGCTGTTGGGGGCTAATGGCGCTGGTAAGTCCACGCTCCTTAAGGCCATCGCCGGCCTTGCCACGCTGCGCGGCGAACACAAGCGCACGGCCACGCTGGGCTATGTTCCCCAACACCACACCTGCGATCCCACCTTCCCCGTCACCGCCGGCCGGGTCGTGGAAATGGGCCTGCTTACTAAGGCCTCGTGGTGGGAGCGCATGGGCAGCATGCGACGCCTGCGCCCGCAGATCACGCAAGCGTTAGAGCTTGTCGGCATGGCGGATAAGGCTAAAACGCGCTGGGACAAACTTTCGGGCGGGCAGCGCCAACGCATATTTATCGCCCGCGCACTTGCCGCCCACCCGGATCTCGTGCTCATGGACGAGCCCTTCAATGGTCTGGACCAAGACAGCAGGCAGGTGCTTTTAGGGATCATCGGCAAGCTTAAGGAAAGCGGGGTTGCCCTGCTCATTTCCACCCACGATCCCATTTTGGCGCAGCGCGCCTGCGATGCCGGAATGCTCATCGTGGACGGTCACAGCGAGGTCCTCGATACCGAAGATGCAGTCGAGCGCTACCTGGAGGCCACGTCGGTATTGCAGGGGGAAATGTGACGCTTCTGCTTACTGCCCCCTATATGCAGCGCGCCGCCCTGTTTTTGCTGTGCGTAGCCCTGACCGGCGCGGTGGTCAGCGTAGTAGTCAACCTACGCCGCATGGAATTTAGCGTCGAGGCGCTGGTCCACTCGGTATTCCCGGGCATCGTCATTGGCTTGGCTGTGGCGGGTTTTCCCGGCATCTTGCCCGGCGCCGCCGTCGCCGCGGGCACCGCGGTGCTCATTTTGGCACGCCTTAATTCCGGCGGCGATGGCCACGATCATGAATCCGGCACCGCCGTGGTGCTGACCTTGATGTATGGCATCGGCGTGGTCATCAGCCTCGCCGTGGGGGATCGCTCCGGCCAGCTGGAGGCCCTCATGTTTGGCCGCCTGCTCGATATCACCACCGACCGCATGGTGCCCTCTGTCATTTTGTGCGTGCTTGCGGCCCTGCTCATCCTGGCCACCTGGCGCTCGCAAATTGCCGTGGCTTTTGACCGGGAATCCGCGCGCGCAACCGGCATCCGCGTGGGCTGGGTCGATGTCATCGCCAACGTAGCGGTGGGCCTTATCGTCGTCGCCGCTAGCTCCGCCATCGGCGTTTTGCTTGTTTTAGGTTTCGTCGTGGTGCCAGGCTTGGTCGGGCGCGTGCTAGCTAGTACCCCTGGGCAAATGCTCTGCTGGGCACTGGTTGGCGCGGTACTGGCCGTATGCGTGGGCCTGTGGCTCATGCTCTCGGTGACCTCCCACCAGATTTCCCCGCAGGCCATCGTCGCACTCTCACTGTCCCTGACCGTTCCGCTCGCACTTCTAGGCAGGCGCATATGGGTGTCTTAACTTTGCCATTCTTCGAAGCCATCGCGGTGGGCTGCCTCTCCGGGCTGGTAGGTACGCTCATGGTGCTGGGCAATCGCGTCTTTTTTGCTGAAAGCCTCTCCCACGGCACCTTTCCCGGCGCGGTCATCGGCGTCGTCGTGGCCAATGCGCTGGGCGCTAACTTGAGCGATGGGCTCATGCTCGGTTCCGTAGCGGTCTGCATTCCGCTGGCGATTTTCATGCATTACCTGGGCAAGGTGCACGGGGTATCCTCCACCGCTGCGGCGGGCACGACGCTTACCCTTAGCTTTGCACTGGGCATTTTATTACTGCGCTGGTTCCAGCCGCTGCCGCTGCACGTCGATAGCTTCCTGGTGGGTTCGCTTACTACTGTCAACCACCGCGATGTCACCGTCGCGGCCGGATTGGTCATTATCTGTTTGCTTGCGGTATTGGCTTGCCGGCGCCGCCTCTTCCAAGCCTATTTCGACCCCACCACCTCCCCGCATAGTGGCCTTTACGATGCCCTAACGCTGGGCCTTATCTGCTTGACGATGGCCGCCGTGATCCCCGCCGTCGGCACCATTTTGTCCATCGCCTTGCTCGTGGCCCCGGCCGCAGGCCTGCGCCCGTGGGTATCGCGGCCGGAGGCGTTGCTCATCGGGGCGGCCATCATCGGCATCACCATCGCGGTCGCCGGGCTTTTTATCGCCGCGCACTTGAGCCTTTCAGCCGGCGGCACCATCGCTATCGTGGCAGGCGTGTTTTACCTCGCCAGCATGGCGGCCTACAAGGCTGTCTCCTAGCGTGCGGCGCTGCATGGCGCCGCACGGCGCCGCGCTGCGTCGCGCGTTAATTGTTCGAAGCGAGGCGGACGGTGATCTCGCGAGCCGCCACCTCCGCCAGCGACATCTCTCCGCTTTTGGTCTGCACCGTCAACAGGCCGGCCACGCTATCGCTTACGCGCAGCTCATTGCCCAGCTCCACCCCAAAGCGGTCGAGGTAGCGCAGCAGGCCAGGATCCTCATCGCAGACGCGCTCCACGGTCACGGGCGCGTCGAGCGGTGCGGTGGCGAGCGTGAGCGTGCCGAGGTCCTCGATCCCGCCGCCGACATCGGGAATGGGATCGCCGTGTGGATCACGGTCGGGGGATCCCAGCAACGCATCGATGCGGCCAATAAAGCGATCGGAGCACGCGTGCTCGAGGCGGTCCGCATCCTCGTGCACCTCGTCCCAGGAATACTCCAGGGTTTCAACCAAAAAGGTTTCTAATAGGCGGTGACGGCGCACCATCTGCATCGCCAGCTCGCGGCCCGCAGGGCTCAGCGAAACGCCCTGATAGCGCTCGTGTTCCACCAGCCCTTGGGCAGCGAGTTTCTTTATCGCCTCGGAGGCGGTAGGCATCTTTTGTTCCAGGCGCCCCGCCACATCCTTGAGCGCTACCGGGCTGCCGCCGGAGTGTTCCGATAAGTCCCAAAGAACCTTGAGATAGTCCTGGCTGCGGGTAGGGAGTTGTTCTAGGTGCATATCCGCCATCTTAATAATCGTGCTTGCGTCGTCCGTGGATAAGTGTTAGTTTAATAGTAGTTCAACACATTGAACTTTTATTTTCACTTGTCGCGGGCAGTAGGCGGTACGTCCTTTCTTCGGTACACACACGACGCACTCAGCCATCACTGTCCGTGACTTTGATCTGTTCTAGTATCCCACCTCCGGGTCCACCTGGGTGGGCATGGGCTCGCCCTTGTCCCACGCGGCGGCATTGGCGTTGAAAATATCGCCCATGTGGTACTGCGCCACATGCTTTGTCGCCCCGATGTGCGGGGTCATGGTGCAATTGGGCAGAGAGAGCAGCGGGTGGCCATCAGGAAGCGGCTCTGGGTCCACGACCTCCAGTCCAGCGCCGGCGATCTCTTTCTCGCGCTGGGCATCCACTAGATCATCGGTAACCACCGTGCTGCCGCGCCCGACATTAATAAACAGCGCAGACGGCTTCATGGCGCGGAACTTCGCGGCATCAATAAGCCCCTCCGTTTCCGCCGTGGCGGGCAGGATGCAGAAAATGACGTCGGCCTCGCCCCACACGTGCGCGGCGTCATCCATGGCCACCACCTCATCGGCGCCCTCTACCGGGCGCCCAGAGCGATTCACGGCGGTGATGTGCGCCCCAAAGGGCTGCAGCAAGGCAATGAGCTGCTTACCGATGCCCCCAGCGCCCAAAATCGCCACCTTCTTCGGCCCCTGCTGGTCATAGATCCATTCCTGCGCTTCATCCAGCTCTTTTGCCACCGACCACGTGCCGGCCTGTGCAAAGGCCTTGTGCTGGTGTGCCTGGGAGAGCAGGAGGTCCAAGGCGGATTCGGCCACCAGCTTGGCAAAGGCGCCGGCGGAATTGCACCACGGCAGCCCCTCAGCGGTAATCAATCCCGCATCAATGAGTTGGTTAACCCCGGTAAAACAATGCTGCACCCAGCCGATATTGTCCGGCATCTCCGGGATGCGGCGCGGGCTGGGCGTGTTATTGATATAAACCTCTGCGTCTTCGAGGTTTTCTACGCGTTCGTGGCCGGCAGCGCTCAGATCATCGACGATCGGCTGCCACGTTTCTGGTCCCATAAAATACTTCATGGGACCAGCGTACGGCACGCGGCTAGATGCGCGAGGCGAAGTTGGATAGGTAGTCCGCGTGCACGACCGAGCGACGCTTATCTTCTGGCAGCTCGCTCATCTGCATACCCTTGATGGCGTTCAATTCCTCGGAATCGAAGCGGACCTCGCCACGGCCGATAACCTCGCCCTTCGGGCCCAAGATATCGATGATCTCGCCCTTGTTGAATTCACCGCGGACATCGGTAATACCCACGGCGAGCAAGGAGGTACCACCCTTGGTCACGGCTTCCTTTGCGCCCTCATCCAGGCGCACGGCCCCGCCGGTATCGGCGCAGTAGAGCGCCCAGAACTTCCAAGCCGAAAGCTGGCGTTCCTCGCGGGTATGGAAGACGGTGCCCACGGAGGCATCGGAAAGCGCGGGGCCAATGTTATCGGTAGAGGTCAACAGCACCGGGATGCCGCCGCGAGTAGCCAGGCGGGCGGCCGAGATCTTCGTGGCCATGCCGCCAGTGCCAACCTTGCCGCCATCGCCGGCAACAACGCCCTTGAGATCCTTACCGGTGCGCACCTCATCAATGAACTTCGCATCCGGCTCGGCCGGGTTCTTGTCATAAAGGCCATCGACGTCCGAGAACAAGAAAAGCGCGTCCGCGCCCACGGGCCTAACCCCCGACGTGTCCACTTTCCAGGGGTCAGGCCCATCGGGTGAAAAAGTAGATTTGCCGTGCGGCTATTACGAGTAGGGTTGTTATTGCAATTGTGCTTAGTAGGGTAAGTGCAATATTGTTGACTTTGTCTCTGAGTGCGTCTAGGTGTGGCGTGTTGAGTGGGTTTGTCGGGGTTTTGTGCTCATTTCAGGGTTGCCTTTCGGTGTTATTTAGGGTTGAGACTTTAGCTTACTAATTAGGCATGATGATGAGCGGATTGTGGGTTTGTCGGTTAAGCTTGCAGGCGTTAACTTCCCAAGACTGATTTTACTGCGATTTGCCTGGTTTTGCGGTAGTGAAGTTTCGTTATTTTGTCAATTTTGGAAGGTTTTTCCATGTCCCTAAAATGTATCCGCGCTATTGCAGCTGCGGCTCTTGCTGCAACATTCATCGCTCCTGTTCCAGCACAGGCATTTGAGCCACCTACGTCACAGTCATTTATCCACAGCTGCGCGCCTAAACAGGTTGTTGTTGTCCCTGGTGGTGCTAATACTAACCCAGTCATGCCTGATAACCTGCCTATTGGTCATATCACTGCTGATGTAGGCATCCAGTTGGGTAATCGAGCGGACACTGATGTGACCTATGTGCCTTATCAGTCCTATGGTTTTGCTGCAACGTCCTATCCACAGGCATCAGCTGATGGCTATACCAAGGCATCACATACCATTGCGCGTATCCAGAATGATTGTCCAAACAGCCGTATCAGCCTTGTAGGCTATTCGCTAGGTGCCGATGTCTCTGCACGCATCATTAATGATGCAGCTCATGGCAAGGGCACACTCGATCCTTCTCGTTTTGCCTCTGCGGCATTGTATGCTAATCCATACCAAGGCGGTAACGGCGCTGCGCAGTATCCTGCTAAGCCAGATGTCAATACTGGCTCGCTGAGACAGCTCAATGGTGGTTTTGGCAATCTCGGCGGTAAGGTCCTAGAAGTGTGCCATAGCGATGATGCTGTATGTAACTATCCCAAGAAGTACCGCAAGCTTGCTGAAGCATCGATGAATATTGACATGCTGCACGGCAAGTTCCCGCCCTCTGTTGCCCGTGAACTAACCCATTACAACCCTAAGGACTACTACACGCTCATTCGTGGTTTCCTGCGCCATAATGCCTATGGTGGCAGTGACAGTGCAGCTGGTGTCCAGTGGGTAAATAATCATTAAAGAAAGGCTCCCATATGAAGAAATTCACTAAACTAGCAAGTGTCATTGTTGCACTTGCTACCAGTTTCACTGTTCCAGCTACCGCCCAAGCAGATGGGCCACAGGGTAAGGATATGGTCACCTTTGGTGATTCTTTTACCGCTAATGGTGGCGCACCTGGTGGTCGCGGTCGCGTATCCCCGTACCCACGACCAATCCGCCCCTGCTTCAACGACAACAACAACTGGGCACACCAAACCGCACGCAACCTAAACATGTCGCTGGCTGACTACTCCTGCAACGGCACGAGCGTCTGGTTGAATAACTATGTTGACCACGCGCTACTGTCCGGGGAAATCGGCCCCGACACCAAGGAAGTAACCTTCATGTACGGCGGCTTGCAACCAAGCACGTATATCGACGCAGCACTTCCGGACATTCCTAAGGCTTCTGCCTACCGTGGGCTATTGGCACACCAATTCAACAAGATCCGCGCCAAGGCTCCACACGCCCGAATTACGATGGTCAACTACGTACCCATGACCGTTAACGACACTCTGTGCGCTGTTAACGACGGCAACAAAGTCATTCCTGTTGGCTTCCCTGGTGTGACCGCTTATGAGGATCAGTTCAATGCTGAAATTGGTCATGCTGCTCGTGATCTCGGCGTTAACTTCATCGACTTGCACAACCAAGCCAAGACCCATGACCCGTGCCAGCCGGATACTTCCCAGCGTTGGGCTGTAGCGGCACAGACCCCGACTGCGCCGTCTGTTATGCCTATGCATCCAACGAACGTGGGACATACTGGTATGGCCGGTTTTATTACGCGTGAGCTTCAAGGCTAGTAGCTAACGCAACGACGTATGGCGTGCAGTACGAAATGCCGTACTGCACGCCATACGTTTATCAATATGGGGTGACATAAAACCTCCCGTGCGTGCACGAAACCCACCGCCGGATATTCTTCTAAGCCCCTAGTACGTCACTGCTTTATCGTTTCAACGCTCCTGGGCCTGGTGAAAACCCGGGAAACGCAGGCCAGCTTCCCGACTGTGCACTTAACAGCTGCTGGAAGAATGTGTTTAGGTAACTCTAATAGCGCCTTACGCTTGGGATCGAGTAAGTGGCTATTCGTTCCCCTCGGAGACTTATTCCGGGAGATTGGAGTCGTTGATATAACGATAGACATGGCCGGAGGCGGTGGTAATTTCGTGCGTTTGGGTCATCGTAGCCTCTTTCCCACACTGGGAAACACATAACACACATACCGCATGACGTATTTTATGCGGTATGTAGTAAGGCATTTGCCATTGTACTCTCGCTTTCTTAGCAGGCGTCCTGCTTGCTTCTCGCTTTACGGTATGTCAGAGAGTGTCTGACGGTTTGTGCGTGGGTACCTAACCCGCAACACCCCCCAACAATACGTAGCCCGAAGCATCACAAACCACCCCACGCAATATCCACTTCATCAACAAAACCCACACAAGGCAGCATCATGAGATACTGCAACGCACCAAACCCAAGAACAATAAGTAGCACAACTTGCCACACAAACCACCACCTCACGTATGATGAGAAACGCGCGCAAGAGTGCGCAAGTTTCTCCCGAACTAGAAAGGAAAGTAATATGATCGCAGACATCGTATCCAACGCACAGGAAGCAGCACACACCGCCATCTCCAACGGCTGGGACGCCCTCGAACAGGCAAGCCTCTTCGTACGCAACCTGCCATACCTCATCCCAGACGCACTCAACGAGTTCAACCGCAACATCACCGGCTTCTAAAACAAAAGCGCACAACAGCCCCCGAGACCACCACCCCTTCGGGGGCTTACCTTTATCTCCAAACCACCCCGAAGAAAACAAAACAAGAGATAAAACACACCTAACAGGCACCCCCAGCGTCACCACCACCATTTGCAGTGAACATGCCCCGAATGACCCACCCCTTCCCTTCAGCCTCCGCTCTCCCAAGCTACAAATACCCCACCACCCCTTACAAGCCACCAAAGCACACCCCTAACTACACCAGCCGACTAACCACCCACCCAACAAAACAGAAAAAGCCCAGCCGGTAAAACACCGACCAGGCACAAACTTCTCTACCAACTGAGCAAAATAACCCAAGCTACATACAACTACAACGCGTTCACGCAGCCAGGCCCCTTCACAAGACCTTCACTCAACTCAGTCGGCACCATTTCACCTAGGCAAACATACCAATGAGCTGAGAAGCCCCATCAGCAATCTGCACAAAAGGCTCAACAATATCATGAACCGACTCAACAATCACGCCAGCCACATTAGAAACTTCAGCCATCGCTATCCTTCATTTCCTATCCATCTCTACAAATCCTAGTTCCTACAACGACCCCCCTAAAACAAGGCACTAGCTAGAGGGCAACAAAGCCTTGATAGGCTCCTTAGCAGCCTCCTTCAAATTATTCCCAGAAAGAATATCAGTCACACCAGACAAAATCTTGTACCACCCCTCCTGAGTATCTACAAAATTATCCAAATGCATCTGAACAGTAGAAAGATCAATACCCATACACTTACTCCTCACATAGTACCTAAGCTTCCAATCACAGAAGCTCCTTAAAACCAGCGCCCATCCACCAGGCGCCGCACACCAATTATGGCACACACCACAACATACGCAACCGGAAAATCAAATAAAACGCAACCCCGAAAACAACCCCAAGAAGCAACCACCCCACCCAGGTGGGGAACTCCCGCCCCCACAGCTCCCCAACCCACGGGCGACCTAGACGCACGCACCGTGTACGGGTCTGGACGGTAGACGCTTTAGCCATCTACTATTTTTCTCCCCTGCACTTTTCTAAACCTGACTGTCTCCAGCTTCACGGCGCAGTAGCTCCTGGAGCAGCACGCGGGTGGACACGCGGCGCAGGTTGGCTTCACTGGTTACAGGCCGCGCTTCTATGGGAGTAAGCAACCCTGTGCGCGATAATGCTTCCACGGGGTTGTAGCCATAGGCGCGGGCTACAGCGACCACTACAGCCGGCGGGGGAGTGGGATTATCCGCGGCCCTGCTAATCGTCGTGTGGCTTAAACCAGTTGCCTTAGCAATGGTGCGCGCACTGTCGGTAGTGATAGCGTCTAGCCATGTAGGTGTGTATTCTTCCATGTGGTGCAGTCTAGCAACGCTGAACGGAACGTGGAAGTAAGAAACGGACAACGATAACGGACAATGTAATACACTGCGCTATGCAGCTATTTATGCAGGTAGTGGAGATGTATGCAAAGCATTGAATTATATGTTGTCCGATAATATATTATGTTAGATTGGTGCATAACATTTACAGACTATGCATGGCGCCCGTTAGCGTGCCGCTGTTTGGGTAGGGGCCTGACAGATCGCTACACCTTTTCGGCCTGTCACAATTCTTAGGCGGCTTTCTGGCCTGACTCCCCGGCCTGTCACTGTGAGTCGTGCCGTCTCTCTCCGCACTACGTGCAAGCAATGAATCGGCGCGGTTCCGGTCACCGCTAGGGCAAGGTAAGTTACTCTCCTTGCTCCTAACTTCACCCAATTAAGGCGCCGGGAAGCTCCGTGACCACTACGGCAGAGAGTCGGTGGCAATTCATGCCAATGCTTCATGTAGAGAAGTAAAAGTGCTCACTAAACAACATGTGACCACCATCATCCAGGGGTGAGGGTGTCTCCCCCGAATGGTCACGGTCTATCCTCCCGGTATATGGACCTTGCTGGTTAGCAACATTTTCTTAATGCCTTTATAGGAAATGCAGTGGGTTAAGTAACAATGGTTGGTTTACACCCATTAAATGTGGCTTTACTCTTCGGCATGTTCAGGATTCACGGCAGGGGCCGCTCGGCGATAGTCCAAGTGGCCCTTTCTTTGTGTCTTGGGGGCGGCGTTTTGCCTGTTCAATATCGCCGTTTGAGGCGTGTTACTTTCGCGTTGGGGCGTTAGCACCTGCTAAAGCCTTTAGAAGGCGTTTAACAGGGTAAGTATTTTGCTCAATCTTTTCTGTTGTTGCCACGGCCGTAGTTAAACAGTTGCTGATGGTGCAGATTGCAGCCGCGTCTAGCGCGCTCATTCTGGGGCATGAGCGTCGGAAGAACGGTCGTTGGAAATACGGATCTAACCCTGAATTGTCGGAATTCCGACAAACGTCGAGATACCGAGAGCCAATCGCCCAGGCCGGTCTCATTCTGGATCCTTAGTTTCGTTCAGGAAGGAAGATTCGAAGTTTTCAATCTGGTCGGCAATGCTGTTAGCTAGTTGAAGAATATCTTTGTCCTGAACCTCGAAGGCGATGGTTTCCCCGTCGCGGCCTGTAAGGGTGATGCGCATACTGCGATGGCGCTGGCGGGCTCGAATTGGGCCGATGGTGAGGTCTCCGGATCGCCATGTGTGGCCTGGGCCCGGAAGCGAGTCCTCATGCTGTCTCCTTACGCACGTACCGGCCGTGCTCGTTGATTCGGATAAGTCCCTTCATCTGCAGGTGTTCAATGACGGTGTAGAAATCATCAACTTGGTCGAGCTGCTTCTTAGTGAGATGCTTTTGAATCTGCTTGATGGACTGGCCCCGCGTGGTGTCGAGCGCGTTGAGGACAGCATCAGTGATTGCGCGATGCTCTACGCCCCCACTCTGGGAGTCCGCTACATCTGGTACATCCGCTACAACGCTGGTCACAGGCAGGTTTTTTGTAGCGGCTAAACGCTTCGTATCCGCTACAGACTCGCTACCGACTTGGGGCGTAACAGCTGGCGTAGCGGAAGTGTAGCGGGAGCCTTCTTCTGCTGAGCCTACCTCTACCTGCGGTGTAGCACTTGTAGCGCTTGTACCGGATTCTGGAGGAACGCCCGTATCCTCGTTGGGCTCGACCGGGTGAAGGTAGCGATCCCAAGCATCCTTTAACCCTGCTTGCGTCGAGGTCGGACTAACGGAATAACCCCGGCATACTTTCCCCTTTATCTCCGGGTCGCGAAACTGTATTGGAGAAACGTTATAACCAGACAGCAGTTGGGAAAGCATGCGGGGCGTTAACCCATTACCACCGTTGAAGCTTGACCAGGGTGACTCTTCCAACCCGTTTAAAGCGAACAAAAGGTCACTGGTTTTGATGTTGTCTCCAGAGCTAGAGCCTGACTTGGCTTTCTGATTCATGACAGTTCGAATGTCTTCAAGAAGCTCGATGGATAGAGGGGGTGTTTTCTTCGATTTGGAAAACACAAAGGATTTGCACGCTTCTTGAGCAATACGCGGCCACTCGCCTCCAGCTTGTTCAGCTACAGAAAGCAGAGGCTCCCAGACTTCGGCGGGGCGGTCGTCGACTCCATCGGGCATCTTGGGAAAAACATTAGATAGTGAGTATGTTTCATCCCCGGCCCACTGTTTCAGCGCGTCTACGATATCTTGGACTTCTTGTTGTGCTGCGCGCTCCCGGAATGGCTTTACCTTCTCGCCACGGGCACGTTTTTTCATGTCAATCATGATTGCGCGGGTAGTGATGGTGTCAGGAAGTTTTCCGGCTAGCCCGGCAAGTGCCAATGGAGAATAGACGGGCCATTCAATCACTTTCATATTGCTGGCATCGCCTTCACAACGGTCAACGGTGGCGCCGCGTTTGTACCCAGAATTCATCAAGCCACGGAGCTGTTCCGTGGTCTCGCTCGGCCTGCTACTGCCAAAAATCGCATCAGTCTCATCAAACAGAATCGTCGGTGGAAGTCGGTCATTCTTGTGGGCGGAGCCGATTCTCCTAAACATGGCAGCTGTCGAGGACGAGATTGTCATTTTTGCGTTGAAGCATGTAAGTGCAAGCAGCTCTAGTCCGCGGGTCTTACCGGATCCAGGGACTGGAGAGGTGAACACGAGACGAGGTGTGGTGTAGAAGTCAGTTGAACGCCAGGTATGAGCAATCCATAGGGCAATAGTTGGAGCGCAGTGTGGGCTGGGGAAAACTATGTATTGTTCAATCCACTTGGTGAGCTTGTCGAGGGTTTCTTCCAGATTGACCTTGTTCATGCTGCGCCTCCTACTGGCTTAAGGTGCGCCGGTTGCGGGATACGTTGGAACAAGCAGCGCAGGTCTTTAACGGATGCGAGTGCATGGTTGAGATCCCCAAGAGGGGAGTTTTGTGCATGGGAGATAATCCGATGTGCGAGCATTTCGGAGTCTCGGCGAAAGCGCTGTTCAAGTAGTACGGTTACGAAGTAAGTGAGCTGTTCAGGGTGTCCTTCAACGCCTGCTAGGCTTTCGACAGTGGAGCGCAAACCGTTGTCTCGGTCGACAAATTTTCCCGCCCGCAAGAGCGCTTGACTGACTTGGACTAACACGCTCCCAGGTTCAGGATGGTCTGCGAAGTTTACTGTAGAAAGCGTGGAAAAGATCTCTTGGTTCACCCAGTGCTCAAAATCGCTTGTTTCTAAGATTTCAAGCGTTGGGATAGCGACACGTGCTGGGGATGCTATGACTCCCGCTAAAACTTGGGTTTCGAGGTCTATTCCGGGTGCCCCCGCTCCCTGGTGTTGTAATCTAGTCACTGAGAGTAAGAATCCTTTCTTGTATTAACCCCGCTTGATGTCACCCTGGGCGGGGTTATTTGTTGTCGTCGCCCTTATGCCTTCGGATCCGGGCTGGTGCCCTCCAGCGGCTCGAACGCTGGTGCCTGCCAGTAGGGCTGCGCAGCAACTAGGCTGCGAGGGTGTTAGGGAAGTCGAGGTGTTGGAGTAGGTCTTCAGCGTCCTCAACGAGGAGGAGATCCGCTACTGATAGGAGAGCGTGGGCGTTAACTGGCATTACTCGTCACCTTCTCCCCAAGAGCTCAGACCTGCGCGTTCTAGGTCGAGGTCGTCAATGGCCTTCATGGCGTCGAGTTCCTGGAACTCGGTCGGGCTGGCGGCGATGGCCTTCTCGTTGATTTTCCGAACGATGCGGGTGTTGTCGGAAATAGCGGCCTGAACCTTGCCAATGGTTAGGCGAAGCTCACGGCTGCTATGATTGGTCTTATTCGAGCCCGTACCAGTCTCGTTTGCTCCCTCGTTAGTGTTCCCAGCACCAGCGGGGGTTTCTCATGCTTAAAGGTCATTGACGTTTCCTTCCTCTGCAGCTTTGAACTCCTCGGAACGGACATAGGCGCGTAAGTCCTGGGCCGTGAGTTCCCCAATTTTCTTGATGATGACTTCGGCTCTGTCTGGGTCTTGAATTTCAACGGGCAACTCGCTTAGCTCGTGGAAATTGGACGGTATGGTGTCATGCTTCGCGATGGAAATGAGGATCTGTTCGAAGGCCTTTTGGCCTTTTTCAAGTTGTTCGGTCGAGTACATAGACATGAGAGTCGCTCCTTATGCGGCGTTGTCTTGCAGTGGTATTGGGGCGTTCGGGGTGCCGTTCGGGTGCATCGTGGTGCTGTTGTCAGGGCGGTAGCGCACGCCCTCGGGGTCTGTGATTGCTTGGCCCTTGTAGTGCAAGCGAACCGGAAGCCCATTGCTGTAGTGAGTAGCGCGGTGCACGTTGTGGTGCATGGCTTCCTTGCGAACTGCGTCGCGAATGCCGTCGAGGATGAAGAGCGCGTTCTGCAGGTTTTCGGGCAGCTCGTCGAACTCCGGGCAGGTGCCGTTGATGTCCTGGATTTCCTCGTTAGCGGCGTCGAGCGAAGCGAGCACACTATCAGCGAGATACGCCAGCGAGTCCTGGGGGAGGTACTGCTTCCGCACTTATGCCACCTCCTTGGGAGTGTCGGATTCGATGCCAAGCGTGGCGAGGAATGGTTTCGCGGGGACGATATAGCGGGAGTTCACCTTGAGAACGGGGAACGGGAGAGAGCCTTCACGTGCGGCGGCGTACATGGTGGAGTTGCTAACTCCCATTAGAGAAGCGGCTTCTCTGATCGTGTATGCGGCTTTTGAGGGTGCCATATTGGAAAATCCTTTCTTTCGATATTGGCAACCTTGAGATTATCGCATGCTATTTGGATACGCAAGCAATAAACGCAAACTTGCGAAATTAAACCGATAATGGCAACTGTCAGGCGAATATGGAATCCTTGCTATATGACCGATATTCCTGCGATGAGAGAAGAAGTCGCATCTCGCATAAAAAAAGCACGTAAGAGCAAAGGGGTTACTCAAGAAGCCTTAGCGGCGTCGATGGAAGCTAGAGGTGTTGCCATACATGCTTCTTCAATTGCAAAAATTGAATCTGGGCGTCGTTCTGTGGAGATTGTGGAAGCGCTAGCCATTGCGGATGCCCTGGAGATGCCATGGAGCGAATTCATGGTGAAACCAATTGAGCGTGAGGATGGAGCGGAACGTTTTCGCCAAGAAGCCAGCCGTATTATTCAGGCGGTTGAAAAAAATATTCGTGTGAATGAAGAGCACTTGGTCGAATTGTTAGAGCTAGTGAAGGTCTGGCTAGAGTCTTCCCCGAAAATCAGAATCGAATGGGCAAAAGCTTCAGAGGTAGACGGAAAGGTTGAAGACATTGCCAAGGACCTTGGTGATGCGCTTTTACGCCTGGAGGAGATAGCAATCGCTACCGGTTTGCGTGGCCCGTTTGAGACCGACGGTGACGGCCTACTGACTGAAAACTTCACGCCGATTCTTGTTCCTCCGCTGCATATGCTTCTGCAGGAAGACGAAGACCGGCAAGAGATATTGGACGATGGCTCGCGGTAGGCCGGCGACCCCTCCGGGGACGCATGGGGAGATTTCGGAGCCTAAAAAACTCGGAGAGAAAAAGTTCCAAGTATCCACTCGCCTAAGGCTACTGAACGGCAAAACGGTCAGAGTTCGAGCCACTGGAAGAAGCGCCACTGCCGCCCGCACCGCTCTAGAAAAGCGCTGCTCCGAAAGACTCCAGGGGAACGATAATGACGAGTTACGCAGCGCTTCCAAAGTCTCCACACTGATGCATATTTGGCTTGCACAACATGACGTCACAGAGTCTTCGAAAACCACCTACAGAAAATGTGTGGATGTGCACATCAACCCCAACATTGGGGAGCTTCGCTTAAACGAGCTGACTACCCAAAGAGTGCAAAACTTTCTCGAATCATTGACGCCAGGAACCGCTAAGACAGCCCGGGCCGCGTTGGGTAGCGCGTGCGGAATGGCGGTGCGTTGGGGCGTGGTGGCACGAAACCCTGTTCGTGATACGAAGCTGAAGAAGGCATCAAGGAAAGAAGTCCGAGCTTTAAGCGACGAAGAAATTAGCCAATACCGTTCTGCAATCGAGAAATGGAGTGGTGGAAACGCTTCAGGCACGAAACGCGGGGAGTCCCTACTAGAAATAGTGGACGTGCTGCGCGGTAGTGGTATGAGGATTGGCGAGGTGTTGGCGCTTCGGTGGCAGGATATTGACTTCGGCAACGGCACTGTCACGGTTGCTGGCACAGTCGATAATAAAGGCGGGCGAAACTCGCACCCTAAGACTGAAAAGTCACGACGGACGATTCCCGTGAAGCAGTGTGCACTCCAGGCACTGAAGGTTCAGTGGGGGAAGGAATATCGGCCGTTTATGGGAGAGGTTGTGTTCCCAACGCGGAATGGAACTTACCGCACTGTCCCAAATGTGTCTGGTGACCTGAAGAAGGCGCGTGGCGATTTGGATATTCATGCGCATGATTTTCGGAAGACGGTGGCAACTCGTATAGAGGAGTCTCACGGGGTCATGGCGGCTTCGAGGTATTTGGGTCATGCTTCCACGAAAGTGACGGAGCAGTCATATTTGGCTCGTCCTAGCATGATTGCTGACTATACGGAAGCGTTCTAGCGGTGTCCGAAAAGTGTCCAAGTATTGCCCGATATTAGCCGGAATATATGAGCTCTGGAATACTGGTTAATTCTTCTGCCTGCGCTAAAGGGAATAGGCAACACTAAAAGAGTGGGTTAGAATCGCTGCAATCTAAGCGTAGGTTGCGAGTTCAAGTCTCGTCTCCAGCTCAAAAGGAGGCTGGGTCCAGCGTGGGCCTAGCCTTCGTGGTGTTTTGTGGGGGCATCAATAAGCCCAAAAAGCCGGTCAACCATGCGTTGGCGGTTAGCGGGGGAGAGCTTGCGCTGGTTGAGGTGATCGTGCACCCACAGCCCCGTACTAAGCAACATGACGAGCAGGTCATCCTCGTCGGTCTCGGCGGCGGAGGGATCCACCATCCACCGTGCATCCACATCTGCCCATTGGGCAGAAAAATCTGGGTGAGTCTGGGAGTGCACACACATCAGCAGCTTGACGAGCGGATCCTTTTTGCCCATGGAGAGCACCAAGGCGCGGGAGCGCTCGGCCCAACTGAGTTCGCTGGCAGGGCGGCCGCCGGCGAGTTGCTCGAGCTCTTCTTCCCAGCGCTCAGCGCAAAAACGGTGACAATCTACCAGCAGGTTGTGGCGGGTAGGAAAGTGGTAGATGAGACCGGACTTGGACATGCCGGTCGCCTGCGCAAGGGAGTCATAGGTAAGGCCGGAGACGTCCTCGGCGGCGATGATATCGAGCGCGGCTTCAAGGGCTGCGGTCTTTTTGTTGATTCGCGGCATGGGGATCTCCTGATTTGGGGTTATCGCGGAAGCACCAGGCGGTTATCGCGGCTAGGAGCAAGGCGAAGCAAGCTAGGCCGCCAATGGTGGAAAGATACCCGGCATTGTAGGCGCTGGCGGCGGTCGCGTGGGAAGCGGGGTGATGCAGCGCGTCGGTTCCTAGTTCTGCGAGGTGAGGTGGGAGTTCGCGGGCCATGAGTAAAGGCACGAGGGTTCCGGTCAGGGCAATGGAAATCAGGGTGCCAAATTCATAAGAGACCGCCTCTACGCCAGCGGCCATGCCGGTGCGGTGGAGGGGCGCGGCATTGATGATGGCGGTTGAGGATACGGACATGGCAAGGCCCGCGCCTAGGCCGGTGAGGACGAGGGCGACAACGAGTAGGGCAAGCGTCTCGCCTCGGGTTGCGAGCAGCAGGGTCATGCCGGTGGCCATAAGGAGGAATCCGCCGCTTATGAGCGGGAGGAATCCCAGGCGATGCAATGTGGCGCCGCCCAGGATGGAGGTAGGGATGGCAGATAGCGCCATGGCGGAGATGATAAGGCCGGCGTGGAGGGGTGAGAGGGCGTCGACAAGCTGCAGCTTTTGGGTGCTGAGTAGCTCTAGGCCGGACATACCGAACATGGCACCGCCGGCCGCTAAGGCCCCGCCGCTGAAGACGCGGGAGCCAAAGATATCGAAGGTCAGAAGGGGATCTGCCAAGCGGGTCTGGCGGTGGGCAAAGGCGAGCGCTCCGCAGACGAAGACGGCAGCCGCAGCGACGCTCACCGGCCACGCGTGTGACAGGGATTTAATGGCCAGTACCAGGCTGGTAAGAGTGATAAGGGAATACAGGGACGAGGGAAAGTCCCAGTGTTTAAGGGGGTTTGGGACGTTTGGCGGAGCTAGGAGCAAGGTCAACGCGAGGGCAAGGGTCACGACGGGGACATTGAGCAGGAATACCGAGCCCCACCAGAAGTGCTCCAAAAAGAAGCCGCCCACGGTGGGGCCGGCCGCCGCGCCGATGACGGCGACAGAACCCCAGATGCCAATGGCCGTGTTGCGCTCCACCTCATCGGGAAAGGTAAGGCGGATAAGTGCAAGGCTCGATGGCATCATGATGGCGGCGCCGCAGCCTAGGAAAGCCCGGCTTAGGACCAGCGCCCAGGCGCTGGGGGAATAGGCGGCGAGTAGGGAGGCGCCGCCAAAAATGGCCAGACCGATGAGGAACATCCGCCGGTGACCGGTGCGATCACCTAGCGTGCCGGTGCTGAGAAGGAGACCGGAGAGTACCAACGCGTAGGCGTTGATAATCCATAGTTGCTGGGTATCGGTGGTATGCAATTGCTGCGATAGCTGCGGCAATGCGGTGTAGAGGATGGAATTATCCAGCCCAACCATGAGTAACCCCAGAGAGATGACGGCGCAGAAAGACCACCGCTGCGTGGCCGTGGAGGCCGGGGTGGAAACGCTTCCTGCGCGGGGTGGGTGGATACTCATAGCAGAGTAAACAGTACCGAACGGTCGTTATAGTTTACAGCCAAAGATAGGTTAGTATTACCTTCCTCACAGCTGGACGCAGTGTGTGAGTGTATAGGAGAATAGTGGACTTTCCTGCGGTGTAAGTAGCACAGTGGTATTAGCACCAATTAAGAGTTAAGGATGATAATTAATGGCACGTAACTATGCAGAACAGCTAGTTGACACCCTAGAAAAGCAGGGTGTCGAGCGCATTTATGGCCTGGTCGGTGACTCTCTGAATCCGATTGTGGATGCAGTTCGTCGCTCCTCCATCGAGTGGATTCACGTCCGCAATGAGGAGGCTGCAGCCTTCGCCGCTGAGGCAGATTCCCTGACCACCGGCAAGCTGGCAGTATGTGCTGCATCCTGCGGTCCGGGCAACACTCACCTCATCCAGGGCCTGTATGACGCCCACCGCAACGGCGCCAAGGTTCTGGCACTGGCTTCCCATATTCCATCCCGCCAGATCGGCTCCAAGTTCTTCCAGGAGACCCACCCAGAGGCAATCTTCCAGGAGTGCTCTGGTTATTGCGAGATGGTCAATTCCGCTGAGCAGGGCGGTGTTGTCCTGCACCATGCCATCCAGTCCACTATGGCAGGCAACGGCGTTTCCGTCCTGGTCATCCCGGGCGACGTCTCCATGCAGGACGCCGACGATGACTCCTTTGTGGAGTCCAAGATCTCTACTGGTCGCCCAGTCGTCTTCCCGGACCCAGCCGAGGCTGCGGCCCTGACCCAGGCCATCAACGAGGCTAAGACTGTCACCCTCTTCGTTGGCGCTGGCGCCAAGGATGCCCGCGAACAGGTGCTGAAGCTGGCGGAGAAGATTAAGGCTCCTATCGGCCACGCCCTGGGTGGCAAGATGTACATCCAGTACGAGAACCCATTCGATGTGGGCATGAACGGCCTGCTGGGCTACGGTGCGGCACACGAGGCCACCCACGAGGCTGACCTGCTCATCCTGTTGGGTACCGACTTCCCGTATAACGACTTCCTGCCGGATGCCAACGTGGCACAGGTGGACATCAACGGCTCCCACATCGGCCGCCGCACCAAGATTTCTTATCCGGTTACCGGCGACGTAGCCGCTACCATCGAGAACATCCTGCCGCACGTGGATGAGAAGAAGGACCGCTCCTTCTTGGACAAGATGCTCAAGAAGCACTACGGCAAGCTGGAGCACGTCGTGGAGGCCTACACCTCCAACGTGGAAAAGCACACCCCGATCCACCCAGAGTACGTTGCAGACCTCATCGATAGGAACGCGGATGAAGACGCCATCTTCACCGTCGATACCGGCATGTGCAACGTGTGGGGCGCTCGCTACATCACTGCCAACGGCAAGCGCGAGCAGATTGGCTCCTTCCGCCACGGCACCATGGCCAACGCCCTGCCACAGGCGCTGGGTGCACAGGCCGCTAACCCTGGCCGCCAGGTCATCACCTTCTCTGGTGACGGCGGACTATCCATGCTGATGGGTGAGCTGCTGACCGTAAAGCTCCACAACCTGCCTATCAAGATGTTCGTGTTCAATAACTCTTCCCTGGGCATGGTCAAGCTGGAGATGCTGGTGCAGGGTCTACCGGAGCACGAGACCGACCACGAGTCTGTCAACTTTGCCAAGATTGCAGAGGCTTCCGGTATCAAGCACTTCCGCATCGAGGATCCGAAGGAAGCTCCGGAGCAGATCAAGAAGGCGTTGGCCTACAACGGCCCGGCTCTTATCGACGTCGTTACTGACCCCAACGCCCTGTCCCTGCCACCAACGCTGACCATCGAGCAGCTCATGGGCTTCTCCAAGGCCGCAACCCGCACCGTTCTGGACGGTGGTGTGGGCCAGATGATCACCATGGCAAAGTCCAACCTGCGCAACATCCCACGCCCGCAGGACTTCTAAATAGCGCGCCGCGTTAGTTACCACGCTCTTCCTCACTAGGGGAGGGGCGTGGTTTTCTTTTGCGGCGACCAGGGCGAGCATCTATGTTCACAGGATTCAGCCAGAAACTCTTCAGTAGGCTGGGAAGCAAGCGTGTCATGATTGCGTGATAGAAATTCGCAACCTTTAAGGGAGTCTGAGGAGAACATGGAAGACAAAAAACTCGCCAAGGTTCTTGTCGTCGATGACGAGCCCAATATTGTGGAGCTGCTCACCGTATCGTTGAAGTTCCAGAACTTCGAGGTCTTCAGCGCCAATTCCGGCCACGAGGCGCTGCGCGTAGCCCGTGAGGTAAACCCTGATGCCTACATCCTGGACGTGATGATGCCGGGCATGGACGGCTTCGAGCTGCTAGGAAAGCTGCGTCAGGAGGGGCTGGACGGCCCGGTGCTGTACCTCACGGCAAAGGATGGGGTGGACCAGCGCATCCACGGCCTGACCATCGGTGCGGATGATTATGTGACCAAGCCATTTAGCTTGGAAGAGGTCATCACCCGCCTGCGCGTCATCATGCGCCGCGGTGGTGCGGCGGAAGAATCCACCAACGACGCCACCATGAGCTACGCAGATTTGACGCTTAATGATGACACCCATGAGGTCACCAAGGCCGGTGAGCTCATCGAGCTTTCCCCCACCGAGTTCAATCTGCTGCGCTACCTCATGCAGAACAAAGAAGTGGTGCTGTCTAAGTCCAAGATTTTGGATAACGTGTGGCACTACGATTTCGGCGGCGATGGCAACGTGGTCGAGTCCTATATCTCCTACCTGCGCCGCAAGATTGATACGGGCGATACCCAGTTGATCCACACCGTGCGCGGCGTGGGTTATGTACTGCGCACCCCGCGCTCCTAAAGTGCTGTGGTAATGGAAGATTCACAGGAGACCCAGGGCCAGGCGCCTGCGCCAGCGGCAGCGCGCCCGCAATCCATGTGGCATGAAGGCCTAGGGCAAGACGAGGGGGAGGACAAGTCCTCCAAGCGGCGGATGTTTTCCCAGATTCCGCAGGCAATGCCGCTGCGTACGTGGTTGGTCATCCTCCTTGTCGTAGTCTCTGGGCTGGGTATTACAGGCTCGTCCTTTGCGGTGAACTCCATTATGCGCAATGTGCTCTTTAATAACGTCGATGATGAGCTGCGCTCCGCATCGACTACGTGGGCACGCGATATCAGCAATGACTTCTTTATCGGTGATCACACTAAGCGCCCGCCTACCGAATACGTGGTGCTGAACTACCTGCCCAATGGCACCATCCGCTATTCGGGGCCGTCTTCGACCACACCGAATGCGGAGAATATCCCGCTTGGCGGCTATCCCACCACCGTTGGGTCCATCGAGAACAATACCAAGTGGCGCGCGCTGGCTTTTGCGGATTCTAATGGCGTCATCACGGTCATCGCTAAGGATATGACCCATGAAAAGGAAATCCTGCACGGCCTGGCGATGGTGCAGGTGACCATCGCCGCCATCGCCTTGGCCGCCATTGCGGCCGTGGGTTTCTGGTTTATCCGCAGGGCGTTGCGGCCGCTGCGGGTGGTGGAAAAGACGGCGTCGGAAATCGCGGCGGGCGACCTGGACAAGCGCGTTCCCAAGTGGCCGCTGCATACCGAGGTGGGCCAGCTGGCCGCCGCGCTCAATATTATGCTGGGGCAGCTACAGCGCTCCGTCGTGCGTGCGCAGGACAAAGAGGAACAGATGCGCCGCTTCGTAGGTGATGCCTCGCACGAGCTGCGCACGCCGCTTACTAGCCTGCGCGGCTATACCGAGCTTTATCGCTCCGGTGCCACCAAGGACGTGGACATGGTCTTTTCTAAGATCGATGATGAATCGAAGCGCATGTCCCTGCTGGTGGAGGATTTGCTGGCGCTTACCCGCGCCGAGGGTACACGCCTCGACCTGCGTCCGGTGGATCTATTGGAACTGGCCCTGTCCGTAGGCTCGTCCGCGCGTGCGGCCTTCCCCGGCCGCGAGATTTCGGTGGCCAATGATGCCAAGTCCATCCCCGTGGTCAATGGTGATGCCAGCCGCCTGCACCAGGTGCTGCTTAACCTAGTGACCAATGGCATCCGCCACGGCGGCGAGGGGGCCACGGTGACGCTGCGCCTGCGCCGTGAAGCCAATGACGTGCTGATCGATGTCATCGATGATGGCAAAGGCATGTCCAAAGAAGATGCGGCGCATATCTTCGAGCGCTTCTACCGCGCGGATACCTCGCGCACCCGCGATACCGGCGGTTCCGGCTTGGGCTTGGCCATCGTGCACTCCCTAGTGGAACAGCACGATGGCAGCATTAGCGTCGACTCCGAGCTCGGCCGCGGCACCACCTTTACGGTGCGCCTGCCCGCGCTTGCCGACGCCCCCTCTGAGTCCTAGTCCTCCTCCCGAAAGCCTTCCTCGTTGCAGCCCAGGTGCTGGCGGATGCGGGCGGCCGCCTCATCCATCGCGGCATCGTCGGTGTTATCGGCGTCGAAGGCCTTGGCAAAGTCATACTCTTCCATCTTCTCGGTAGGGAAGAGATGGATGTGGGTATGCGGGACGTCGAATCCGGCGATGATATAGCCAGTGCGCGGGGTATTGAACGCGGTCTTGATGGCACCGCCGATTTCCAGGGCGACCTCGTTGAGGTGGGCCCAGGTCTGCGGATCCAGGTCGGTCCACTTATCTACTTCCTCGATGGGCACGACCAGGGTGTGGCCGTAGCGCAGCGGCTCGATGGAGAGGAAAGCCACGCAGGTCTCATCGCGGTAGACAAAGCGAGCGGGTAGTTCACCGTTAATGATCTTGCTAAATACAGAAGCCATGTGTGCCAGGCTACCCGCTGGTTATGATGGTGGGCATGCGCATTCTCGTAATTGGTTCGGGCGGCCGTGAACACGCCCTTGTGAAGGGCCTGTCCGCCGACCCCCAGAGCACCGAAATCCACGCCGCGCCGGGCAGCGCGGCCATGTCCACTCTCGCCACGGTCCACCCGGAATACTCCCAGGTAGATGACGTGGATCGCATGGTAGAACTGGCCCGGGATATCGCCGCAGATCTCGTCGTCATCGGTCCCGAGGTGCCGCTCGTTGCTGGCGTGGCAGACGCCCTGCGCGCCGCCGGCATCGCGGTCTTCGGCCCCAGCAAGGAAGCAGCCCAGATCGAGGGATCCAAGGCCTTTGCCAAGGACGTCATGGAGGCGGCAGGCGTTAAGACCGCTCGCGCGGAACAGCTGCGCCCAGGTGCGGCCGAGGAAGACATTGAGGCCGCGCTCGACCGCTTCGGCCCACAGTTTGTGGTCAAAGACGATGGTCTTGCCGGCGGCAAAGGCGTGGTGGTCACCGCGGACCGCGCCGCTGCCCGCGCTCACGTAGATACCGTCCTTGCCGCCGGCAATCCGGTGTTGCTGGAGTCTTTCCTCGATGGACCTGAAATTTCGCTTTTCTGCCTGGTTGACGGCGAGACCGTCGTCCCGCTGCTGCCAGCTCAGGACCACAAGCGCGCCTATGACAACGACGAAGGCCCCAATACCGGCGGCATGGGGGCGTACACCCCGTTGCCGTGGCTGCCGGAGGAGGGCGTGCAGCGCATCGTGGACGAGGTTTGCGTCCCTGTGGCCAAGGAGATGGTATGCCGCGGCACCCCATATTCCGGCCTGCTTTATGCCGGCTTGGCGTGGGGCGAAGAAGGCCCGGCCGTAGTCGAGTTCAACTGCCGCTTCGGCGATCCCGAGACCCAGGCCGTGCTTTCCCTTCTCAAGTCCCCACTAGCAGAGGCCCTCCACGCCACCGCGACTGGCACCCTGGCCGAGCTCGCGCCGCTGGAATGGGAGGATGGCTTCGCCGTTATCGTAGTCATGGCGGCAGAAGGCTACCCGGCCTCCCCGCGCAAGGGCGATGCCATCTCCGGAGCTGCGCTGGATGATCCGCAACGCGTCCTGCACGCCGGCACCGTTCACACAGACGGGGCCTACCACACCGCGGGCGGTCGCGTGCTTAGCGTGCTGGGAAAGGGATCCACGCTGGCTGAAGCGCGAGCAGACGCCTACGCCACCGTCGACGGCATCGAGTTTGCGGGTGGTTTTGTCCGCCGGGACATCGGCAAGCGAGCAGAAGACGGTGAGATTTCTCTCTAACCCTTCACCCCGCGGTGGGGCAGGCATGGAATAATAGTCACATGGCTGAAAAGAAGAAGATTTCCAACGTCCTGTCCTCCCGCTATGCCTCCGCAGAGCTGTCCAACATCTGGAGCCCGGAGCATAAAATCATCCTGGAACGCAAGCTCTGGATTGCGGTTATGCGCGCCCAAAAGGATTTGGGCGTAGACATCCCCTCCCAAGCCATCGATGCCTACGAGGCCGTGGTGGAAGACGTGAACCTCGAGTCCATCGCGGAGCGCGAGCGCGTGACCCGCCACGATGTGAAGGCCCGCATCGAGGAGTTCAATGCGTTGGCCGGTTATGAGCATATCCACAAGGGTATGACCAGCCGTGATCTCACCGAGAACGTGGAACAGCTGCAAATCCACACCTCGCTGGAGATCATCCGCGATAAGGCCATTGCCGTGGTCTCCCGCATCGGCCGTCATGCCGCCGAGTACCAGTCTCTGGTTATGGCCGGCCGCTCCCATAACGTGGCCGCGCAGGCCACCACCCTGGGCAAGCGCTTTGCTACGGCCGGCGATGAGATGCTGCTGGCCATCGAGCGTGTCGAAGACCTTCTCGCGCGCTACCCGCTGCGCGGCATCAAGGGGCCGATGGGCACCTCCCAAGACATGCTGGATCTCATGGGCGGCTCCGAAGACAAACTTGCCTCCCTGGAGACCGCCATCGCGGATTACCTGGGCTTCCACCGCATCTTCAACTCCGTGGGCCAGGTCTACCCACGCTCCCTCGACTTCGACGCCATCTCCGCCCTAGTGGAGCTCGGCGCCGCCCCGTCCTCGTTGGCCACCACCATCCGCCTGATGGCCGGCAATGAGACCGTCACCGAAGGCTTCAAGGAAGGCCAGGTCGGCTCTTCTGCCATGCCGCACAAGATGAACGCCCGCTCCTGCGAGCGCGTCGGCGGCCTGCAGGTCATCCTCCGCGGCTACCTCACCATGGCCGCAGACCTGGCCGGCCAGCAGTGGAACGAAGGCGATGTCTTCTGCTCGGTCGTCCGCCGCGTCGCGCTTCCCGACGCCTTCTTTGCCCTCGACGGCCAATTCGAAACCTTCCTCACCGTCCTCGACGAGTTCGGCGCCTTCCCCGCCATGATTGACCGCGAATTGGAGCGCTACCTGCCCTTCCTGGCTACCACCCGCATCCTCATGGCGGCCGTGCGTGCCGGCGTGGGCCGCGAGACTGCCCACGAGGTCATCAAGGAAAACGCCGTAGCCGTTGCGCTTAATATGCGCGAAAACGGCGGCGAGCAGGACTTGGTCCAGCGCCTTGCTGCCGATGACCGCCTGCCCATGGACGAGTCCGACCTCGAGGCCGCCCTGGCCGATAAGCACGCCTTCATCGGCGCTGCCGAGTCCCAGGTCAACCAGGTGCTCAACCGCATTAACGCCTTGGTAGGCGAGCACCCCAAGGCCGCCGCCTATACCCCGGGCGAAATCCTCTAGCCCGCATTTTCCGGCTCCCTTCGCAATTCGATCAAATAGTCCCCGGATCCCGCGCGGATTTCGGGGCTTATTTGATCGAAACCTACTCGCCACCCCTGGGCGCTAGAATGAAAGCCATGCGTCTTGAGCTTTCTTCATATACCCATCTTGCCTCCGGCAAGGTCCGCGATATCTACGATGTGGACGAAAACACCCTGCTGATGGTGGTTTCGGACCGCATCTCCGCCTACGACCACGCCTTAGAGCCGGCCATCCCGGATAAAGGTCGCGTGCTGACCGCGACCTCGAAGTTCTTCTTCGATTCCATCGATTTTCCCAACCACCTGGCCGGCCCGCTCGATGATGAGCGCATCCCTGCCGAGTGCCTCGGCCGCGCGATGGTAGTCAAGAAATTGGACATGCTGCCCTTCGAGTGCGTGGCCCGCGGTTTTCTCACCGGCTCCGGTTTGAAGGAGTACAAGGCCAATGGCACCGTGTGTGGCATCGAGCTGCCAGAAGGCCTCGTGGAGGCTTCCCGCCTGCCCGAGCCCATCTTCACCCCGGCCACCAAGGCGGAACAGGGCGAGCACGATGAGAACGTTTCCTTCGACTACGTGGTGGACAAGCTAGGCACCGAGCGCGCCGAGGAGCTGCGCGCGGCCACCCTCCGCATCTACTCCGAGGCCGCCGCGCTCGCGGAGGAGAAGGGCATCATCCTCGCCGATACCAAGTTCGAGTTTGGTCTTGACCAGGACGGTACGCTCGTGCTGGCAGATGAAGTCCTCACCCCAGATTCCTCCCGCTACTGGCCGGCTGATTCTTATGTCGAGGGCGAGGTTCAGCCTTCCTTCGACAAGCAATATGTACGCAATTGGCTGACTTCCGACGCCTCCGGATGGGACCAAGCCGCCGACGGCACCCCACCTCAGCTGCCTGCCGACGTCGTTTCCGCCACCCGCCTGCGCTACATCGAGGCCTACGAGCGGCTGTCAGGCAAGCATTTCGCTGATTTCCTCTCGCCTGAGGACTAACTCCCCGCCGAAGCTCCCGCACCATGGGGTGCCACGCGTACAGTGGGACGGCATGAGCAACGAGAATCTTTCCGCCCCCGTAGCCGCCGTCCACCCCGTGACCCGTTCCTTCCACGGCCGGGAGTTCGTGGATAACTACGAGTGGCTGCGCGATAAGGAATCCCAGGAAACCCTGGATTACCTCAACGCCGAAAATGATTACACCAAGGCGAAGACCGCGCACTTGGAGGAGATGACGGAGAGTATCTTCCAGGAGATTAAGTCCCGCATCAAACAGACTGATATGTCCGTGCCCTCCCGCCGCGGCGATTACTGGTACTACGGCCGCACTGAGGAAGGTAAGAGCTACGGTTATTCCTGCCGCCTTCCAGTAGAGGAGGGGTCCGACCCCTGGACCGCCCCGGTTATCCCGGAGGAAGGCACCCCGGACGGGGAAGAGATTATCCTTGACGCCAACGCGTTGGCCGAGGGGAAGGACTTCTTCGCGCTCGGTGCCGCCTCCATCTCTGATTCTGGCCGCTACCTAGCCTATTCGGTGGATTTTGCCGGAGATGAGCGCTTTGAACTCTACATCAAGGACCTAGAGACCGGCGAGCTTCTCGACGACCACCTAGAGGGCATTTTCTACGGCGCTACCTGGGCTGGAGACGGCTTTATTTTCTACACCACCGTCGACGATGCATGGCGTCCCGATACCATTTGGCGCCACAAGGTAGGCACCGCGCAGTCCGAGGACGTGCAGGTGTTTAAGGAAGATGACGAGCACTTCAACGTCGGCATCGGCAGCGCCCGCTCTGATAAGTACCTCTTCCTTGGCATAAGCTCCAAGGTGACCTCTGAGGTATGGGTGCTCGAAGAGGACAACCCCGAGGGCGACTTCCGCCTGCTGTGGGAGCGTGAATCCGGCGTGGACTACGACGTCGATCACGTCGTCGTCAAGGGCGAGGACTACTGGATTGTCACCCACAATGCCACCGGCCCCAACTTCGAGGTGGGCTATACCAAGGCCGACGGCGAGCTGCCCGCTCTTCGGGATCTGCCCGCGCTGCTGCCTCATAAGGAAACCACCCGCATCGAGGGCGTGGATACCTACCGCGACCAAATTGTGGTGGGTTACCGCCGCGGCGGCATCGGCCGTGCCGCCATCATGCGCATTAACGACGGCTTTGGCGAATTCGAAGAGCTCAACTTCAACGAAGAGCTTTTCACCGTTTCCGTATCTGGTAACCCGGAGTGGGACGCGCCGGTGCTTCGCGTAAGCTATGTGTCCTTTACCCAGCCCGCCCAGCTTTTCGATTACCGCGTGGACACCGGCGAGTACACCCTGCTCAAGGAGCAAGAGGTTCCCGGTGGTTATAATCCGGATGATTATGTGGCCTACCGCGTGTGGACCACGGCTGCCGACGGCACCGACATCCCCGTCTCCATTGTCCATCGCGCCGATCTTGACCGCACCCAGCCGAATCCGACTCTGCTCTACGGCTATGGCTCCTACGAGGTCAGCGTGGATCCGGCCTTCTCCGTGACCCGCCTGTCCCTGATGGACCGCGGCATGATTTTTGCGGTCGCCCACGTGCGCGGCGGCGGCGAGATGGGGCGCACATGGTACGACGATGGCAAAATGCTCAAAAAGAAAAACACCTTTACTGACTTCATCGCCGTTGCCGATGACCTCATCGCCCGAGGCGTGACCACCGCAGACCAAATGGTGGCCGAGGGCGGTTCGGCCGGCGGAATGCTTATGGGTGCAATCGCCAATATGGCCCCAGACCGCTTTACCGCCATCCAGGCCGTCGTGCCGTTTGTCGATCCGCTGACCTCCATTCTCATGCCGGAGCTTCCACTGACGGTGCCTGAATGGGAGGAGTGGGGCGACCCGTACCACGATCCTGAGGTCTATGACTACATGAAGTCCTACTCGCCGTACGAGAATATCGAGGTCAAGGACTATCCGGACATCCTGGCTATTACCTCGCTAAACGATACCCGCGTGCTCTACGTTGAACCGGCCAAGTGGATTGCCCAGCTGCGGGCGACGGCCACCGGCGGTGAGTTCCTGCTCAAAACTGAAATGGCTGCAGGCCACGGTGGAGTGTCCGGCCGTTATGAAAAGTGGCGCCAAAACGCCTTCGAGTATGCGTGGACGATCAATAAGGCCACCGGCTTGGAGAAGTAAAACCCGGATAGGGGGCCAACGCGCGAATCCTAAATTCCTGTGCGATAATTTTCCTTATGAATGGCCACCTTCTGGTATCTATCTCCAGCATCTTTGATGACACACGGAAGCAGGCTAGCCGGCTCCTCTCGATCCTTGATCGGGAGGAGATTCCTGTTTCCCTGCTGATTGCCCCGCATATCGACGGCAACTGGCACCTCGCCAAAGACAAAGACACCAAGAAGTGGCTTCAAGACCAAGCCGATGCCGGCCGCATTCTCATCCTGAACGGTTTCGATCGCTCGGTGCAGGGCCGCCGCGCGGAATTCGCCAACCTCGATTCGCACGAGGCGAAGCTGCGCCTCGCCGGAGCTACCCGCCAGATGGCCAAGATCGGCTTCGAGCCCACCATCTTTGCGCCCCCTCGCTGGCGCATGTCACCCGGTACCTTGCAGGTCCTGCCACAGTTTAAGTTTGAGGTGGCAGCCTCTACCCGCGGCATCCTCCAGATTAGTTCCGGTAAGTTCCACCAAGCCCGCAACCTGTCCTTCGGTGAAGGCTTCGGTTCCGCCAAGTGGTGGCGCAAGAACATTATTCGCGCTGCTGAGCGCTCTGCCCAGCGTGGCAATACGGTCCGCCTGTCGGTTTCCGGCCGCAACCTGGATGACCGCAAAGTAATCAATGACTTCGTCAAAGCCGCCGACCGGGCCATCAACGCCGGCGCGACCCCTGCCGATTACGGCGCTTATCTTCCAAAATAGCCCGCGCATTCCCTCGTCAGAGGCTCCGCGGAGCAATAAGCCCAGCTTCGCGATTTTCGTCCATATAAACCACCACAACCGTCGACGGAAATGGGCGTTTATATGGACGAAAGTCGTGAAATGACCAAAGGCCCCGCCGCTAGGGAGTCTTCCTCCGAAGTTGCGGGGCTAGGGCTAATGGGTGATTAGCGCTGCAAGCTAGTGATGAAGTTCTTCACTTCCTTTGGCAACATGACCCAGATGGGGGCCGGGATGGCCTTGTGGAGGTTTCCGGTCACGGCGAGGAAACCAGGGATGGCGACAAGGCCGGCGATGGCCGCGATGGCGGCGGCGATGCCTGCGCTGACGGAGCTGGTGCTGGAGCTAGAGCCGGTGGCAGGTTTATTCGGCTTTTCAGAAGGATTATCGGAGGGCTTGTCCTCTGGCTTACCTGGCTCATCGGAAGGCTTGTCTGAAGGGGCATCCGCAGGATCGTCTGGCTGGCCGGCGGAGTCGTCCGCGCCGAGGGTGAAGCCGACCTTGACCGGGTCGTGGTCGGAGGCGCGGAATGGGGAGTCATCGTAGAAGTCGACGATATTGTAGTTGCGGCGGGAGTACTCGAAGGCGACGGGTTCGTCGGCATTGATGTTCCAGACTTGGGCGTCGTCAAGCGTGCCGGTGGCTACCTTGTTTGCCAGCACGTGGTCCAAGGTGCCAAGCAGGCCGGAGAACTGGTAGGAGGGATCGGCACCATATTTTTCGGCGGGCACGGTAAAGCCATCGTTGCGGAAGACGTCGAGCGCGGTCTCGTGAGTATAGGTATTGAAATCGCCTAGGGCGAAAAGCGGCTTATCCTTCCAGTCTTCCTGCTTGTGGAGGGCATCGAGGACGGCCTGTGCCTGCGCGTTGCGCACGTTCGGGTTATTGCCCTGGCCATCGCCGGAATCGACATCGCCCTTGGCCACCGAGCCCTTGGACTTGAAATGGTTGGCCACGGCAACGAAGGACTCCTCGCCCTCCTTTAGCGGTTGGAATTCCTGGGCAAGAGGCTCGCGGGCGGTGCCGGTGAAGCGATCGTCCTGGAAGATGCGGGACTCGCCGACAGGCTTCACCACATCCTTGTGGTAGATAAACGCGGTGCGGATGACATCCGGGGAGTCTGGTACGGCGTCCTTGGACGGGGAAGGAACGAAGGCCCACTTATCGGAGCCGGCGGCCTCATTGAGCTTTTCCGTCAGGTGCTTGAGTGCCTTATCGCGCTGGGCAAAGTCACCGGTGACAGCGTAGCCATCTTCGATTTCGGAAAGGCCGATGACATCGGCATCGAGGCCGTTGATGGCCGCGACAATCTTGCGTTCCTGGTCCGCGAGTGCGGACTGAGTATAGGCGCCGCGGGTCTTACCGCGGTTGACCGTGACCTTATTGCCCTCGCGGTCGGTGTAGGCGCTGCCGCCGAATTCCTCGCCCAGGGAGGTGAAGTAATTCAAAACGTTGAAGGCGCCGATGGTGTATTCGCCCTTGACGTCATCGATGGCGTGCAGCTCAGCCTCGCGGGAGTCCTCCCAAGAGATGGGCAGGTCTGCGCCCGCGGTGTTGCCGGTAACCGGGGTGGTGGGCTGGAAGCGCCACTGCTCGTGAGAAAAGCCCACGATGACCGGGTGCTGGAAAGAGACGGTATCGGTGGTGCGCAGGGATTTGATGGTGTGGGCATCGTCCTGGGCGATATATGGCAGTGGGGTTTCCTGGTCGGTTTTGAGGTAATCGCGGGTGCGGCCATCGTCCAAGGTGACCAGTTTATCGGCGTTGTCCTTGGTCAGCTTCTGGATATCGGAATTGGGATCCGTGGAAGGGGAGAAGATATCGGAAGGCTGGCGGAAGGCCTCCTTGCCAGGGGCAAGGCCAATCTCGCCGTACTGGTTGAGGGCGTAGTTATTGGTTACGGTGTGCTCGCCGGGCTGGATGAGCATGTGCTCGAAGGGCTCGCGGGCCTCGTTGCCATCAGGAAGCTGGTCGACCTTCAGTGGGGTGACCTTCTCTAGCGGGGCATCGAGCTGCGTGACCTCGGCGGCGGTGATTTGGGTGGAACCATAGAACTCGGAGACCTTGCCGGTGACCGCAACGGAATCCTCGAGGTCCGGGTACTGGTCGGCTGGCTTATCACCCATGTACACGAAGAGGGCCTGGGAGGCATCGGTAGCTTCGGCACCGGTCCCGCCCGTCTGGATAGTGAAGCCATTGAGGCCACCCTCGCTCCACACGCCGGTGACAACACCCTCGGTGGTAACGGTCTGGTCCTTGAGCGGGGACTCAGCGCCGGTGCCTTGGATATCCGCGATGGCGGTCACGCCTTCGGGAGCTGGCTGCTCGGGCTCGGCCGGATCCTCAGGCTGAGGGGAGGGAGCCTTATTACCGGTATTAGTCGGGGTGGGAGCGCCACTGGTGAAGTCGGCGGCATTGTCATCGGTATCGGTGCCCTCGGCGTCGCGAGAGGCGGATTTGGCATTGGACAGACCCGCAGCAGCGGTGCCCTCCTTGAGGGAAGCGGCGCCGTAGCCGATGGCATCGATGGGGGATCCGGTGGCGTCGGCAAGCTGCACGGAGCCCTTGGAACCGGACATGTTGAGGTTGCCCTCGGCATCTGGGGTAGGCAGTGCATCGCCCGCTCCATTGCCGGCCGCTCCCTGCACGAGGTAGTAGCCATGCGGGGCGATGGTGCCCGAAAGCACTACCTTGCCGCCCGTGTTGCCGGAGGCGGAGAAATACTCCACGGTATAGCCGCTCAGGTCAATCGGGGCATCGGTGGGGTTATAGAGCTCGATGAAGTCATGGGTGAAGGCAGCGCCCTTATTGCCACCGCCCCCGTAGACCTCTGAGATGACTGCGGCGGAGCCGTCGGTGGCAGCCGTGGCAGTGGGTACAGCAAGGGCGGCAGTAGACAAGGCGGTGGCGAGCGCCAGCGCACCTAGGCGACGAGAAGACATAGATTCAACCTTAAATGAGAGCGATAGTGTGCGATGTCTATTAGTAGATCGCCGCGCCGGGGCGGGGTGGAGCGCACGCCGGAGTTTGCCAGAGCGTTGTTTGAGGTTCACGTAGAGTTTGCCCAAGCGGGGTGAAACCCACACTGCGGGGGTGAGTCTAGGTAAAAGCAGGGGGTGCCAACTAAACTAAGCCGCGCAGACCAAAGCCCCATACAGTAAGGCAATATTTTCATGGCTCGTGTAGTTGTCAATGTCATGCCCAAGGCGGAAATTCTGGATCCGCAGGGCCAAGCCGTCGTCCGCGCGCTGGGTCGCATCGGGGTATCCGGTGTCAGCGATGTGCGCCAGGGAAAGCGCTTCGAAATCGAGGTCGACGACTCTGTAACCGCAGAGGACCTAGATAAGGTAGCCGCCACACTGCTGGCCAATACCGTCATCGAGGACTACGAGGTTGTTGGGCTGGAGGTCAAGTAAGTGGCCGCAACAATCGGAGTAATCACTTTCCCCGGAACCCTGGATGATGTGGATGCCGCTCGCGCAGCCCGCACCGCCGGCGCAGAGGTGAAAAGCCTCTGGCACGCAGATAGCGATCTGCACGGCGTGGATGCGGTCGTAGTGCCGGGCGGTTTTTCTTATGGTGACTACCTGCGTTCGGGCGCTATTTCCGCGCTTGCGCCGGTGATGCAGTCCGTTATTGACCGTTCGAAGCAGGGCATGCCGGTGCTTGGCATTTGCAATGGCTTCCAGATTTTGACCGAGGCGGGCCTGCTGCCGGGCGCGCTGACCCGCAATAAGGGCCTGCACTTCCACTGCACCGATACCTACCTGGAGGTGGCCAATTCCACCACCGCATGGACCAGCGAGTTTGAGCAGGGCCAGAAGATTTTGGTGCCGGCCAAGCACGGTGAGGGCCGCTTCCAGGCCGGCGATGATGACATTGCCCGCATCGAAGGCGAGGGCCGCGTGGTCTTCCGCTATACCGATAACTACAACGGCTCTGTCAACGGCATTGCCGGTGTCAGCGATGAATCTGGCCGCATCGTGGGCCTCATGCCGCACCCAGAGCACGCCATTGACACGCTGACCGGCCCATCCACCGACGGACTGGGACTTTTCGTATCCGCCATCAAGGCCGTCGCCCAGGCGCCGGCGGTTTAAGGAGGCCACTTTAATGACCGTTCATAATGACACCGTAGAAAAGGCACAGTCCACCCCGGATGAGCAGCAGCCCTACGCGGAGCTCGGCCTGAAGGATGACGAGTACCAGCGCATCCACGATATTCTGGGCCGCCGCCCTACCGATGCGGAGCTGACCATGTACTCCGTTATGTGGTCCGAGCACTGCTCCTATAAGTCTTCCAAGACGCACCTGCGTTATTTTGGCGAGACCATGACCGAGGAGATGGGGGAGAAGATCCTCGCCGGCATCGGTGAGAACGCCGGCGTGGTGGATATTGGCGACGGCAACGCGGTGACCTTCCGCGTGGAGTCCCACAATCACCCCTCCTACGTGGAGCCCTACCAGGGTGCGGCCACCGGCGTGGGCGGCATCGTGCGCGACATCATGGCCATGGGCGCTCGCCCGATTGCCGTGATGGACCAGCTGCGCTTTGGGCCTGCCGACGCCCCCGATACCAAGCGCGTCCTGCCCGGTGTGGTCTCCGGCATTGGCGGCTACGGAAACTCCCTGGGTTTGCCCAATATTGGTGGCGAGACCGTCTTTGATGAGACCTACGCGGGTAACCCACTGGTCAACGCCCTGTGTGTGGGCACCCTCAAGGTGGAGGACCTCAAGCTGGCCTTTGCGTCCGGCAAGGGCAATAAGGTCATGCTCTTCGGCTCCCGCACCGGTTTGGACGGCATTGGCGGTGTTTCCGTGCTGGCCTCCGATACCTTCGAGGACGGCGCCGAGCGTAAGCTGCCGGCCGTACAGGTAGGCGACCCCTTCGCGGAGAAGGTGCTTATCGAGTGCTGCCTCGATCTCTACCACGCCGGCGTGGTCGTAGGTATCCAGGATCTCGGCGGTGCGGGCTTGGCCTGTGCTACCTCGGAGCTGGCAGCGGCCGGCGATGGCGGCATGGAGGTCAACCTCGATAATGTTCCGCTGCGTGCGAAGGATATGACCGCGGCCGAGATCCTCGCCTCCGAGTCCCAGGAGCGCATGTGCGCCGTTGTGTCTCCGGAGAACGTGGAGAAGTTCCGCGAAATCTGCGCGCACTGGGATGTAACCTGCGCCGAGATCGGCGAGGTTACCGAGGGTAATCACCTGGTTATCCGCCACCAGGGTGAGGTCGTCGTGGATGCCCCAGCCGGCACCATCGCGGACGAAGCCCCGGTCTACGAGCGCCCCTATGCCCGCCCGGAGTGGCAGGACGAGCTGCAGAAGTACCAGGGCACCGACAAGCGTGGCTTGGTTGAGTCTTTGCAGAAGCTCGTCTCCTCCCCGTCGCTGTGCTCGCGCGACTTCATCATGAACCAGTATGACCGCTACGTGCGCGGCAATACCGTCCAGTCCCACCATGCGGATGCCGGTGTGCTGCGCATCGATGAGGAGACCGGCCGCGGCGTGGCCGTTTCTGCCGATGCTTCCGGCCGTTACACCAAGCTGGATCCGAATATGGGTGCCCGCCTCGCGCTGGCGGAGGCTTATCGCAACGTCGCCGTCACCGGTGCTAAGCCCGTCGCGATTACCAACTGTCTGAATTACGGCTCACCGGAAAACCCCGACGTGATGTGGCAGTTCCGCGAGTCGGTGCATGGGCTTGCCGACGCCGCCGTGGAGCTTTCCATCCCCGTCTCCGGCGGCAATGTATCCTTCTACAACCAGACCGGCGAGGAGCCGATCCTGCCCACCCCGGTGGTCGGCGTGCTGGGCGTTATCGATGACGTGCACAAGGCCATTGGCAATGAGCTGGGCACCGTGGGGGAGAAGGAAGTACTTATCGCCTTGGGTGAGACCAAGGACGAGTTTGGTGGCTCAATCTGGCAGCAGGTCAGCGCCGATACCTCCGAGGCTTCCTCCCTCAATGGCCTGCCGCCGCAGGTGGACATGGCCAACGAGAAGCGCCTGGCCGAGTTCTTCCACGGCAATGATTTGCTCACCGCGGCGCACGATATCTCCGAGGGCGGCCTTGCCGTCACCGCCTTTGAGATGGCAAAGCGCGCCGGTGCTACTGCCGACGGCGCCGGCCTCGGCCTCAACCTGGACCTCACCGCGGTCCACGAGGACGAGTTTGTCGCCGCTTTCTCCGAGTCCGCCTCCCGCGTACTCGTGGCCACCACCGCCGACCGCGCCGATCAAGTCCTCGCCCGCGCCGGCGAGCTAGGCATTCCTGCCGCCATCGTTGGCGAGACCACCGAAACCGGCGCCCTTACCCTCGGCGGCGAGTCCGTCGCCATCTCCCAGCTGGTCTCCGCCTGGTCCGCCACTCTGCCGGACCTCTTCGACCATGCCGTGGGTGCTAACTCCGTGGTGGAGTAAAAACTCCCGGCGTTGGACAAACGCAACTAAGCGACAATGCTGAAAGCCCGGCTTCGGCCGGGCTTTTTATGCTCGTTAGGAGCCGGGACAAAGGCTCGGCCTTATAGAGAACAGCGTCGGGACGAGTTCTTTTCAATCATTTTCCTTTCAGGCAACCTTTCCGTAACGTCAGCGGCCTACCGTGGGTGTGTCCCTCTTCAAGATATCCACTACTCATGGAAGCCAACGTCCAATGCGTATTCGTACTCTCGCTCTTATTGCCGCCGTTGCGTGTTCTGGTGTAACAGTGCCAGCCACGGCCGCCGAGCATGGTTCCTATTACTCCACCAAGCAGCACTATGAACCGCAGGGGCGGGAGTATTCCGAAGCTCCCGCAGGATTCCGACAGATCTATACCTCCACGGTGGACCGGCATGGCTCGCGTGGGCTGTCTAGCTTTAAGTATGACGACCTCGCGCAGCAGATGCTGGAGTATGCTCAGGAGCGTGGTGAGCTCACGGATTTAGGAGAAAAGCTCATTCCGCAGGTAGAAGCGATGATTTCCGTGAATGAGGAATTGGCCGGTGGCGCCGGACAAGACGCCGGATACGGAAACCTCACCGCAGTTGGGCGGGAAGAACTGCGGGGGATTGGTCAGCGCAATGCGCAACGCAATGCTGAGCTTATGCACAGCATCGACAGGGACGACTCCAAGGTGAAATTCATCTCTTCGGGTGAGGACCGCGCTAATGACTCTGGTTGGAATTTCGGTGCGGCGTGGCTGAAGGAAGCTCCCACTCTTGCTGACAACCTCGTGGACGGAACCAACGATGGTCATGTCACCATCGAGCCACGCACTGACCTGATGTATGCGCATAAAGTTAAGAAGTCACCGTCGTACGAAAAATATTCGGCGTGGAAAGACTCACCGCAGCTACAGGAAAAGATCCAGGAAGCTTATTCCAAGCCGGCCTCCCAAGAAGCATCGCAGGAGTTGCTGTCCAAGATTTTCACCTCGGATTTTATCAATGAGCTAAAAGATGGGTCCATTTCTTTTAGCGCCCGTGAAAAGGATGGCAAGACAGTAGAAGGAATAGTGGACGCCGCGCTGCAGTTCTACAACCTGTACATCATTGCTCCAGCACTTGCTGATGAGGAGAAAACCCCTGCTGAGGGGTGGATATTTGATCAGTACATGGACGATGCGAGCGGGCCTACCTTTGCATACCTATTGGATGTAGAAGACTTCTATGAGAAGGGGCCGGCTATCGAGGGGCGCACTGTTTCTTATGACAATTATGAGCCATTGCTTGAGGAAATGATTGAGGGCGTACAGGAACGCGCGGCCGGTGGTGATATAGCTGCGGAATATAGGTTTGGTCACGCGGAAACTATCATTCCGCTCGCCGCATTGCTGAAAACACCAGGCTCAGAAAAGGGAGTTCCCGCAGAAGAACTCTACACCTGGCAGAACTCGGATTGGCGTGGTGACAAGGTCTCCCCGATGGGAGCAAATATCCAGTGGGATGCCTTCCAGAATGACAATGGCGAGACCCTCGTGCGCATGCTGTACAACGAGAAGGAAATTCCCTTCAAGGAGGGGTGTGAGCCAATAAGTGAGGGCTCGACGTTTTATACCATCGATGAGCTGTCCGCTTGTCTGCCGCTTGGTTCTGTCTCTGACCACTCTCAAGCCCATATTGATTCCACCGCGGACAGCGGGTACAAGCCACAAACAGGAAGTAGCGTTGCCTCTTCACAGCCGAAGATGTGGGCGGTAGTTGGTGCCCTCGTCAGCGTACTGACTATTGCAGTTGGAACTGTGTACATTAACCGGCAGCAGATAGAAAGTCTGCTACATAAGTTCGGCATCCAACTTCCCTTTTAGTATCGGCAAGGTTTACTGAGTGGCCACTGCCGAGTTGATGCTGGGCGCTCTTGGCCTCTGTTATAGGTGTGGGGAGACGGGAACAATACACATTCATTCCGACTTATGTTCGGGATAGGGTGCCAGTGGCGTTGTAGGCGAGCTACACAGCCAGCTAAGCCGTATTTCTAACCTGCTTTGTCTTTGTCAAAGGCCAGGTAGGCTCCGCCACAACGAACTCTAAGCACCAGGGTCTACCCTGGCGGGCATGAAGGTTATCGCCCGGCTGCTCTCGATTCCGTTGACACTTATAGCAATGCTGGTGCTGTGGCTAGCGGTCTCGCCCTTTACCCCGCACATTTCATATTGGGGCGCTGGATCGCTCATCGGGCCGCAGTACATAGGGCCGCTGTTGCTGATTGCGCTGGTATTGGTGATCTTGGCGGCGCTGGGCGCGTTGGCCTCGCGCAGCTGCTACGTGCCAAGTGTGTTAGCTGGCATTGCCTTGGTAGCGAGCGTGGGTTTATTGGGAACACAGATTCATGCCGCAAAAGAGCAGGGAACCGACGTCGATATCCCGGCGGCCTTTACTTGGACCGGCGTTGAGAAGGCCGATGAAGGCCCGGATCATACGGTGACATATGACTCCTTCAACGGCGATGACCTCACCATGGATATCTACTCTCCGGAGACACACAGTATTCGCTCCGGCAGCAGCCATTCGCGCAAGCACCCGGTGATGATGTATGTCCACGGCGGCGGTTGGGACCAGATGACTAAGCGCTCCCAGGCTTTCAATATGCGGCAGATGGCCCAGCATGGTTACCTCGTATTATCCATTGACTACACATTGTCTAGCTGGGAACAGCCCACGTGGAAGGTGGCGGCGGGGCAGGTGGGCTGCGCGATGAACTGGGTCAACGCCCATGCCGCAGATTATGGCGGCGACTCGGAGCGCTTCTTTACCTATGGTGAATCCGCCGGTGGGCAGTTGGTCCTGAACGCGACTGCCGATGTCGCCGCACACCCCAGCCAGCTGCCTTTCTCCGACTGTTCCGGTACGCCGGCTGTTCCCAGCGCCGTCTATGCGGATTCACCGGCCTTGGATGTGCGCCACATTTATGATTCTGACGACCCCTATGCCGGGCAGGGCTCCCGCGATACCGTGGAGAAATACCTGGGTGGAACGCCTAAGGAATATCCAGACCGCGCGGACTTCGTGACTTCAGCTACGCATCTGACCTCGGATATGCCGCCTATCATGATCGTGCGCAGTGACCACGACCGGTTAGTTCCACCGGCTAGTTACGATGACTTTCGCCAGCGGGCGAAGGACAAAGGCGTAGAGCTTGAAGAGTACGTGCGCCCGCATGCCGATCATGCTTCCGCCTTGAGCGCACACGGCGTATGGAACCAGCACCTGTTGCAGGCTATGACTGAATTCTTTCAAGCCAATGACTTAGAAGATGACCTATAAGGGAAGGATCCTAAACGCTCGGTGCTAAATTGACCAGAGTTAGGCGGCGTAAGCCAGTGGATGGCTGGCAGGTCAGGCATAATGCTGTTATGTCAAAGTTCTCCGAGGTACTGGATCAGCTGCGCGAAAACCAACCAAAGGCGAAGTACGGCATCGCCTTTGAAAAGCTCATGGTGAATTTTTTCCGTACCGATCCGACTTTGAGAACGCAATTTGATGAGGTCAGCCGCTGGGTTGATTGGCGCTATAACGGCGGCAAGGCGGATACGGGAATTGACTTGGTTGCCCGCCGCGTGGATGACGGCACGTGGATGGCCATCCAGTGCAAGTTCTACGCTTCCAATGCTCGCATCCAGAAATCTCATCTCGATTCCTTCTTTGAGGCCTCAGGGCATTCCTTTGAGACCGAAAACGGCAGCGAATATTTTGGCAGCCGCATGATTATCTCCACCACTGATTATTGGTCTTCACATGCGGAAGCGGCGTTGGCCAACCAGATGATTCCCACCAGCCGTATCGGCATTTCGACCATTGCCGAGTCCCCGATCAACTGGGACGTGGCTTTCCCCGGATCGGAGGTTCGCGATAAAAGTATTCAAATTAACCTTTCGCAGCGCGAAACTTTCGAACCGCGCCCGCACCAGCAAATGGCCATTGATAAGGCCATTGAGGGATTTAAGACCCATGACCGCGGCAAGCTCATCATGGCCTGCGGTACCGGTAAGACGTTTACCGCGCTGCGCCTTGCGGAACGGGTAGCGGAAAACAACGGTGGCAAAGCCCGCATTCTGTTCCTCGTTCCTTCCATCTCCTTGTTGTCGCAGACACTAAAGGAGTGGACTGCTCAAGGCCGCCTAGACATGCGCGCCTTCGCGGTGTGCTCGGATTCGAAGGTTTCGAAGAAAGCGGAAGACATTGCGGTCTATGACCTCGAGGTTCCTGTATCTACAGACGGTGAGGAGATTACGCAGCGCTTTGCTTCTGGCAAGCGCGCTAAGGGTCTCAATATCGTCTTTTCTACGTACCAATCCCTGCCGGCGGTCCACGAGGCCCAGCAGCAGGGTCTAGATGATTTTGATTTGGTCATCTGCGATGAGGCGCACCGCACCACCGGCATTACCTTGGCTGGTGAAGATGCCAGCAACTTTGTACGCATCCACGATGCCGGCTATATCAGGGCAGCAAAGCGCCTTTACATGACCGCCACCCCAAGACTCTATGACGACGCGGTAAAGGGCAAGGCCGCCGAGCACTCCGCCGAGTTGACCTCCATGGATGATGAGGGCATCTATGGCCCCGAGTTCTACCGTCTTGGTTTTGGGGAGGCGGTGGATAAGGGCTTATTGACTGATTACAAGGTTCTTGTCATGACGGTTGATGAGTCCGTGGCCGCGGAAGCGATGGCCCGTAGCGACGACAACCAGATAAACCTCACCACGGCTTCGGCGATGATCGGTGCTTGGAATGGTTTGGCCAAGCGCTCTGGTGAATTGCAGGGCAAAAAAGGCGGCTTTGAGGAAAACGCCCAGCCTATGCAGCGCGCTGTGGCCTTTGCCAAAGACATTAAATCCTCACAGCTCATCGCTGATACCTATCCTTCGCTCATTGCCACTCACCAAGAGCTGCTCAAGGATAAGGCAGAGCTGGATGATGTCTCTTTGACTAACGTTGATCTGCGCGTTGCTGCACAGCACGTTGATGGCGGTATGAACGCCATGGAGCGTGGCACCAAGCTTTCCTGGATCGAATCCCCGGCGGATGAAAACGAAAGCCGCATGCTTACCAATGCCCGCTGCCTGTCCGAGGGTGTGGATGTGCCGGCGTTGGATGCGGTCGTATTCTTTAATCCACGCAACTCCATGGTGGACGTGGTCCAGTCCGTTGGTCGCGTAATGCGTAAATCTGCGGGCAAGGATTACGGTTACATTATCTTGCCGGTGGCGGTGCCACCGAATGTTTCTCCTTCGGAAGCGCTCAACGACAATCAGCGCTTCAAGGTTGTCTGGCAAATCCTCAACGCGCTGCGCGCCCACGACGATCGCTTCAACGCCAAGGTGAATTCAATTGCGCTTAACGGATCGAATGCGCAAGATGAACTGCCTATTGACGTCAACCACGTGTCTGGTGATAAAGAGAAAAGCGATAAAGAAAAGCTTGATGGGGAAGATAACACCAAGTCCCCTGAAGCATTCGACGATGGCACGGCTATGACGCAGCAGATTGCATTGTTCTCGTTAGAGCAATGGCAAGAGGCTATCTACACCAAGCTGGTGGATAAGGTCGGCACCCGAACCTACTGGGAAGATTGGGCCGATGACGTCGCTACCATCGCGGAGAACCAAATTACCCGTATCAAGACGCTGCTCGATGGCGCCGATGGAAGCCTGCGCAGAGAATTCGACAGTTTTGTCGAAGGTCTGCGTAACAACCTGAACGATGGCATCACCGACGACGATGCCATCTCGATGCTTTCGCAGCATCTGATTACAGCGCCGGTCTTCAACGCTCTGTTTGAAAACCATGACTTTATCACCCACAACCCCGTGGCTCAGGTGATGGAGAGAATGGTTAACGCTCTGTCCAAGGCCAACCTCGATACGGAAACGGAGTCTCTGGATAAGTTTTACGAGTCCGTACGCGTCCGTGCTTCTGAGGTGACCTCCGCTTCCGGTAAGCAGCAGGTCATCAAGGAACTGTACGAGCGTTTCTTCCGCAAGGCCTTCAAGAAACAAGCTGAGGCGCTCGGCATCGTCTACACCCCAGTGGAAATCGTGGACTTTATCTTGCGCGCTGCCGACGACGTATCCCAGAAGCACTTTGGAAGGGGCCTGAGCGATGAAGGCGTAAGCATCCTTGATCCCTTCGCGGGTACTTCGACGTTCATGGTCCGCTTGCTGCAATCCGGGCTTATCAAACCAGAGGATCTAGCCCGCAAGTACGCCAACGAGCTCTTCGCTACCGAGATCATGTTGCTGGCCTATTACGTCTCCGCCGTCAATATTGAGACCACCTACAACGCCCTGCGCGAGGAAGCCGCACAGCGCAACGGGGAACCAATTCCGGACTACGTACCCTTCACCAACATTGCTCTAGCGGATACCTTCCAAATCCACGAAGACGGCGATATTCCGGACCTCAACGTCTTCCGCGAGAACAACGAGACCATCGAGCGCCAAAAGAATGCGCCCATCAACGTAGTTATTGGCAACCCGCCATATTCTGCCGGCCAAAAGTCCGCCAACGATTTGAACGCCAACCAGAAATATCCGAGCCTGGACAAGCGCATTGCAGAAACCTACGCGGAGAAATCCACAGCCACTAATAAAAACTCCTTGTACGACTCGTACCTGCGCGCTTTTAGGTGGGCCACCGACCGCATCGGCGACCAAGGTATAGTAGCCTTCGTGTCCAATGGCGGATGGATAGACGGCAACACTGGCGACGGCGTGCGCTTATCGATGGCCGAGGACTTCACCGACCTTTATGTGTTTAACCTTCGAGGGAACCAACGTACAGCAGGTGAGCAATCACGAAAGGAAGGCGGCAAAGTCTTTGGATCTGGCTCTCGTAGCACAGTGGCGATCACTATTGGCGTCAAAGACCCAGTAAAGTCGAACTTTAAGCTGCACTATCGTGACATCGGCGACTATCTCACCGCCGAGGAGAAGCTTGGCATCGTCGACGCTTCCTCAATTGAAACCATTGACTGGCAATCCATTACACCCAACAAGGAAGGTGACTGGCTGAATCAGCGATCGGAAGAATTTGAGACTTGGCCGGTAATTGGTGAGAAGAAGGCCAACAGCACGAAAATATTCGATAATATTTCGGCGGGTTTGCAAACGAATCGTGATGCTTGGGTCTATTCATTCAACAAGTTGCAACTTGAAGAACAATTGCTAACTTTCGGGCACACTTATGAACAGGCGCGATCCGAATTCCATAAGCAAGAATTGCTAGGAAATGGAAAAGGGGAGTCACTGGTTGCAGATTTCTTGCAGTTCAATCCTGCTTTTGCTGACGCTAGATGGATTAAATGGAGCCGTTCGCTGAGGAATTCCGTCTATCGAAATACAAAGTTTGATTTTGATACCGACAGGATTGTAAAAGGTCTCTACCGGCCATTTTGTTCACAGCATGTTTACTACGACAAGTTGTTGAATCACGAACGTTCACGACTCCCATCAATGTTTCCGACTCCACAGCAATCAAATATCGGATTTTATATTCCCGCAGTTAGTAGTGCCGCTAGACAATTCAATTCATTAGCTACAGATTTGCTTCCTGATTTGTGTTTAAGCGGATCTGGCTCAGGCCAATTCTTTACCCGCTTCACTTGGTCCTCGCTCGAAGCCGACGATGGTGGCTTGTTTGGTGAGGGGGGCGTCGTCAAGCAGGGCGAGGCCAGTATCTACGGTTCGATTGGTGAGGTTGTTGATGGCTACGTGCGTGTGGATAACATCACTGATGAGATCAAGGCCTTGTATCGGGAGGCATTGGGCACTGACGTCACGGGTGATGACATCTTCCACTTTGTCTACGGCAAGCTGCATGATCCTGGCTATCGCACGAAGTATGCGGCGGATTTGAAGAAGATGCTGCCGCATATTGAGACTCCTTCCTCGCGTGCGGAGTTCGACAAGTTTGCTGCGGCTGGTAAAGAATTAATGGACTTGCACGTGAACTATGAATCCGTGGAGCCGTGGCCGCTGGATATTCAGGTCAAGGGTGATGAGTCCGACCGTGAGACGTGGCGCGTGCTCAAGATGAAGTGGGCCAAGCGCAAGGACGCGGAGACGGGCAAGAATGTCAATGACGTGACGAAGTTGATCTACAACAAACGCGTGACTATCGCTGGCATTCCTGCGGAGGCAGATGAGTACATGCTGGGTTCGCGCTCTGCGGTGGCGTGGTTGATTGACCGTTACCAGGTCAAAAAAGATAAGGCCTCCGGCATTGTCAATGACCCGAATGATTGGGCCGATGAGGTGGGCAATCCGCGCTACATCGTGGACCTAATTGGCAAGGTTACTCGCGTGGCGATGGAGACGGTGCGCATTGTTGATGGGCTGGTAGAGGAAGGCTCGGCTGCGGAAAATTAGCAGCATTTGAGGCGATTTTCCTTGAAGCCCTCCGGCCACGCCCGTAGACTTACGGTATCGTAAGTTTCTTATTGGGGTTGGTTGCGGCTAGCAGAAGGGAAGTACCTCGTGGCACAGATGCATGCAGATAGCGCGCCGGGGCCGGGTCTTGTCCAGCGAACCTATTGGATGGCAGATCGTGGCCCGAGGCCGCTTAGCCGTGGTTGGGGGCATGCAATAGCGGCGCTATTGTCGGTGATTGCCTCCACCGTGCTCATTACCTATGCATGGATGACGCTGCACTGGTGGCAAGGGCTTGGCGTGACTGTCTACGGCGTGGGGCTGGTGGGGCTTTTTGGCGTCTCAGCGCTTTATCACCGCTATCCGTGGGCGAGCGCGCGTGCGGTGCAGTGGTGGCGGCGCGCGGACCACGCGACCATTTCGGTATTTATTGCCGCGACATATACGCCGCTGTGCCTCATCGTGTTATCACCGGTGCAGGCGGCATGGATGCTAGGCGTTGCCTGGGCAGGAGCGATTCTTGGCGTGGTATTGAACTTGGTATGGATCAACCATCCTCGTTGGCTAGATGTGGTGGTCTACCTAGCGCTGGGATGGTTGGTGCTGCCGCTTCTGCCCACACTGTGGACGCAGGCAGGGGCAGCTGTGGTGTGGCTGCTCTTTGCCGGCGGGGTGGTGTACTCGCTAGGCGCGCTGGTCTATGGCTTTAAGTGGCCAGGGCGCAACGCGCGCTACTACGGCTACCATGAGCACTTCCACACCGCGACCATCGCGGCCGCGGTGGTGCACCTCGTGGCGGTGTGGATGGTTGTAGTCCAAGGCGCTGCTTAGCCAGCGTCAGGGAAAAGCCCCGCGGGATCGGTATCGGTCGTAATCGCGGCGGCAAGCAGCATACGTGCTTGGGGAGCGCGCAGGGTGCCAGAGGAGATAACGCCGGCGTCGGCAAGCGTGGCACCGCCACCGGCCCCGCCGTAGATTCCCTCCACTGGGCCGTGATCCACGCGGGTGGTGAGCACCACCGGAACCTTCTTGGCCGCGGCCTGAGCAGCCTGGGCTAGCTCGTCGCCGATATTGCCGGCGCCCATGCCCTCAATGACGATGCCTTCGGCGCCGCTGTCCAAGGAACGCTGGATGAGATCAGCCGGCGCGCCGGGGTAGGCGGCGATGATATCGACGCGGGTATTGCCCAGTGGCTTAAACTTCAGAGCCTTCGGGCGCTGAGGCTGCTTCTCGCCATTGTTATTGGCAAAGCCATCGGCTTTGGACGTATCGGACTTGAAAGCGCCGCGGGCAGGAATGACCTGATCCGCAAAGGCGATAAACGTGCCGCGGCCCCTATTGGCGGGACCGGTGACGGTCTTCACCGCGAGCGCCAAGTTATCCGGGCCATCTGGATTCGGATCATCAAAGGGGCGCATTGCACCGGTTAAGGCCACCGGCTTCTCACTGTCTTGGAAGGTATCGACAGCGATGGCGGTCTCTTCCATGGAATCGGTGCCATGGGTTACCACAACACCATCGACATCATCGCGACGCAGTTCCTTGTTTACGGCCGTGATAATGCTATCGGTATCGTCCAAGGTCATCGCGGAAGAATCCAGCTTAGCAATGTCTTTGACCTCTAACGTGAGTTTGTTGTTATCAAAGGTGCCAGAAAGCGGTTCCACCAACTTGGAGCCAGTAACGGTAGGCACCACCGCGCCAGTCTTATCGTGTGTGCTGGCGATGGTGCCGCCGGTAGAAAGGACCACCACGTGTCCCTCGGCGGTGGCGCGTGGGCCCTCGCTTTCCGTGGCGGAGGTTTCGGTTGCTTCTGTGGTCGCGGGCTCAGAACTGGTGGGGCTGTGCGAGACGGAAGACTCGGGTGTGGTGGCCGAAGTTTCGTCCGCTGGGCGGTTATCCGGATTCTGGCAGGACGCCAAGAGGCAGGCCGAAGCTATCAGGGCAAGGCCGGTGCGTACCGACCGGCGCAAAGTTGGGGTGTGCATATTCCCTCGTTTCTGTGTGGATATAAGAGCAGACGGCAGGAAACGTCGTCTGCGTATAAGTCCATCTAAAGCAGAAAGAAGGCGTGTTCGCCGCCCACTATGGACTTATTAACACCGAAACGAGGGGAGAGCAGTTAATCGATGTGCTGATTTGTCGGCGCCACCACCAAAGGTTTTGGCGAGTACTTGGCGCGTAGCTCGCGCAGCACGGTGGCGTGCTCGGCCAAGCGCTTATCTTCCTCGGTATGCGGATGGAAGGGGCGGGCCACCTGTGGCTGACCATCATGATCGAGGGCGATATAGGCCACGGTGGCATGGATGGCGGTTTGCAAGTGCTCACGGCCGCCGCGGGGGTTGCCGGAGCGGACGTGGATGGACATCTGCATCGAGCGGGTATCGGTACGCATCATGCGGGCGTCGACCTCGATGAGGTCGCCGATGGAAATCGGGCGGTAGAAGCGGATGCCACCGGCATAGACAGCTACGGTGCGCTCGGCGGACCACTCCATGGTGCAGGCCGCACCGGCCTCATCGATCCATTGCATGGCGGTGCCGCCGTGGACCTTGCCGCCCCAGTTGACGTCGGTGGGCTTGGCTAGGAAGCGGTTGACCATGCGCGGGGCATCGGAAGGCCCGTCATAGGTTTGCTCTTCCATCTCCGCCTCGATGGCCTTGCGCAGCTCAATGCGGGACTTGGCTGCTTCTTCTACGCGGCACTGTTCATCGGTTTCCGGCACGAAGGGCGGCACCGGGGTGGACTTGCCAGTGGCAGGGTCCTTGGCTACGAAGATGACCAGGCAATCGCAGGCGCGAGTGAAGATGCCTTCGCGCGGGTCAGCCGAAAGCACCTCATTGACGATGTGCATGGAAGACCGGCCGGTCATGGCGATGCGCGAGCGCACCTCCACGATGTGCCCGGAAGGGATGGGGCGGGTGAAGTGAATATGGCCCACGTATGCGGTCACGCAGTACTGGCCGGACCACTGCACGGCGCAGGCATAGGCGGCCTTATCAATCCATTCCAGGACGCGTCCGCCGCTGATGCCGGGGGCGCCGGCCATGGTGACGTCGGTTGGCGATGCCATAAAGCGCAGCGTCAGCGCCGGCGATTTCTGATTTTCCGCAACGGAAGGCGTAGGTGACATAAACAACAAGATAACAGTAGTTATGATGTAGTTATGAAAAAGCCCGTCGATCCCGCCGCTACCCGCGCGGCCGTCTTGGCCATTAAAGACTGGATTGCTGCCCCGGCGGAGCATGATAAGCCAGGTAGGGCCCAGCTTGCCGACGCCGTCCGGCGCACCGCCCGCACCCTCGAGGCCGACGCGCCGGGACATTCCGTGGAGCTGCGCGTACCCCCATTTGTTGCGGTGCAATGCATTGAAGGGCCCCGCCATACCCGCGGCACCCCACCCAATGTGGTGGAGACCGACCCGGAGACATGGCTGCGCCTCGCCACCGGATTGGCGGACTGGGAAGAGGCCGTAAGCACTGGTCGCGTCGATGCTTCCGGCTCCCGCGCAGGCGAAATTGCGCAGTGGTTGCCGCTTATTCCGTTAGTTTCCGGCGGCTCGACAGGCTAATATAAACGCCGTGGTAGAAGTACATACTCCTAGTATCACCAATCTTGACGATCACAATGAGCAGGAGCCCCGCGAAGAGTGCGGCGTCTATGGCGTGTGGGCTCCCGGGGAGGAAGTCTCCAAGCTGACCTACTTTGGTCTCTTCGCCCTGCAGCACCGTGGCCAGGAGGCTGCCGGCATTGCGGTGGGCGATGATGACCGCATCGTCGTCTTCAAGGACATGGGCCTCGTGGCCAATATCTTTGATGAGTCCACCTTGTCTGCCCTCCAAGGAAACGTAGCGGTGGGCCACACGCGCTATTCCACCGCCGGCGGCAAGGAATGGTCCAATGTCCAGCCGATGTTTTCTACCTCCTCCACCGGGGTAGACATCGCCTTGGGACACAACGGCAACCTGGTCAACTACTTAGAGCTGCGCGAGGAGGCCGTGCAGCGCGGCTTGATTAAGCCCCATGAGGAGTCTGTTTCTGACTCCATGTGCTTGTCTATGCTGCTTGCCGACGGCGTGGATGAAAACACCTCCGTCTTCGACTCCGCCCGCGATCTGCTCCCGCGCGTTAAGGGCGCATTCTGCCTGACCTTTACCGATGGTCACACCATGTACGCCGCGCGCGACCCGCACGGCGTGCGCCCGCTGGTTCTCGGCCGCTTGGCCAAGGGCTGGGTGGTGGCCTCCGAGACCTGTGCGCTCGATATCTGCGGCGCTCAGTTCATCCGCGAGATTGAACCTGGCGAGCTCGTCGCCATCGATGAGGCTGGCATCCGTTCCGTGAACTTCGCGCCGGCCAAGCGCCACGGCTGTGTCTTCGAATACGTCTACTTGGCCCGCCCGGATAGCGATATCAAGGGCCGCTCCGTCAATGCCTCCCGTGTGGACATTGGCCGCCGCTTGGCCCGCGAGTACCCAGTCGAGGGCGCGGACCTCGTCATCCCGGTTCCCGAATCCGGTAATCCAGCCGCCGTGGGCTATGCCCGCGAATCCGGCATCACCTTCGCCCACGGCTTGGTCAAAAACGCTTATGTGGGACGCACCTTCATCCAGCCCACCCAAACCCTGCGCCAGCTGGGCATCCGCTTGAAGCTCAACCCGCTGCGCGAGGTCATCAACGGCAAGAAGCTCGTCGTGGTGGATGATTCCATCGTGCGCGGAAATACCCAGCGCGCGCTCATCCGCATGCTGCGCGAAGCGGGTGCCGCCGAGGTGCACGTGCGCATCGCCTCCCCACCGGTGAAGTGGCCGTGCTTCTATGGCATCGACTTCGCCTCCCCAGGCGAGCTGATTGCCAATGCCAGCCCCTCCGACGATCCGGAAACCGTCTGCGCCACTATTTGTGACACCATCGGCGCCGATTCCTTGGGCTTTGTCTCCGTTGAGGAGATGGTGGCCGCCACTGAGCAGCCCCGGTCCGAGCTGTGCACCGCTTGCTTCACGGGCGAGTACCCGCTCGGCCTGCCCGCCGGAAACTCCAATGCAGACGCCGTGCGCACCCTGCTCGGCACCGAATAACAAAGGACTTTTGAAATCATGAGTGACAATACCTACGCCGCAGCCGGCGTCAGCATCGAAGAGGGCGACCGCGCAGTTGAGCTTTTCGCCCCGCACGCCAAGCGCGCCACCCGCCCCGAGGTCCTTGGCGGCCTCGGCGGCTTTGCCGGCCTGTTTAAGCTCGGCGATTATAAGGAGCCCATCTTGGCCGCGGGTTCCGATGGCGTTGGCACCAAGCTGGCCGTGGCCCAGGCCATGGACAAGCACGACACCATCGGCATCGACTTGGTCGCCATGTGCGTCGATGATCTCGTCGTCTGCGGCGCGGAGCCGCTTTTCCTGCAGGACTATATTGCCGTGGGCAAGGTCGTGCCGGAAAAGGTGGCCGAGGTAGTCAAGGGCATCGCCGAGGGGTGTGTGCAGGCCGGTGCCGCGCTATTGGGTGGCGAGACCGCCGAGCACCCCGGCATGATGGAAGAAAATGAATACGATGTCTCCGCCACCGCGGTAGGCGTCGTTGAGGCTGATGGCGTGCTTGGCCCCGATAAGGTCCGTGATGGCGACGTGCTCATCGCCATGGGGTCTTCCGGCTTGCACTCCAATGGCTACTCTTTGGCCCGCCACGTCCTTTTGGAGCAGGCTGGCATGCCTCTCGACGGCCACGTAGAAGAGCTGGGCCGTCCCCTCGGAGAGGAGCTGCTGGAGCCTACCCGCATCTACGCCAAGGACTGCTTGGCTTTGGCCAGTGAGTGCTCCGTATCCACCTTCTGCCACGTCACCGGCGGTGGGCTGGCCGGCAACCTCGAGCGCGTCATCCCGGAAGGCCTAGCCGCCGATATTAACCGCGCTTCGTGGACCCCAGGCCAGATCTTCAAGCTCATCTCCTCAGTGGGCAAGGTGGAGCTGGCTGAGATGGAGAAGACCTTCAATATGGGCGTGGGCATGATTGCCGTGGTCAACCCTGAAGACCGCGACCGCGCCCTAGCAATGCTTACCGCGCGCCACATCGATGCGTGGGAGTTGGGCACCGTTCGCTCCGCCTCTGGCGAGGAGTCGCGCGTGCTCATGCACGGCGAGCACCCAAATTTCTAATAGTGTCTTGCCCCGCTAGGGGAGGGCATGAGGAAGGGCCCTAGGAAATCCTAGGGCCCTTGAACTATCCGGCGGCGAGCGGAAGATTAGCGTTCGTCGCGGTCGTCATCCCATTCATCGACGTAGTCGGCGTATGGGTCATCCTCTTCATAATCGCGGGAGTCACCCTCTCGCTGTGCGGCGAGTTCCCGTTGTAGGGACTCGATATCCATCTCGGGTGAGTTGTACTTGAGCTGGCGTGCAACTTTGGTCTGCTTTGCCTTTGCGCGTCCGCGTCCCATGTGCATGACCCCCTTGGGTTAGTAGGGCGCGCCAGGGATTCTTGGGCGCCCCATCGACTTGTCTATTGAGTATCTTCCTGTAAGACACAATAGCCTGTGTGACGAAAAAATTCCGCACCGCCCCCTAGCTAGTGGGAGATCTAACGTCCGCGCAGCCGGTTTACCGCCTCACGTCCGGCCTTGGGGCCCTCATCTTCGGGGATGGAAGAAGGATCGATGGAAGCCGCCGTATCGCCCACCTCTAGGGTGCCGGCGTCCAGCGCAGAGCGCTTCACGAGGCCTAGGGCAATGGGGCCAAAATCGCAGTCATCCACAATCGTGCCGATGCGGCCTACCTTACGTCCATTGAAAGTAATGTCATCGCCCACATTCGGCCGTTGCGGGGCTGAGCCGTCGAGGTGCAGCTGCACCAATAGGCGAGGGGAACGGCCGAGGTTTTCCACGCGCGCTACCGTTTCCTGACCGCGGTAACAGCCCTTATTGAGGTGGACGTGGGCCGGATTATCTGTGCTACGGCTAATCCACTGCGGTACCTCGTGGGGGATGGATTTATTATCTAGATCCGCTGCCAGCTCCGGCTCACGGGCCCGCACACGCTCGGCGGTAAACGCCATAAGCCCGGCCAGTCGCGCGCCGGATTCCTCCAAGAGCTTCGTTGCCTCAACCAAGGATTCGCGCGGAACTCCCAGGTCAACGCGATTGATTCCGGTCCACTGAACCTGGCGGGAAAACTCCACCATGGGTGGTAGGGGAATATCGGTTTCACCCAGGAGGGTGAGGATGGCGATATCGGCCTCCTCTACGGTGACCTCGGACCAAAAGATCATCATGGTGAGGAACTTGAAAAGGGAGTCGAATTGGGCCGCGGGGACGTCGATAAGAAAGGCGTCTTCGGTGCGGACGATATCCATGTGGTGGAGGATATGTCCTTGGATGTCTAGGTCAAGGGCACCGGCACTAAAGCCCACGGGGGCGGTATCCAGCTTTTGCGAAAGCAAATTATTAAGAAACTCGGCGGCGTCCTTGTCGCTGGCACGGATGACGCGGCGTTGGGAACGGTCGATGACTATGGTGCCGCCATCGGCAGCCCGTTGCTCACCCAGTGGATTGCCATAGTGCCAGGCCACGCCTTGGGCATCGAGTACGGTTGCGTCCTGGTGCTCTGCGGCACCGGCGCGTTGCAGAAGAGGCGAAGAATAACTCACATCTACCGATGGTAGGGCATAATCAAAGGTATGAAGTTCTCGCCGCGAAAAGAGCCGGTCATCTACGTTGTGGAGCCCTTTGGAGGGTCGGTACGCAGGCATATGTCTACGCTGCCTCTCGTCTACGCGGATGATGCCGCGGTCACCCGCGGCGATGGCATTTTTGAATCCCTGCTCGTACGCGGAGGAAAAGCCGCCAACCTGCAGCGGCACGCGCAACGCTTCTGCGATTCAGCGCGCACCATGAATCTGCCAGAACCGCCTATGGAGAAGTGGGAAGAAGCCACGCGCCTTGCAATTGCGGATTTCTGCGGGGAAGAGACAGGGGATGCTAAATGCACCTGGACCTATACCCGCGGACGCGCCTCTACGGGAAGGCCGAGCGCCTGGGTCGTGGTTCAACCCATCGAGGAAAGGGTCCTAGAACAGCGCGCGCACGGCGTAGCCGTCATGACCAGCCCGCGCCTGTGGCACGTAGCTGAGGAATTACCCGCCAAGACGCTCAACTATGCGGCCACGATGGCGATGCTGCGCATGGCGCGAGATAAGGGCTTTGAGGATCTCATCCTCACCGATCCGGACACCGGAGAAATCCTCGAGGGCGCAACCTCGACCGTGGTGGCCGTCAAGGGAGAGAAACTGCGCACCGCCGCCGGCCGCGGCATCCTTCCCGGAACCACGCAGGCGGCCCTTTTCGCCCACGCCACTAAGGAGGGCTATCGCTGCAAAGCCAAGCCGCTCACCGTGGAGTATCTGGAAAAGGCGGACTCAGTGTGGCTGGTGTCCTCGGTGCGCGTTGCCGCCCGGGTCACCCGGCTTAATGGCAAAAAATTAAAGGCCCCGGATAACGTGGACGTCATTCGAGACCTTATTGATAAAGCGCTGGGGGACTAGCCAGCGATACGGGTGAGCTCCGCGGACATGTAGGGGCGCATTTCCCCATCAACCATGCGCTCGTCTACCCAGCCCAGGTTGTTATTGGGCATCAGGCCGTACATGCGCTTGCCCGGCCCCAGGTTTTTCGGTCCGGTTTCGGTGACCATGGTGGAGGCGGACTCCAGCTGCCATGCGCGGTCATTGAACGGCTCGCCGTAGAAGATTTCCACAATGCCGTTTGAAGAGGTGTAAGTGACCTCGATTTCATCCTTTTCAGAAATGCGCCAGAAGCCGGTCTCGCGCACGGAGGGGCCTTCCGGCTTGCCCTCGGTATCAATCTTCCAGGTGCGGGAGCTAAACGTGAGGTAATTCTCGCCATCGTGGGCGATGACCAGCTGCTGGCCAAAGGTATATTCCTGGCCCTGCGTATCGTGTGCCTGGCCCTCGCCTTGCCAGACGCCCACGAGGGGGAGCAGTCCTAGCAGGCCGTCGTGCAGCGATGGGCCCTGGCGCAGGTTGGCAGTATCGTCCGGTACCGGGGTATCGCCCAGCTCGAGAGCAGGGATATTGCGGCTAGCGGCGTCTTTCCACTGCTCGGCGGCTTGGTTCACGGCATCGTTGCCGTTGAGCTTTCCCGGGTCATTTTCCGGGTGGGAAGCCGCGGTGGTTTCGATGTTTTCGGGAGTGGTTTCATTATTGTTTTCGTTCATGGGCGTCCAGCCTAGTCGTGAACCCGCCTATTTAACTACTAGACTTGGGCCCCGTGCATGCATTGATGATCTCGAATCCCAACTCGACCTCACAAACCAACGCCCTTTTCCGCCAAATCGTTCCTTGTCTACAAGCGGTGGAGGGGCTGCGCCTCAAGGTGCAATTTACGCACTACCCTGGCCACGCCGAAGAGATGGTCAAGGGAATGACCAGGGATGACTATGACGTCATTATCGCTGTAGGCGGAGATGGGACCGTCAACGAGGTAGTCAACGGGCTCCTCGGCCCGGCCGATGGGCAGCGCCCCGACCCCCGCTCCATCCCCGCGTTGGCCGTAATTCCTACCGGGTCTGCCAATGTTTTCGTGCGTGCTCTAGGTTTTCCCAACACTCCGGTGGAAGCCACTCACGTATTGGCGCGCATGCTGGAGCGCAACCTCCGTCGCACCATTTACCTGGGCACGTGGAACGATCGCTGGTTTGCCGTCAATGCCGGCTTCGGCTTGGATGCGGATGTTTTGGCGCGCGTGGACCGGGCGCGCGAGCAAGGATTTTCTGCCACTCCACTGCGCTATCTCAATGTTGCCATTCGGGCGTGGAGCCGCGCGCGGAAGAATCCACCGCATATTGCGGTTAAGGCCGAATCCAGCACCGGCGAGCAGCTGCGCAAAGACGATGTGCCGCTCATGTTTACCTCCAATACCAACCCGTGGACCTTCCTAGGCCCTCTGCCGGTTGTGACCAATCCGCGCAATTCTTTTGATGAGGGCCTTGCTCTTTTTGGCCTGGAGGAGTTTAGCGGACTTGGCGGCGTCGTCGGCCTGCTGCACCTCTTTGGTGCCGATAAACGTGGATGGCTCAATAAGCTGACCAGAGAAAAGACGGTGGCCTTCGATGATGCCATGCGCGTCGAACTGGTCTGCCGCGAACCGCAGCGCTTCCAGGCAGACGGGGAATCTGAGGGGCGCTTCGATGCCGTTACCTTAGCCTCCGTGAAGGAAGCCATCGAGGTATTCGCCCCGCAGGATAGGAGAGAAGTCCATAAGCGCACGATGAAGGAAGTGCTCCGGGACTTTATCCGCCTGCGCTAGCCTGCGGCGCAGGTCCCACCCGGTGCTTGGTGTCGGCGGCTTTCTTTTCTGCCTCTTCTACGGCCTTTTGCTCCGAGCCTTCAATCTCCAGAGGAGAGAGTTGGGCCAGCTGCACCTTGATATTGCGGCGCTGTATTTCGAAGGAGATGGTGCCGCCCTGCATTTTCACCGCGGTAGCCTGGGCCGGAAGCGGAAGCTGGCGAGTATCAAAGTTGAGGGAAAAGGCCTTTTGCAGGCGCTCGTCATCGGTGTCATAGACCTGCATGCGAAACTCCGGCCCGACTAAGCGGAGGGTGACTTTGGCGGTGGACTTGTGAGTATCGCCAGGCAGGGTGCCTGTCAGCTCAGCTTCCGCGGAGGTGCCACCGGAAGGGGAGATATCGTCTGGGTTGGCAATGGATAGATCGGTAATTCCCAGCAGGCGGCCCAACGCCACCCCGTCTAAGGAAATGCCGCGCGAGTAGGTAGAAACGGGCGCGCCCTCAATATCGCCGTTCATTACTTGTTCTGGGGTGACTGTAATATCGCGCAGTACGGTCGAAGCATTGACCATTCCCAGCTTGGGCACCTCCACGTCGAGCGCCTTGACCTCCAAATAGGGAATTTCCTTCGAGGCCGCAGCCCACACGTAGGGGGTGCCACCGATATAAACATCTGGCGTATTTTCCAGCCGTGAATTGGCTTTTACGGCCTGCGCCACCTTGTGTTCCGTGTGCATAGCCACGCAGGCATCCGCCACCCAGGCCGCAATGAGTACGCACACCACGAGGAGGATGCGTACGATGCGCCGGTCAATTCTTAGAACACTCACCCCTTCATTCTTACCCTACGTATTCTGGGGTCTATGACTAGCAATGCCTTTAGTATCACGGAAGAAAACCTGCCGGACTCCCCGGAGCTGGCGAGCCGCCTAGAAGAGCTTGCTGAGCAGGCCGAACGTGTGGATGGAATGGCGCCCCTTTCAGAACAGTTCCTTAATGGCCTCACTGATTCCCGCCTGCAGCACCGCCACTTGGTGGCGTGGGTAGATAAGAAGCCGTGCGGCGTGGCTGGGCTGGATGGTTCCACCGCCGAGCTATTTATCGCCCCAGATTTCCGCGGCCAAGGCTATGGTGCCTCGCTTTACGACGCCGCCGCGGAAACCCCCAATCTCCAGGCCTGGGCCCACGGGAACCTGCCGGCCGCACAGGCCCTGGCACACTCCCGAGGTCTGCAGGTTACCCGCAAGCTAGTGGTTATGGGGATTGGGGGAGAAGAGCTCTCTGTGGTCGCCCGTCCCGAGGACGTGCCCTTGACGGCGCTTAATTATTCCGAGTCGGTAGCACAATGGGGACAGGAGTTTGTGGAGGAGCAGTGGCTCAAGGCAAATAATGAGGCTTTTTCCTGGCACCCTGAGCAAGGTGGCTGGGATATAGAACGCCTGCATCGCGGCATGGAGGCGGATTGGTTTGATCCCGCTGACCTGCTCTTCTTGTGGGATACGGCAGGAGATCCGGTCCTAGCCGGTTTTCACTGGACCAAATGGCATGCGGAGGAAACTCCAGGGTTTGGTGAGGTCTACGTGGTGGGCTTGGCTTCGGACTACCGCGGCAAGAAATTGGGCGGGCCGCTATTGCAGATTGGTTTGCGCCGAATGGTAGAAAAGGGAGCTCAGCGCGTCATTCTTTATGTGGAAGCGGATAATGAACCGGCGCTTAAGGCGTATGAGCGCCTCGGCTTTAAAGTTGATGAAGAACACGTTGTATGGGGCGCGTGTGATTAAAGTCATGGGGTGAGCCGTATTTGTTCACTCAGAGTTCACCTCCTAGAACCCTTTTGGACAGATCCTGCGGATAGCTTTACACCCTGTGAGTTAACCGCACCTGTGCACCTGCATCCCGCCCCAGAAGGCGGAGCGGGATGCAGGAAATATCTCTCTAGGAGATGCGGTTTCCTCGGACAATCAATCTCTGATCTGCACCGGAAAGGGTTTTCCCGTGATTCGCAACTTCAAGCGCACTGCCGCAATCTTCGGCATCGTAGCCGCAACCTCTACCGCTCTCGTAGCTTGCTCTGAGGAGTCTGGCTCCTCCTCCGATTCCGCTGGCGGCGAGGACGTCTCCGGCGAGCTCGTCGGCGACGGTGCATCCTCCCAGCAGAACGCAATGTCTTACTTCCAGACCGCGTTCTCTGAGGATCACCCAGACGCTTCCCTGTCCTACAACGCTTCCGGTTCCGGCGCCGGCGTTGAGGCCTTCACCAACGGCCAGGCTGACTTCGCTGGTTCTGACTCCGCCCTGAAGGAAGACGAGGGCGAGGTTGAGGCTGCCGCTAAGCGTTGCGACGGCAACGAGGCATGGCACCTGCCAACCACCATCGGCCCGGTTGCAATCGCCTACAACCTGGGTGACACCGAGATCAACCTTTCCACCAAGACCCTGGGCAAGATCTTCAAGGGCGAAATCAAGAAGTGGAACGACAAGGCTATCGCCGCTGACAACGAGGGCACCGACCTGCCGGACAAGGACATCACCGTCATCTTCCGTTCCGACGAGTCCGGTACCTCCGCAAACTTCCAGAAGTTCCTGAAGGCCGCTACGGGCGACTGGGACTCCGAGGGCAAGCAGTTCCCGGATTCTGTTGGTGAGGGCGCTAACGGTTCCTCCGGCGTTGCTGACCAGGTTGCAAGCATCGACGGTGCTATCACCTACGTCGAGGCTGGCTTTGCAGACCAGAAGGAAGGCGAAGGCGTTAAGAAGGCCAAGATTGACTTCGGCCACGGCCCAGTTGAGCTCTCCACCGAGTCCGTCAACAAGGCTCTGGAAAACCTGGAGTTCAAGAAGACCGACTCCGAGCACAACATGGTTGTTGACTCTGAGGCACTGTTCTCCTCTGATAACGAGGGTGCATACCCGCTCATCCTGACCACCTACAACATCGTCTGCTCCAAGGGCTACGATGAGGAGACCTCCAAGCTGGTCAAGTCCTTCTTCACCACCGTCCTGGATCACCAGGACGACCAGCTGGCTGAGCAAGGCTTCATCCCGGTTGAGGGTGCTCACCTGGACAAGCTGAAGGCTGCTGTTGACGCTTTGCAGTAAGCGCTAAAGCTGTAAAAGCTTAATACCTCCCGCCCCCACTGCCGCACACGATTCGCGCTTTGGGGGCGCAGGTATGTAACGATATTTTCCATTTTCAACGCTGAAAAGGATTAACAGTCTCATGGCAGACAATAATCTCACCACGGCTCCAGAGCAGGCGGACGCGAATATCACCGCTGCCGAGCGAGTCTCCACCAGCGGACACGAAGAGGTAGCTACCACCAGCTCCAATAGCGGCGTAAAGCGCCCAGGCGATCGTGTCTTTGAGTTCCTGTCCACTGCTTCGGCAACACTTATTACCGTCATGATTGCGGCTATTGCCGCCTTCCTGCTGTGGCGTGCAGTTCCCGCCCTGGGAGTCAACGACGGCGGCATCTTGGGCTTCTTTACCTATGGTGGCCGTTGGGAGACCACCGATACTTCTGCGATGAAGTTCGGTATCCCGACCATGTTCGGTACCACCGTCCTTATCTCCGTCTTCGCCCTCCTGCTGGCTATGCCGGTGGCCCTGGCCATTGCCATCTTCCTGTCCAACTACGCGCCTGCCCGCTTGGTCAAGCCTCTCGGCTTCCTGGTGGACATGCTCGCTGCGGTTCCTTCCATTGTTTATGGTCTGTGGGGCTGGCAGGTTCTCGGCCCGGCGCTATCCGGCTTCTACTCCTGGATGGAGTCTTGGGCCGGTGGCTTCTTCCTCTTCCATGTCTTCGATAACTCGCCGTCTTTTGCAACTGGCCGTAACTTGTTTACCGGTGGCATCGTGCTCGCCGTGATGATTCTGCCGATCATCGCGGCCACCGCCCGCGAGGTCTTCGTGCAGACCCCTCCAGGCCAGGTGGAATCCGCTTTGGCGCTGGGCGCTACCCGTTGGGAAGTTATCCGCATGACCGTCCTGCCATTCGGCATGTCCGGCTATATCGCAGGCTCCATGCTCGGCTTGGGCCGTGCGCTGGGTGAGACCATGGCGCTATACATGGTCGTCTCCCCGCTGATTGACTTCCGCTTCTCGCTTTTCGACGGCGGCACGACCTTCGCCACGGCCATCGCCCTGGCATCCGCCGAGTTCGGTAACGAGATGCGCGCTGGTGCTTATATCGCCGCTGGCCTCATGCTGTTCTTGCTGACCTTCGTGGTCAACGCCATTGCCCGCGCCATCGTGAAGAATAAGTAAGGAGGGGAGGATCAATGACTACGACAACTAATGCCAAGCCTGCCTCCCAAGGCGGCGCGACATTCCTAGACATCTCCGGCTCCCGCAAGATGACCAATAACATCGCCACTGCAGTGGTCTGGGGCGCAATGATTTTGGCTATGGTCCCGCTGGTGTGGGTTCTGTGGGAACTCATCGCCCGCGGTAGTGGCGTAATCCTCAACCCTGAGTGGTGGACCGCCTCCCAGCGCGGCATCATGAATAGCTCGGCTGGCGGCGGTGCTGCCCACGCAATCGTGGGTACTTTCGTCCAAACCATTTTGGCTTCCGTCATCTCCATTCCCATCGGTATCTTCACCGCTATTTACCTGGTGGAGTACTCCAAGGGTGGATGGCTTGGCCGCGTCACCACCTTTATGGTGGACATCCTGTCTGGTGTGCCGTCCATTGTTGCGGCTCTGTTCATCTTCGCCATGTGGATCACCCTCTTCGGTTTCGGCCGCTCCGGCTTCGCCGTGGCGCTGTCCCTGGTACTGCTGATGATTCCGATTGTGGTGCGCAATACCGAAGAGATGCTGCGCGTGGTCCCAATGGACTTGCGCGAGGCGTCCTACGCGCTCGGTGTACCAAAGTGGAAGACCATCGCCCGTATTGTTCTGCCTACCGCCCTGTCCGGCATCGTCACCGGTATCATGCTGGCGATTGCCCGCGTGATGGGCGAGTCTTCGCCGGTGTTGGTCTTGGTTGGTTCCTCCTCCGTCATCAACTGGGACGCTTTCAAGGGATCTCAGTCTTCGCTCCCGTTGATGATGCTGGATATGTACAAGGCCGGCGCTCAGCCAGCCGTGCTGGACAAGCTTTGGGGTGCAGCTTTGACGCTGGTTATCCTCATCGCCGTCCTCAATATTGCGGCCCGCATCGTGTCCGCAAAGTTCTCGGTTAAGAAGTAAAACGCCGTAACACTCGATTCCGCCATACACTTGCTAGAGGAGAAACTCCCAAATGTCTAAGCTCGCGCTCAATGACGTGAACATTTTCTACGGCGACTTCCACGCCGTGCAGAACGTGAATATGCAGATCCCGGCCCAGGCCGTGACCGCATTCATCGGCCCTTCCGGCTGCGGTAAGTCCACCGTGCTGCGCACCATCAACCGTATGCACGAGGTCATTCCCGGCGCCTCGGTAAAGGGTGAAATCCTGCTCGATGGCACCAATATCTACGGACCAAAGGTTGATCCAGTATCCGTACGCAACACCATCGGCATGGTCTTCCAGAAGGCTAACCCGTTCCCCACGATGTCCATTGAGGACAATGTTGTGGCTGGCCTCAAGCTTTCCGGTGAAAAGAACAAGAAGAAGCTCAAGGAAGTCGCGGAGAAGTCCTTGCGCGGCGCCAACCTGTGGGACGAGGTCAAGGACCGCCTGGACAAGCCGGGCGGCGGCCTCTCGGGTGGTCAGCAGCAGCGTCTGTGCATCGCCCGCGCCATCGCCGTGGAGCCAGAGGTGCTGCTCATGGACGAGCCTTGTTCCGCCCTAGACCCGATTTCCACCCTCGCCGTGGAGGACCTTATCCACGAGCTGAAGGAAAACTTCACCATCGTCATCGTGACCCACAATATGCAGCAGGCAGCCCGTGTGTCCGATAAGACCGGCTTCTTCTCCCTGGAAGCAACCGGCAAGCCGGGTCACCTGGTGGAGTTCGATGACACCACCAAGATCTTCGAGAATCCTTCCCAGAAGGAGACCGAGGATTATATCTCTGGCCGCTTTGGCTAAAGAGTAGAGAGATTGTCCGAGAAAACGGGCCGGTTCATTCGAACCGGCCCGTTTCTTAGTTTTTATTCCTTAGCGGCGGAACTGACGCTCCAGCTCGGCCATACGGGCCTCGAACTCCGCGTCCTTCTTGCTCTCTTCTAGCTTCTTGGCATAGTCGTGGGGCAGCAGCCCAGTGATCAAATAGATAATGTGGCCGGCAACCGAAACGCAGTGGTCGGCATAGCGCTCGTAATAGCGCGTAATCTGCGAGGTCTCCACTGCCTCTCGGACGGATCCTTCCCACTCGCGCTGGGTCAGGAGGCGCAAAAGATGAGAGTTGATATCGTCCACGGCGTCGTCATCGGCGCGAAGGTTCACGGATAGATCCGCGTCGGGAGTAACGAGAATATTGTGCAGCACAGAACCCATCTCTTCAGTGAGACGGTACAGCTCCTCAAAGTAGCCCATGTAGTTCGCAGGCACCACGGGATCGGGGTGGCGGCGGCGTGCGGAATCCGCGATGTGTTGGGCAAGTTTTCCCATTCGGTAGAGGTCTTCCACGATATAGATGGAAGAGACAACTTGGCGGAGATCCTGCGCCATGGGGTTTTCTAGTGCTAAAAGTTTTACGGCGCGCTCCGAGCATCGAGTGCGGATCTCATCGAGCTCCTCAGTCATAGTGAGAGCTTCTTCGGCTGATTCCAAAACGCCCTGGATTAGTGCCTGTGAGGCATTATCCATGATGGTGCGCACGGTATCGCACATGACGATGAGGTCATGGGAGAAGTTGTTTAAGTGTTCCCTGTAGGCAGCACGCATGCCAGAAATAATAGCGAAAACTTTCCATTCCCGCGCAACTTAAGTGGAAGATAAATGCACGATACCTATATACCCCAGGGTGCTCTGATGCCCTAATAAGGTTAACCGCCGGAATTCATAATATCTGCGGCGACGGGAACGCATTCATCCTCCGGATCGTCGAGCCAGCCATCTGGCAATGCCACCTTGGAAGGCGAACCTTGGCGGCCTCGGGCACCGTCGGCGTCGGCAGCCAAGGCGTCGGAATCTGCCCATGGGGCTAGGAGCTCTCGCAGTGCGTCGAGGGAATCCACCTTGGCCAAGCCCGCGCGTACTTGGCCGCCGACTGGGAAGCCGCGCAGGTACCAGCCAATGTGTTTGCGAATGTCGCGGGAAGCATTATCCTCGCCATCGTGCTCTGCGAGTAGCTCTGCGTGGCGGAGAATAACCTGGGTAACCTCACCCAGGGTGGGCTCAGCTGGGATGGACTCGCCGCGAAGGGCAGCGCCGAGCTCCGCAAAGAGCCACGGGCGGCCGAGGCAGCCGCGCCCGACCTGCACGCCGTCGCAACCGGTCTGTTCCATCATGCGGCGCGCATCCTCGGCGCGGAAGATATCGCCGTTGCCCAAAACCGGGACTCCAGTGTCTGCTAGGTGCTCTTTTAGTCGGGCGATCTCGTCCCACCGTGCTTCACCGGAATAGCGCTGGGCGGCGGTACGGCCATGCAAGGTAACGGCGGCGGCGCCGGATTCGACGGCGATGCGCCCCGCATCAAGATGCGTATGGTGTTCATCGTCAATGCCTACGCGCATCTTTACCGTTACTGGGATGTCGGTGCCCTCAGTAGCTTTGACGGCGGCGGAGACAATATTGCCAAAGAGGCGTCGCTTATAAGGCAAAGCGGATCCACCGCCGCGACGGGTCACCTTGGGAACCGGGCAGCCAAAGTTCATATCAATGTGGTCCGCCAAGTTCTCGTCCACGATCATCTTTGCTGCCTTGTAAGTATATTCCGGATCCACCGTATAAATCTGCAGTGATCGGGGATCCTCCTGCGGAGCAAAGGTTGTCATGTGCAGCGTCTTTTCATTGCGCTCTACTAGCGCGCGGGCGGTGACCATCTCACAGACGTAGAGGCCGGAAACCGTGCCAGTGCGCGCCAATTCCTGCTCGCGGCACAACGTGCGGAAGGCAACGTTGGTTACCCCCGCCATCGGGGCGAGGATGACGGGGGAGGAGAGATCGTAGTGTCCAATGCGCAAATTCACGCCCCAATTGTGCTAGTTGACGGGCCAAAATAGCAACTAGGGCCACAGTGGTGGCGTTCCTTATTTCCGTTTTATGGGGTGGGGGTCACACAAATGTGGTGGAAATCTTGCAAAGATTCGCTAATGTGGTCTGTGTAACTAATTAGGACGGCCGTTATTTTGGCTAGTCTCTCGATGAAGGAGGATTACCCTTGTCCGAAAGAATCGCGTATGCCCCGTTTCAAAAGCTCGTAGTTTCGGCAGAAGAGGCTGCTCAGCACGTAAACCACGGTGATCGCGTAGGCATTTCCGGCTTTACCGGCGCTGGCTACCCTAAGGGCTTGCCTACTGCCATTGCAGAAAAGGCCAAGGCCCTGCACGAAAAGGGCGAGGAATTTAAGATCGATGTCTTCTCTGGTGCCTCTACTGCTCCGGATTGCGATGGCGTCCTCGCGGAAGCTGAGGCGATTCGCTTCCGCTCTCCTTATAACTCCGATCCCACCTTGCGTAAGCAGTTCAATGACGGCACCGCGCTCTACCAGGACATTCACCTGTCTCACTCTGGCCAGCAGGTAGAGGAGGGCTTCTACGGTGATTTCCAGGTAGCCATCATCGAGGCTGTGCGCATCACCGAGGAAGGCCACGTCGTCCCGTCCTCCGCCGTGGGCAATAACCTCGAATACATTGAGGCTGCGGATAAGATCATCATCGAGATTAATGAGTGGCAGTCCATCAACCTCGAGGGCATGCACGATATCTACCGCATTGAAAAGCTGCCGAACCGTCAGCCTATCCCTATCACCAAGCCGGGTGACCGCATCGGTACCACCTACATGGAGGTGCCGGAGGAGAAGGTGGTCGCAGTGGTCAAGACCGATGCCCCCGACCGCAACGCGCCGTTTAAGGAGCCGGACGAGATCTCGGAAAAGATCGCTGCAAACTTCATCGAGTTCCTTGAGGGTGAGGTGGCTGCCGGCCGCCTTGAGTATGACAAGTTCATCATGCAGTCCGGCGTGGGCAACGTGCCAAATGCCGTGATGGCTGGCCTCCTGGATTCCAAGTTTGAAAATATCCAGGCCTACACCGAGGTTATCCAGGATGGCATGCTTGATCTTATTGATGCCGGCAAGATGACCATGGCCTCTGCTACCTCCTTTGCCCTTTCCCCGGAGTATGCCGAGAAGATGAACGCGGAGGCAGAGCGCTACCGCAAGCACATCATTCTTCGCCCACAGCAGGTCTCCAATCACCCAGAGGTCATTCGCCGCGTTGGCCTGATTTCTTCCAATGGCATGATTGAGGCCGATATTTACGGCAATATCAACTCCACCAACGTCTCCGGCTCCCGAATCATGAACGGCACCGGTGGCTCGGGTGACTTCACCCGCAACGCCTATATCTCCACCTTCGTCTCGCCGTCCGTGGCCAAGGATGGCGCCATTTCCGCGCTGGTTCCTTTCGTGTCTCACACAGACCACACCGAGCACGACACCATGGTCATCATTACCGAGTATGGAGTAGCTGACCTGCGCGGACTGGCTCCGAAGGAGCGCGTGGAGAAGGTTATCTCTGTCGCTCACCCGGACTACCGTCCGCTGCTGGAGGACTACTTCAAGCGTGCCAAGGAAAACAAGTTCCAGCACACCCCGCACGATTTGAAGACCGCCTTCGACTTCCAGGTGAACTTCATGGAAAAGGGCGATATGCGCGGCTAATCTAACTGTGTCCTGGCGGGCGCTCAGTGGTGAGCTGGGCGCCTTTCGCTTGCCGACGCCCCCTAATTAGGACTTTGCAAATGTCGCAAGCTAAGATGTAACGACGTTGGGCCTTTAGCTCAGTTGGTAGAGCTACGGACTTTTAATCCGCAGGTCGTGGGTTCGATCCCCACAGGGCCCACAACGGGAGCCACCTTATCGGGTGGCTCCTTTTAGTTTTTCACCATCTTCTTGATGGCGCGCATAGCCTCTTCTAGCTTCTCCGTGGCCACTTCGCCGTCCTCGGCGGCAGCACCGGCCACGCAGTGCTCGATATGGTCTTCTAGGAGCGCGAGTGAGACATTTTCTAGCGCTGACTTCACGGCCGAAATCTGGGTAATAATGTCAATGCAATATTGGTCTTCCTCGATCATGCGATGGATGCCGCGTGTTTGGCCCTCGATACGTTTGAGCCGTGCGAGGTAGCGATCTTTACTTTGTGAATCTGCGTTATATCCGTGCACGTGTGGCTCGTGACAGGAGCACGTTTGATGCTGGTCAGACATGGTTCCTAATCTTTCTGGGGGAGCGATTTTGTAACTAGGTGAGGTCTCCAGTATATTTCTAGAGGTCGCCATAGCGCGACGGGCCCCCATCGTCTAGCGGCCTAGGACACTGCCCTTTCACGGCAGCGGCACGGGTTCGAATCCCGTTGGGGGTACCAACATGAAAGTGTTGGTACGAATTTAATATTCGATTGGCCTTGTGGCGCAGTTGGTTAGCGCGCCGCCCTGTCACGGCGGAGGTCGCGGGTTCAAGTCCCGTCAAGGTCGCAGAAAAAGCAGCAATCGTTTCTACGATTGCTGCTTTTTGTTTTGGTACGCTGGCGCCAACTAAGGAATTAGGAGGGTCAGCACTGTGGAACCATACGTAGGGATTGTCGTCTTTGAGCTCGTGTCGCAGGATTCGGAGCGTGGTAATTTCTACCGGGAAGACTTCTTCCTCGTCTACGCAGATTCTGAGGAGGAGGCGCACCACAAGGTTGCTAACCGAGCTCACGAGCAAGAGTATGAAGAGCTGAAGTTGCGCCACATTGTAGATGTTGCTCCGGCCCTGTATGGCTATGTGGACCGAGATTGCGACCTTTACTCGCGACACTTTGCCGCACTGGAAGACTATGAGCGCTTTGAGATGAAATTAGGAGGAAGCGATCCTCTTCAGGCTCCCGAATAGTGTTATGACGTGCTGATTTGGTGAGTGTTGGGAGTCTTCTGTAAAGTAACTATCCGTGCCAGAGAGCACACATAATTTAAAATGGCCTTGTGGCGCAGTTGGTTAGCGCGCCGCCCTGTCACGGCGGAGGTCGCGGGTTCAAGTCCCGTCAAGGTCGCCGAAACCTTCGGGTTTCTGGCCAGATAGCTCAGTCGGTAGAGCACACGCCTGAAAAGTGTGGGGTCGCCAGTTCGATCCTGGCTCTGGCCACAATAATGGCTCCTCTTTAGAGGGGCCATTTTTGCTTTAGTATAGGTGCATGGAACACGCTATTGCACACCAGACCGATAAATCCCGCTACGTGCTGACCGTGGATGGCACTGAGGCGGGTGCTTGCTACTACGTAGACGCGGGCGATACCCGCGAGTTCAACCACACGGTCATCAAGGATGCGTTCCGCGGCCAAGGACTGTCCGCGCCGTTGATTGAGGCAGCGCTTGACGATGCCCGGGGCGTCGGCAAGCAAGTCATCGCTTCCTGCTCCGCCGTGGCACACTTTATAGAAAAGAACCCCGAATACCGCGACCTGCTGCGCCCAGAAGGCATATAAAAAGCGGCCCACAAGTGCCTGTGGGCCGCTAGGAGAGAATTTAGATGTAGTAGTCGGGGTCGACCAGCTTGATGCGCTCATTTGGATTGCGTGGGCGGTTCTTGGCCGGGATGCCCACCGCGATATGTTCGGCGGGCACGTCCTTCGTCACTACGGCATTGGCGCCAATGGCCGATCCCTCACCGATCGTGATAGGGCCGAGTACCTTAGCGCCTGCGCCGATGACTACATTGTCCTCGATGGTGGGGTGGCGCTTGGTCTGGGTAAGCACCTGGCCACCGAGGGTGACACCGTGGTAAAGCATGACGCCATCGCCAATCTCGGCGGTTTCACCGATGACGATGCCCATGCCGTGGTCAATAAAGAAGCGGCGACCGATAGTGGCGCCCGGGTGGATTTCCACGCCGGTAAAGAAGCGGTTAATTTGCGCTAATATGCGCGCGGGCCCGCGTAGGCCGCGCTTCCACATCCAGTGGGAAATGCGATGAGACCACACCGCGTGGAGGCCGGAGTACACTATTGCATTTTCGACGTCGCCGCGAGCGGCTGGATCGTGATCTCTTGCATTCGCTAAGTCTTCACGGATGTAGCTCATAATGTTCATGCTCACATAGTACTGGCATAAAAAAGGCACCCGCCAAGGTTGGCGGGTGCTTTTATTCAACCGAAGTGATTTAAGCCTCGCGGATGTCCTCGAAGAGGATGGTGGAGACGTAGCGCTCACCGAAGTCCGGCAGGACAACCACGATGGTCTTGCCCTCAAACTCTGGGCGCTCTGCCAGCTTCAAAGCTGCAGAGACGTTAGCGCCGGCGGAAATGCCTACCAGCAGGCCTTCCTGTGTGGCCAGGTCGCGGGAGGCCTTAATGGACTCCTCGGTGGTGGCGGTAAAGACTTCGTCGAGAAGCTCGCGGTCAAGTACCTCAGGAACGAAGTTGGCGCCGATGCCCTGGATCTTGTGCGGGCCAGCGTGGCCTTCAGACAGGACAGGGGAGTCGGACGGCTCGACGGCGGCCAAGTGCAGGTCCGGGTTCTTGGACTTCAGGAAGCGACCTACACCGGTAACGGTGCCGCCGGTGCCTACACCAGCAACGAAGGCATCAACCTTGCCCTCGGCGTCTTCCCAGATCTCCGGGCCGGTGGTCTCCTCGTGCATCTTCGGGTTTGCTTCGTTGGCGAACTGTGCAGCCAGGATTGCGTTGTCGTTCTCGGCGACGATTTCATTCGCCTTGTCGACGGCGCCCTGCATGCCCGCCGCACCTGGGGTCAGCACAATCTCTGCGCCGTAGGCGCGCAGCAGTACCTTGCGCTCGTTGGACATGGTCTCCGGCATGGTCAAGATGACCTTGTAGCCCAAAGTGGCGCCGGCCAGAGCCAAGGCAATGCCGGTATTGCCGGACGTGGCTTCCACGATGGTGCCGCCCGGCTTGAGCTGACCAGACTTCTCAGCGGCCTCAACGATGGCCTTGCCGATGCGGTCTTTCACGGAGTTAGCGGGGTTAAAGGATTCAACCTTGGCAAGCACGGTTGCACCCTTGCCCTCGGTAAGACGGTTTAGGCGGACCAACGGGGTACCGCCGATGGTTTCCATAATGTTGTTGTAGACAGCCATTGTATTGACTCCTTTGGGAATCGGATTTGGATTCAAATCGTGTACAACGCAAGGGTACACTACACAAGTAGACCAATCAGTATATAAATTCTAGACTGGGCATTCGGGCATTCCATGTGGGATTACAACACCGGATAAGCCAGGGGCGATTTCGAATTACCCCCACATGCTGTCTATACTTCCACTCAGTTGCCCGCTGGCCCCCAAATTCCCGGGGGGAAGACGGGTACACCTGCTTGGTTACCCCCGACGAGGAAAGAGTCTCATGGAGTCGCATCGCCTCAAAGATGATGAAGAATCCGTACGCGCGGCGTTATCGTCCCTGAAAACCGCTACAGGTATTCCGGTGACGATGTATGCCACGCTGCTGCCAGACAATCGCTTGCAGATTACGCAGTGGGTAGGGCTACGTACCCCAGCGCTGCAGAATCTGATCATTGACTCCGGCGTTGGTGTGGGTGGGCGAGTGGTCAGCACTCGCCGCGCGGTAGGCGTATCCGATTACACTCGTGCTACTACCATCTCGCACGAGAATGACCGCGTAATCCAAGATGAGGGCCTGCACTCCATCGTGGCTGTGCCCGTCACGGTCCAGCGCGAAATCCGCGGCGTCCTCTACGTGGGAGTGCATTCCCCAGTTCGCCTGGGCGACAAGGTCATCGAAGAAGTGACGATGACCGCGCGCACTCTTGAGCAGGACCTAGCTGTAAATTCCGCGATGCGCCGCGCCGATGGATCTAAAGGCGGGGCCGCCCGCGGCCACGTTATGAACGGTGCTGAGTGGGAACAGGTACGCTCCACCCACTCCAAGCTGCGCATGCTGGCTAACCGCGTGGAAGACGAGGAGCTGCGCAAGGAACTGGAGACGCTATGTGACCAGATGGTCTCTCCGGTGCGCGTGAAGCAATCCACTAAGCTCTCCGCCCGCGAGCTCGACGTTCTCTCTTGTGTGGCCCTGGGGCACACCAACGTGGAAGCGGCTGAGGAAATGGGAATCGGCGCAGAAACTGTGAAGTCTTATCTGCGCTCGGTAATGCGTAAACTCGGTGCGCACACCCGCTACGAGGCGGTCAATGCCGCCCGTCGCATCGGCGCGTTGCCTTAAGAACCGGTAGCGTAGGCAGTTGTGAAAGATCAGTTTATTGTTTCCGGCGGTGCCCGCTTAGAGGGCACCGTCAAAGTAGATGGCGCAAAAAATAGCGTCTTAAAGCTCATGGCCGCATCCTTGCTGGCGGAGGGCACTACGACGCTGACCAACTGCCCAGAAATTCTGGACGTCCCCCTCATGAAAAAGGTTCTCGAGGGGCTCGGCTGCGAGGTAGTAATCGAGGGCTCTGAAGTCCGGATTACTACTCCCGCGCAGCCCCAATCTAATGCGGATTTTGATGCAGTCCGCCAGTTCCGTGCTTCCGTTTGCGTGCTCGGGCCCCTGACCTCCCGCTGTGGTCACGCCAAGGTAGCGCTGCCCGGAGGTGACGCGATTGGTTCCCGTCCGCTCGATATGCACCAGACGGGCTTGGAAAAGCTGGGCGCGACCACCCGTATTGAGCACGGTGCCGTCGTGGCAGAAGCCACCCACCTACGTGGTGCGAATATTCGCCTTGATTTCCCGTCGGTGGGTGCAACCGAAAACATCCTCACCGCCGCGGTTCTCGCTGAGGGGGAAACCGTTCTGCATAATGCGGCTCGTGAGCCCGAAATCGTCGATCTGTGCACCATGCTCAAGTCCATGGGTGCCGATATCGAAGGTGAAGGAAGCTCGGTGGTGACTATCCGGGGCGTCGATAAGCTGCAGCCCACCCAGCACGAGGTTATCGGTGACCGCATCGTGGCAGGTACATGGGCATATGCCGCCGCCATGACTCAGGGGGACATCACGGTGGGAGGTATCTCGCCGCGCCACCTGCACCTGCCACTGGAAAAGCTGAAGTCCGCCGGTGCCGAACTGGAAACCTATGAGAACGGCTTCCGCGTGCGCATGGATCAGCGCCCGCAGGCGGTGGACTACCAGACCCTGCCATTTCCGGGGTTCCCTACTGATTTGCAGCCTATGGCCATTGGCATCTCCGCCATTGCGGACGGAACGACGGTCATTACAGAGAATGTCTTTGAATCCCGCTTCCGTTTTGTAGATGAAATGCTGCGCCTGGGTGCCGACGCCCAGGTTGACGGCCACCATGTAGTAGTCCGTGGCAAAGAGCGGCTGTCTTCTACTCACGTATGGAGCTCCGATATCCGCGCAGGTGCGGGCTTGGTGCTTTCTGCGTTGTGTGCGGATGAGACCACTACGGTTCACGATGTTTTCCACATCGACCGCGGTTATCCGAATTTTGTAGAAAACCTGCAGCGTCTCGGCGCCACGATCGAAAGAACTCAAGAAGAAGAGCTCTTTTAACGACGTCCCCAGTACACAGTTTTCCGTAGTGTGCTGGGGATTTGTGTTGTTTGGTTGTGGTGGACTACATTAATTCAAGTCGCCGAGAGGTTGCCGGGAGGTTACTTGATGGTGACATTTTGTGCGGACTTTGTTTGATGATTTGATTTTGTTCTTTGAGTTGAGTAAGTTTGTACGGGCTGCCGATGAGAGGTTAACGGGAAGTTAATTTTTTGTTGGTTGGTGGTGATGTTTGAGAACTCAATAGTGTGCCAATGTACTTTTTATTTTTTGTGTGCATGGTTGTGTGTTGATTGGTTTGTCTGCCAGCAGGCTTAATGGTTTGTTGGTTGGTGTGTGCC